>NZ_BAABIB010000045.1:0-349056 GCF_039542405.1 Amycolatopsis dongchuanensis
CCACGCAACCAAACCGGACCATAACCACCAAGCCACAGCCCACCCACACCCTCACACTGAGCGCCCTTGACGCGGCCGCCCCGCCGTAAAACGATCAGCGACGAAGGGCGGTGAACCGGCAGCCCGCACGGCGACCGGCACCGGCCGCCCACCCGTCACCCCTCAAACATCCACAGAAGCCGCAGCCACCAGCCGAGCGTAGGCCCCGTCAGTGGAGAGAAGTTCAGCGTGCGACCCCAGCTCGCTGATCCGCCCGTCCTCCACGACAGCCACCCGATCAGCGGCCGCCGCGGTGTGCAGCCGATGCGCGATGGCGATCACTGTCCGCCCGGCCAGCACCCCGCTCAACGACCGCTCCAACTGCCGCGCCGACGACGTGTCCAACAGCGACGTCGCCTCGTCCAGCACCACCGTGTGCGGGTCGGCCAGCACGACCCGGGCCAGCGCGAGCTGCTGCGCGACCGCAGCAGGCACTGCCAGCGCCCCGGCCCCGAGCCGCGTGTCCAGCCCGTCCGGCAGCCCGTCGAACCACCCCCGCAGCCCCACGGCTTCCAGCGCCCTCACCAGGTCGGCGTCCTGCCACTCGCCCGCGGGCAGTGTCAGGTTCTCCCGCAGCGTGCCCGCGAACACGTGCTGTTCCTGCGTCAGCAGCAGCACCTCACCACGCAGCACGTCCTCCGGCAGCGTCGACACCTCCGCCCCGCCGATCGTCACCGAACCGGCTCCCGGCGCCGCCACCCCCGCGAGCAGCCTGCCGAGCGTCGACTTCCCCGCACCTGACGGCCCGACGATCGCCAGCCGCTCGCCAGGCGGTACGCGCAGGTCGATGCCGTGCAGCACCTCGCGGTCCGCGGAGTACCCGTACCGCACCCCGCGCACCACGATCTCCCGGCCGTGCGGGCGCCCGTCCCGCCGCCGCTCGTCGCTGCCGCGGACCCCGATGATCCGCCGCAGCGCGGTGCCCGACACCAGCACGTCCTCGGTCCACCACAGCAGCTCCTCCAGCGGCCCCGCGAGCGCCTGGACGTACACGACCATCGTCGTCACCACGCCCAGCCCGACGAGCCCCCGCCCGTACGCCCACGCGCCGAGCAGCAGCATCACCGCGATCGGCAGCACCTGGGACAGCTGCATCCACGGCACCCACCGCACGGACAGGCTCCGCAGCTCACGCTCGCGCCCGACCGCGTCCGCGAGCGCCCGCCTGCCCAGCGCGACGCGGCGCTCGACCAGACCCAGGGCCTCCGCCGTGCGGGCGCCGTCCGCCGTCTCGTGCAGCTGCGTCTGCACGTCGGCCCACCCGCTGAGCATCCGCTCGATCGTCCTGGGCACGCGGGTCCAGTACCACCGGCACGACAGGTACAGCACCGGCACGACGACCAGCAACGCGAGCGACAGCAGCGGCGACGTGACGACCATCGCGACCACCGTGCACGCCACGGTCACGGTGGACACGACGATCTCCGGCACCCCGTTGCGGACGGCGTGGTCCACCCGGTCGGCGTCGGTCGTCGCGCGGCTGAGCAGGTCGCCCGTGCCCGCGGCCTCCACCGTGCTCAACGGCAGCTTCAGCGCTTCGCCCACGAAGGACTCGCGCGTCTCGGCCAGCACGCGCTCACCCAGCATCCCCGCGCGCACCCTGGCGAGCCGCTTCAGCGTCGCCTGCACCACCAGCACGACGACGAACAGCAGCGCAAGCGCCTCGATGTTCGCGTGCCCCGCGACCACGGAGTCCACCAGCCTGCCCAGGATCTGCGGCCCCACGAGGCCCGCCACGGAGGCCAGGCCGAACAGCCCGATCACCCCGGCGAACGCCCCGCGGTGCGTGCGCACCGTGGTGCGCAGCCACGCCCTCGCCGCCCGCGTTGTCGCGAGCGGCAGCTTCACCGGCACGAGATCACCTCATCCGCCACGACCGTCCACAACGGACTCTCCGTGAACACCACCGTCGTCCTGCCCCTCCGCAGTTCCGCGACCCGCTCGGTGATCCGCGCCTCGGTGTGCGTGTCCACCGCCGACGTCGGTTCGTCGAGCAGCAGCACGTCCGCGTCGAGCGCGAGCGCCCGTGCGAGGCTCAGCCGCTGCCGCTGCCCGCCGGAGACCTCGCGGCCCCGCTCGCCGATCACCTCGTCCAGCCCGTCGGGGAAACCGGCCACGATGTCGCCGGCGTCGGCCGCGGCGAGCGCCGCCTCCGCCCGTTCCTCCGGCACCAGCTGCTCCCGCAACGGACCCGAGAACCACAGGTCCTGGTTGTGCGCGTAGACCACCCGCGACCGCAGCTCGCTCAGCGCCACCTGGTCGGCGGGAACTCCCGACACCAGCACGCGCTCGCCGGGCGCCGCGTCCGCGAAGCGCGCCATCCGCTCCGCGAGCTCCTCCGCCCGCTTCCCCGCGTCGATCACCGTCAACTTGCCCGCCACGGCGGTGAAGCCGGTCTCGCTGTCGTGCAGTTCCAGCGGCCCTTCCGGCAGCGCGACCGGCCGCTCCGGCTCGGCCAGCACCGGGCGCAGCGCCAGCACGCCGCAGATCTTGCGGGCCGCCACCAGCCCCGAGGTGAAGGCGTTCGCGAACTCCGTCGCCGTGCTCACCGGGACCACCAGGAACGCCGACGCGGCGTAGAACGTGACCAGCTCGCCGACCCCGATCGTGCCCGCCACGGCCAGCCGCGCACCGAGCCACGTGATCGCGACGGTCACCAGTCCGGGCAGCAGGACCTCGGCACCCACGAGCCACGAGTCGCTGCGGGCCACCCCGACCCCGGCCAGCCGCACCCGCTGGCTCGCGCCGCGGAACCGCTGCGCGAACTGCCGTTCGCCACCGATGCCCCGCAGGATCCGCAGGCCGGACACGATGTCCGAGGCGATGGAGTTCACCTCGGACAGTTCCTCCCGCTGCTCGCCCTTGCGGCGCTGGAGCGGGGCGACGAGCCGGCCCATGCCCAGCACCGCGACCGGCACCCCGACCAGTGCCACCGCACCGAGCAGCGGCGAGGAGAACAGCAGCACGACGCTGACCGTGAGGAACGCCACGACGGACCCGAACATCCTGGGCCCCACCTCGAGGACGTTGCCGATCCGGCCGATGTCGCTGGAGGAGAGGGCCATCACGTTCCCCGTCGCCGCCTGGGCACGCAGCGACGCGCCGAGGCGCGCGGTGTGGTCGGCGATCAGCCGCTGCGCGGTCGAGGAGCCGTGCAGCCAGGTCGTGTGCACCGCGAAGATCAACGCCCCGCCGAAGACCGCCTGCACCACGCCGAGGCCCGCGACGAGCACGATCTGGCCCCAGATCCGTTCACCGCGGGCGATCGCGGTGACCGTGTTTCCGATCACCAACGGCAGCAGCGCGCCCGGCAGCAACCACACCGCGCCCAGCACACAGGCGGCCACGGCCAGCAAGGGCCGGGCCCTGAGCAGGGCGCCGAGGAAGCGCAAGGGGGTGAGCCGGGACGGCAGACGCATTCTGCAAACGGTATGGAGGCCCCGTGTCCAGGTCGACCGAATTTCCCGTCAAGCTACCCTGGTCTGGTGACGGAAGCCCTGGTCATCGACACCACCGCCCGCGCCGCAGCCACTCCGGAGACCCCGCAGCCCTACCGCGAGCTCGGCCTCGCCGAGGACGAGTACGCCCGCATCCGGGAGATCCTCGGCCGCCGCCCCACGGACGCCGAGCTCGCCATGTACTCGGTGATGTGGAGCGAGCACTGCTCGTACAAGTCCTCGAAGAAGCACCTGCGCTACTTCGGCGAGACCACCACGCCCGAGATGAAGGCCAGGATGCTCGCCGGTATCGGCGAGAACGCCGGCGTCGTCGACATCGGCGACGGCTGGGCCGTCACGTTCAAGGTGGAGAGCCACAACCATCCGTCCTATGTGGAGCCCTACCAGGGCGCGGCGACGGGAGTCGGCGGCATCGTGCGCGACATCCTCGCGATGGGCGCGCGCCCGCTCGCGGTCGCCGACGCGCTGCGCTTCGGCCCCGCCGACGCGCCGGACACCCGCCGCGTGCTGCCCGGCGTGGTCGCCGGCGTCGCGGGCTACGGCAACTGCCTCGGCCTGCCGAACATCGGCGGCGAGGTCGTGTTCGACCCGAGCTACGCCGGCAACCCGCTGGTGAACGCGATGTGCGTCGGCGCAATGCGCACCGAGGACCTGCACCTCGCCTTCGCCTCCGGTACCGGCAACAAGATCATCCTCTTCGGCGCGCGGACCGGGCTCGACGGCATCGGCGGCGTGTCCGTGCTGGCGAGCGACACGTTCTCCGGCGAGGAGTCCGCCGGCGGCCGCAAGAAGCTGCCCAGCGTCCAGGTCGGCGACCCGTTCACCGAGAAGGTGCTCATCGAGTGCTGCCTCGAACTGTTCGCCGAGAAGCTCGTGGTCGGCATCCAGGACCTCGGCGGTGCCGGGCTTTCGTGCGCCACGTCGGAGCTGGCCGCGGCCGGTGACGGCGGGATGCGCATCGAGCTGGACCGCGTTCCGCTGCGCGCCACCGGGATGAGCCCGGCGGAGATCCTGTCGAGCGAGTCGCAGGAACGCATGTGCGCCGTCGTCGAACCGTCCAAAGTGGAGGAGTTCCTCGCGGTCTGCCGCAAGTGGGACGTCATCGCCACGGAGATCGGCGAGGTCACCGACGGCGACCACCTGGTGATCACCTGGCACGGCGAGACCGTCGTGGACGTGCCGCCGCGCACCGTCGCGCACCAGGGCCCGGTGTACGACCGGCCCGTCGTCCGTCCGTCCACTCAGGACACCCTGCAGGCGAGCACCACGGCGGGGCTGGCCCGCCCCAGCACCCCCGAGGAGCTGCGGGAGACCATCCTGCGCGTGATCTCGTCGCCGAACCAGGCGTCGAAGGACTGGGTCACCGAGCAGTACGACCGCTACGTGCGCGGCAACACCGTGCTCGCGCAGCCCGCCGACTCCGGCCTGATCCGGATCGACGAGAAGACCGGCCGCGGCGTGGCCGTGTCGACCGACTGCAACGCCCGCTTCGTCTACCTGGACCCGTACCTCGGCACGCAGCTCGCGCTCGCCGAGTCCTACCGCAACGTGGCGACCAGCGGCGCGACGCCGGTGGCCGTCACGAACTGCCTGAACTTCGGGGCCCCCACCGATCCCGGCGTGATGTGGCAGTTCGAGCAGGCCGTGCACGGCCTCGCCGACGGCTGCGCGCAGCTGGGCATCCCGGTCACCGGCGGCAACGTCAGCTTCTTCAACCAGACCGGCGACACGGCGATCCTGCCCACCCCGGTGGTGGGTGTGCTCGGCGTGATCGACGACGTGAAGCGCCGCATCCCGACCGGGATCGGCGCCGAGGCCGGGGAGACGCTGCTGCTGCTCGGCGAGACGCACGACGAGCTCGACGGCTCCGCGTGGGCGCAGGTGGTCCACGACCACCTCGGCGGGCGGCCGCCGAAGGTGGACCTGGAGCGCGAGCGGCTGCTCGCCGAGGTCCTGGTCGCCGGCTCGCGGGACGGCATGATCTCGGCCGCGCACGACCTGTCCGACGGCGGGCTCGCGCAGACACTGGTGGAGACCGTGCTGGTCGGCCAGTGCGGTGCCCGGATCGTCCTCGACGAGGACGTGGACCCGTTCGTGCAGCTGTTCTCCGAGTCGTCGGGCCGGGTGCTGGTGGCGGTGCCGCGGACCGAGGAGCTGCGGTTCACCGAGATGTGCACCGCGCGCGGCCTGCCGTGGCGCAAGACCGGTGTGGTCGACCCGGAGTCCGGCGCGCTGGAGATCCAGGGCGTGACGTCCTTCCCGCTCGCCGAGCTGCGTGAGGCGTGGGAGGGCACGCTGCCCAAGCTGTTCGGCTGATCAGCGCGGCACGAGGGAACGCTGCATCAGCTGGGTGTCCAGCCACTGGCCGTGCTTGTAGCCGACCGCGGTCAGCCTGCCCGCGTCGGTGAAACCCCGTCGGCGGTGCAGCGACGACGAGACGTTGTCCGGTCCCGGGGCGGCGATCACCGCGATCACCTCGCGGATGCCCGCCGCCCCGCACCGGCTGAGCAGCTCGTCGAGCAGCAGCCCGCCGAGGCCTTTGCCGACGGCGTCCGGCGCGAGGTAGATCGAGTCCTCCACCGTCTGCCGGTAGGCGGGGCGCGGCTTCCACGGCGAACAGTAGGCGTAACCGGCGACGGCGCCGTCCAGCTCGCCCACCAGGAACGGCAGGCCCGCACCGGTCACGGCCGCGAAACGGCGCTCCCACTCGGCGAGGTCCGGCGGCTCCAGCTCGAAGGTGGCCACGCTGTGCTCGACGTAGTGCGCGTAGATCTCCGCGACTGCCGGAAGGTCAGCCGCGGACGCTGATTTCACTATAGCGGAATCTGCCACTACTATAGAATACATGGATCTTGTCGCCCTCGGGGAACGCGTCCAGGCCGCCCGTCTGGAACGGGGCCTGACCCTGCAGGCTCTGGCCGAACGCTCCGAGGTGAGCGTGAGCATGCTGTCCTCAGTCGAACGAGGGGCGAAGGCTCCGACGATCGTGGTCCTCGACCGGATCGCGACGGGGCTCGGACTGCCGCTGGCGCAGCTGATCACCCAGCCGGCCCGCCGGATCCTCCGCCGCGCCGCCGAGCAGGACACCGTGCACGAACCCGGCGGCTGGCAGCGCACGGTCCTGACCCCCGTCGTGCCCGGGGTGAACTTCGAATGGATCCGTTCGACGCTGCCGCCGGACTGCGAGGCGGGCACGTACCCGCCGTACGCCACCGGTTCCCACGAGTTCATCGTCGTGCTGGACGGCACGCTGACGCTGACCATCGACGGCGAGGTGGTGATCCTCGGCGAAGGCGACTCCCTGTACCTCGCCGCCGACGTCACGCTCTCCTACGCCAACCACTCCGACGCGCCCTGCACGTACTACGTGGCGGCACTGGTCATGCGGCCGAGGACCCCCGGCCTCGGCCGCATGAAGCCGGCTCAGTAGAGGTCGAACGAGTCGATGCAGGCCTGGTCGCCGACCTCGTCGGTCGAGATGAAGCCGGTCACCTGCTGGCCGCCGACGGTGCCACGGACGCTGCCGAAGCCGATCCCCTCGATGCCCGAGACGTTCGCGGTCAGCTGCGAGCCGCCCGAGACCGCCTTGTCGACATTGGGCTGCACCTCGGAGACGTTGTCCTGGCACACCAGCGCCATCGCACCGGCGCTGTCCTTCCCGTTGACCTTGTCCACGAAGCTCTGGGTCGTCACCTTGTAGGCGTCCGAGGCGATGCTGCCGCCGCTGCTCGACGGCCGGCTGCTGCTGGTGGCGCTGCGGCGCGACGACGGCGGCGTGACCGTCCGGCTCGACGCCTTGTCGGCCTTGAGCGCCAGGTCGTGCCAGCACCACTTGCCGTTCTGCTTCTCCAGCCCGCCGGTCGCGGTGCCGGTGGTGTCGGAGGCGGTGACCGCCGCGACCACCGTCGCCTTGTCACCGTTGGTCTGCACGCTCGTGAGCTTCGCGGTGGAGACGTCCTCGACCTCGTCGATCGCGTCGTTGACGTCGGACTCCGCGTTGGCGCAGACCAGCGCCTTCAGCCCCGCCTTGTCGTGCTTGTTCAGACCATCCACAATGGACTGCGCGAGGGTCTGCGGCCCGGAGTCGCCGCCACCGCCGACGAAGAACCCCGGCTTCCAGAACCCGGTGATGCCCAGCGCCGCCAGCACCACCACGAGGCCGATGCTCAAGCCGATCCACAGCCCCTTGCGGCCCCCGCCGGACGGCGGCGGCTGCTGCCCGTACACCCCCGGCGGGTACTGCCCGGGCGGCGGCGGGTACTGACCACCGCCGGACGGGTCGTAGGCGGGGTAGGGCTGCGTGTAACCCTCGCCCCCGTACGGCTGTTGCTGCCCGTACTGCGGCTGACCGTACCCCGGCTGCTGGCCGTACCCGGGCTGCTGCCCGTACTGCGGCTGTCCCGGCTGCTGCGGGAAACCACCGGAGGACGGGTAGCCGGGCTGCTGCCCGGAGCCTTCCGGTTGCTGCCCGTACGGACCCGGCTGCTGTCCGTAGTCCGGCTGGCCCGGCTGCGGTGGGTAGGTCATCGGCTTCGCCTTTCGCAAGTCACTTCGCCCGCTCGGACGTGCCTGCCCCGGGCCTGGTTCCCGGAAAATACGCGAAAGGGGCTTCCGGCCCGTGTGACCGGAAGCCCCTGTCGACCGAAACGTTGCTCAGTCGGAATTCGTCGCCAGCACCACCAGCCGGTCGTAGGCGCCGTTGAAGACGTCCTGGTCGACGGGGCTGGAGCTGTACTGCCAGAACGTGTAGAAGCCCCAGTTGTAGGGCAGGGTCCCCACGCTGGAGGAGTACCGGGCGACCCACAGCGGGTTGGTCGAGCTGAAGTCGCCGTCCACGCACTGGCCCCACCAGCTCGTGGACGTGTAGATGGTGGGGTACTTGTTCGTGCGCGCGTGGTAGGTGTCGCTGAAGTCCTTGATCCACGCCGTCATGGCGCTCTTCGACTTGCCGTAGCAGGTCGAACCGTAGGGGTTGTACTCCATGTCGAGCGCACCGGGCAGCGTCCGGCCGTCGGGCGACCAGCCGCCGCCGTGGTCCACGAAGTAGTTGGCCTGCGCCGCGCCGGACGAGGTGTCCGGGGTGGCGAAGTGGTAGGCCCCGCGGATCATCCCGACGCCGTACGAGCCGTTGTACTGCTGCGCGAAGTACGGGTTGGTGTAGTCGACGCTCTCGGTGGCCTTGACGTAGGCGAACCGGATCCCCTGGTTCCAGTAGCTCGCCCAGTCGACGTTGCCCTGGTGACCGCTGACGTCGATGCCCGACACGGTCGCGGTGGCGACGACGCCGTCGACGTTCACCCCCTGCGGCCGCCGTGCCGCCGCCTTCGTGTCCGGAGTGGACTGATCACCTTCGACGCGCCGGATCTGCGAGCCCATCTCGTGGTCGTGCTGCGCGACGTACTCGTTCGTCGAGTCCATCGCCTCAGCCTGGGGAGCGAGCAGTCCCGGCACAAGGGCGGCAATCGCCGCCGCGCAGGAGAGCGCGCTGAGCCGCCGTCTTCTCCCGGAAATCGGCATGGTCGTGTCCCTTTCGGTTGCCCTCGCGATGCGGGCGGCCTGGTGCAGGGAGGCCGCCCGAGCGGATTCTTTATGACGACATGCCGACTTGTCACTCACTTCCGGGAAATTCCTGGGTCAGGTCAGGAATTTACGCACGTCGCGACCGTGAGAGCCGACTTTCGTCGTCCTCCCGTTGGTCTAGAGCACGGCTGAGCAGGGCTTCCGTCACAGCCCGAGCGCGAAGTCCCGGAGCCGGTCGGCGCTGCCGTCGAAGAGGTTCTGGTCGCCGGGCAGCGTGCCGCGGTCGGCGAACTGCCAGATCGCCTGCCGGGGCCAGCCGGACGGCAGCGCGCCCAGCTCGGCGTTGTACCGGGCCACCCACAGCGGGTTCGCGCCGAAGCCCGTGTTGCCGCCGGTGCACTGGTTCCACCAGCGGGTCGACGTGTAGATCGTCGGCAGCCTGCCGGTGCGCGTGCGGTAGGTGGCCGAGAAGTCGGCGATCCACGCGCTCATCGCGGCCGCGTCCTTGCCGTAGCACGCGTCGCCGTACGGGTTGTACTCCACGTCGAGCGCACCCGGCAGGGTCCGGCCGTCGGCCGACCAGCCGCCGCCGTGGTCCAGGAAGTAGTTGGCTTGCGCGGCGCCGGAGGACAGGTCGGGCCTCGCGAAGTGGTACGCCCCGCGGGTCATGCCGACCGCGTACGAGCCGTTGTGCTGCTGGGCGAACTGCGGGTTGACGTACCCCGTGCCTTCGGTGGCCTTGACGTAGACGAACCGGCCGCCCGCCTGCCACGCACCGCCCCAGTCGACGGCGCCCTGGTGGCCGCTGACGTCGTGCCCGAGCGTGCCGCCCAGCTGCTGGTACGCGGGGGCGGCCCCCACGCCCTCGACGCGGGCGATCTGCGAGCCGGCGGACGTGGTGCCCGCCTTGCTGTAGTCGGCCGCGGCGGCTTCGGGGGCGAACCCGGTGGTCAGGGCACCGGTCAGGCACAGGGCCGCACCCCAGCGCAGCCGTGTCTTCCAAGAACGCACGGCAACTCCCCTCTCCCTCAGGGAGCAACCATGCCTCTATCGAGCACAGTATGCGAATCGGATGTCACTCATCGGAGTGACGACCGGCGTGTCCTGCTGCGAGCGTTACCGCTGACCCTCACGCGCCAGCGCCTGAACGAGGTGTTCGGCAGGCACCACAGCGGTGACGACGTCGTGGGGGTTGATCGTCACCGGGTGGCCGGCGAGCAGCGGCACGATGTCCCGGCCCAGCACCGCCCGCGCGTGCGGCCACTCCCGCGGCACCAGCGACTTGGACGTGTACGCGGGCACCATGACCCGGCCGTCGGTGTTGTGGAACCCGATGACGGTGCGCTGCAACGGCGACATCGCGTACACGAACAGCGTGGCGTCGAGGATCACCGGCGGCAGGTCCTCCGCCGGGCGGTGGTTGGTGCGGACCAGCTGCAGCAGCCGCTCGAGCTCGTTGGCGGGCTCGGGGAAGCCGAGCGCCTTGGGCGAGGGGCGGTACCGGTCGTTGGGGTGGAAGTCCTCGACGATCATGCCGCGCCCGTTCACCGGGTACGCGCCGACGACGGCCCAGGAGGGCACGGGACCGTTGGGGTCGAAGGCCTCGTCGATCACGTAGAGCCAGCTGTTCGGGTTGGCCCTGGCGTTGGCGCGCATCTCCTCGGTGATCTTCGGCTTGCCGAGCCTGGCGGTGGTCTGGGGATTCGGTACGAGCCGGTCTGCTTCGTCCCGCTGCGCCATGTTCAACCCCACGTTTCGCGTGCCTTCGTACTGGCCATCACTCTACTGTTCCCCCATGCCCACTTCGCGTTCGGTCGACCCCGCAGAGTTACGTGCCGCGGTGACGGCGATGTCCGCCTGGTTGAGCGGGAAGGAGGAGAAACCGCCGCGGCCCGCGCTGGCCGCCGCGGTGCGGCTCAGCCTACGCGCACTCGCCGAGGACGCGCCGGGAAAAGGCGTGGAGGTCCGCGTGCCGCCGTTCGCCGCCGTGCAGTGCGTCGAGGGCCCCCGGCACACCAGGGGCACCCCGCCGAACGTGGTCGAGACCGATCCGCGCACGTGGCTGGAGCTCGCCACCGGCCGTCTCAAGTGGACGGACGCGGTCGAGGCCGGCCGGGTCACCGCCTCCGGCACCCGGGCCGACCTTTCGCACTGGTTACCGATCGTCCCCGCTTAGGGCTTGCGACCCACGCCGCCGACGATGCACTGGCGGACGGCGTTCAACGGCTGGATCCGCGGCCCGTCCGGCCACCAGTCGTCGCACAGCACCAGGCCCGGCTCGACCATCTCGAGCCCGGGGAACATCGCCTGGATCTCGGCCCTGGTGCGGAACCGGCCGCTGCCCATGGGGCTGTGCACGAACTTCTCCTCCATCTGCCGCGCCAGCTCGCTGAGCTCGGGCTTCTCGGGGTCGAAGAAGTGCGCGATGGCCACGTACGAGCCCGAGGGCAGCGCATCGACGTAGGCGCGCATCAGCTCGGGGGCGTCGTCGCCGAGGTAGTGGTGCAGCGTGCCGATCTGGAACAACGCGATGGGCCGCGAGAAGTCCAGCTCCTTGCGGACCAGCTCGTTCTCCAGCACCCGCGGCGGGTCGAAGATGTCGGCCTCGACGAGGTGGGTCTGCGCGTTCTCCTCCAGCAGCGCGCGGCCGTGCGCCAGCACCACCGGGTCGTTGTCGGCGTAGACGACGCGGGCCTCGGGGTTGACGCGCTGCACGACCTGGTGGGTGTTCTCCGCCGTCGGCAGGCCGGAGCCGAGGTCGAGGAACTGGTCGATGCCCGCCTGCATGGCGAGGAACCGGCAGGACCGGATGAGGAAGTCCCGGTTGGCCCACGCGAGGTCGTTGACCTGGGGCGCGACGGTGCGGACCTGCGCGAGGACCTGGCGGTCGATCTCGTAGTTGTCCTTGCCGTTGAGCGCCGCGTCGTAGACCCGGGCGATGCTCGCGCGGTTCGGGTCGACCCCGACGGGAACCGAACTGGGGTATGGGGCGGTGGCACCGGACATGGGACACACTCCCGGGCGGTCGAGTTTCGTGCTGGCGGCCTGGTCGGATCCACGTAGCGTAATCGGGCACGTCGCGCTGGTAAATCCTGCTGCGCACTTGACCGCGTCCGGCCGCGGTGTACCTTCGGATGCTGGGTGTTTTCTCCCGCTCCCCGAATTCAGGAAGGTCCTATGGCTCCGGTCGACGCTTCCGGCTTCGAGCCGGGTACCGGCCCCACGGCACGGCGGATGATCCTGGGCACCCAGCTGCGCAGGCTGCGGGAGGCCGCCGGGGTCACGCGGGCGCAGGCGGCGTGGGAGATCCGCGCCTCCGAGTCGAAGATCTCCCGGATGGAGCTGGGCCGCGTCGGCTGCAAGGAACGCGACGTGGTCGACCTGCTCACCATGTACGGCGTGCACGACCCCGCCGAGCGCGAGTGGGCCGTGGAGATGGTCAAGCAGGCCAACAAGCCCGGCTGGTGGCGGAGCTTCAACGACACGCTGCCCAACTGGTTCGACAACTACATCGGCCTCGAAGAAGCCGCGACGCGGATCCGCACGTACGAGCTGATGTTCGTGCCCGGCCTGCTGCAGACCGAGTCCTACGCCCGCGCGGTGATCTCCCGCGGCAACCCCGACACCGCGGACCCGGGTGTCGAAGGCCGGGTCGCGATCCGCATGCGGCGGCAGAAACTGCTCACCGGCCCGAAACCGCCGCGGTTGTGGGCGGTGCTCGACGAAGCGGTGCTGTACCGGCCGGTCGGCGGGATGGCGGTGCTCAAGGAGCAGCTGGAGCACCTGCTCGAAGTCATCAAGCTGCCCACCATCTCGCTGCAGATCGTGCCCTTCGACATGAGCGGTTACGCGGTCGAAAGCGCTTTCTCGCTGCTGCAGTTCGCCGAGCCCGAACTGCCGAACATCGCCTACCTCGAGCACCTCAACGGGGCCAGCTACCTGGAGAAGCCCGACGAGCTCGAACTGTACGGCCGCGCCTTCGACCGGCTCACCGTCGACGCGGAAACACCCGATCGAAGCAGGCAGATGCTGATCAAGCGGATCGCGGAGATCTAGTCACCCTTTTCGTGACATTCGGTTAGATCTCTTCGCCGATGACTGCCGATTTCTTCACCCATCCGAGTGGGTATCGAACGGCCTAACCCGGCGGTGTTACGCAGGCCGTATCCACTTCTGCACGTGCATCGACTCGTGCATTTACGCGTGCACCCATTCACTGGTAGCTTCGCCTTCACGTTCAGATGCACGTGCATCTGCACTACCAGACCAGTCGATCGGGGAGGCTGCGGACGATGGCGAAGCGATACGCGAACGGCATGCCGGCGACCGACATCGCCGGTGTCAGCTGGCGCAAGAGCAAGCGCAGCGGTGCGATGGGCAACTGCGTCGAGGTGGCCGAGCTCGGCTCCGGCGAGATCGCCGTCCGCAACTCGCGCTTCCCGGACGGCCCTGCCCTCGTCTACACCCGCGCCGAGATCGCCGCGTTCGTCGCGGGCGCGAAGGACGGCGAGTTCGATGACGTACTCCGCTGAGCAGACCTCCGTCGAGGCGCGGTTGCTGGACCTCATCGACCGCGGCTACAAGTTCCTCCACCCCTGTGACGCGGACGGCAACGTGGTCACCGTCGTCGGGATCCGCGCGCACGGCTCCGTGATCGACGTCATCCGGCTCGACGCCGAGGACGACGCCGTGGCCACCCGCCTGCCCGGCGACGAGCAGGACGTCCTCGCGCCCCGCAAGCTGCTGTGGCGCTGCCGCGGCTCCGCCCACGACGTGCTCGACGAGCTGCTCGCGCTGGCCGACGACTACGGCGCCGACCGGGCGAAGCCCATCCCCGGCTGCTGGGTTCCCGGGGAGCACGGCCGCGCGAAGTGGCTCGCCGCGTCCTCGTGAGGGAGCCGAAGGTCACGTCGGCCGTGATCTCGGCGGGGGCGGGATCCACCTACACTTGAGTCGGCCTGCCCTCGTCTCCAGGGAGCACATTCGTGGTTTCCTCCGACCACAGTCCGATCGACCAGCCCGAGAACGAACCCAGGGAAGAATGCGGCGTCTTCGGGGTCTGGGCACCCGGTGAAGAAGTCGCGAAGATGGCCTACTACGGGCTGTACGCGCTCCAGCACCGCGGCCAGGAAGCCGCGGGCATCTCGGTGTCGGACGGCAAGCAGATCGTGGTCTTCAAGGACCTGGGCCTGGTCAGCCAGGTCTTCGATGAGCAGGTGCTGTCCTCGCTGCAGGGCCACATCGCCGTCGGGCACTGCCGGTACTCCACCACCGGCTCCTCCACGTGGGAGAACGCCCAGCCGATGTTCCGCACGACGGCCACCGGCAGCGGGCTGTCCTTCGCCCACAACGGGAACCTCGTCAACACCGCGGAGCTGCGTGACCGCACCCGCGAGCTGGGCGTCAAACCCCACGCCGGGCTGACCGGTTCGTCGAGCGACTCCGACCTGGTCTGCGGGCTGCTGGCACAGGCCGCCGCGGACAAGGGCATCGAGGCCGCCGCGCTGGAGCTGCTGCCCACGCTGCGCGGCGCGTTCTGCCTGGTGTTCTCCGACGAGGAGACCCTCTACGCCGCCCGCGACCCGCACGGCGTGCGCCCGCTGGTGCTGGGCAGGCTCGAACGCGGCTGGGTCGTCGCGAGCGAGACCGCGGCGCTGGACATCATCGGCGCCTCGTTCGTCCGCGAGGTCGAGCCGGGCGAGCTGATCGCGATCGACGCGGAGGGCCTGCGGTCCTCGCGTTTCGCCACCCCCGAGCCCAAGGGCTGCATCTTCGAGTACGTCTACCTCGCGCGGCCGGACACCTCGATCGCCGGGCGCAGCGTGCACGCCACCCGCGTCGACATCGGCAGGCGCCTGGCGCAGGAGAACCCCGTCGACGCGGACCTGGTCATCCCGGTGCCCGAATCCGGCACCCCGGCGGCGATCGGGTACGCGCAGGAGTCCGGCATCCCGTACGGGCAGGGCCTGGTCAAGAACGCCTACGTCGGGCGCACGTTCATCCAGCCGTCGCAGACCATCCGGCAGCTGGGCATCCGGCTCAAGCTGAACCCGCTGCGCGACGTGATCCGCGGCAAGCGGCTGGTCGTGGTGGACGACTCGATCGTCCGCGGCAACACCCAGCGCGCGCTGGTGCGGATGCTCCGCGAGGCCGGCGCGCTGGAGGTCCACGTGCGGATCGCGTCGCCGCCGGTGCGCTGGCCGTGCTTCTACGGCATCGACTTCGCGTCGCGGGCGGAACTGGTCGCCAACGGCGCGGACCTCGACGGCATCCGCCGCCTGATCGGCGCCGACTCGCTGGGCTACGTGTCGCTGGACGGGCTGATCGCCGCGTCGGAGCAGCCGAAGTCACGGCTGTGCACGGCGTGCTTCAGCGGCCAGTACCCGATCCCGCTGCCCGATGACGCGCTCATCGGCAAGCACCTCCTCGAAAGCCTCGAAGGGACCGATGGTCCGGCCCGGCCCGTCACCCAGGCCGGGTACGGTGCTGGGGATGCCGTCCGGCGTCCCTGAGCCGAAAACCGAGTCTGGAGTCCGCTTGCCGTGAGCGAGTCCACGAACGCCACGTACGCCGCCGCCGGTGTCGACATCGAAGCCGGTGACGAAGCCGTCGAGCTGCTGAAACCGCACGCCGAGCGGGCGAGCAGGCCGGAGGTCCTCGGTGGGGTCGGCGGGTTCGCCGGGTTGTTCTCGCTGAAGCTCGACCGGTGGAAGGAGCCCGTGCTGGCGTCCTCGACCGACGGCGTGGGCACCAAGATCGCGGTGGCGCAGGCGCTGGACAAGCACGACACGGTGGGCATCGACCTGGTGGCGATGGTGGTCGACGACCTCGTCGTCACCGGCGCCGAACCGCTGTTCCTGCAGGACTACATCGCCGTCGGCAAGGTGGTGCCGAAGCGGATCGAGGCGCTGGTCGGCGGTATCGCCGAGGGCTGCGTGCAGGCGGGCTGCGCCCTGCTGGGCGGGGAGACCGCCGAGCACCCCGGCCTGATGGGCGAGCACGACTACGACCTGTCGGCCACCGGCGTCGGCGTGGTCGAGGCCGCCGACCTGCTCGGCCCGGACCGGGTCCGGCCGGGTGACGTCGTCGTCGCGATGGGCTCGTCCGGGCTGCACTCCAACGGCTACTCGCTGGCCAGGCACGTGCTGCTGGAGATCGCGCGGATGCCGCTGGAGGGCCACGTCGAGGAGTTCGGCCGCACCCTCGGCGAGGAGCTGCTGGAGCCGACCCGGATCTACGCCAAGGACTGCCTCGCGCTCGCCGCGGAGGCGGAGGTGCGGACGTTCGCGCACGTCACCGGCGGTGGCCTGGAGGCGAACCTCGCGCGCGTGATCCCGCGCGGGCTGGTCGCCCAGCTCTCGCGCGACACGTGGACCCCGGCGCCGGTGTTCGCGCTCGTCGCGCAGCGCGGCAAGGTCGAGCGCGCCGAGATGGAGAAGACGTTCAACATGGGCGTCGGCATGGTCGCGGTGCTCGACGCCGAGGACGCCGACCGCGCGCTCGCCGTGCTCACCGCGCGCCACGTGCCGGCGTGGGTGCTGGGCGAGGTGCGGGCCGCCGAGGACAGCGACGGCCCGCGTGCCGTGCTGTCCGGGGACCACCCCCGCTTCTGACCGCCGTGCCGCTCGACGCCGATCTCGTGGTCACCCGGCGGTTCGTGATCCCGCCGGGTGAGCTGGGTGAACGCTTCTCGCGGTCCTCGGGGCCGGGCGGGCAGGGCGTCAACACCACCGATTCGCGGGTCGAGCTGTCGTTCGACGTCGCGCGGTCGCCGTCGGTCCCGGAGGACCTGCGCTCGCGGCTGCTCGCCCGGCTCGCGTCCCGGCTGACCGACGGCGTGCTGACGATCGCGGCCAGCGAGCAGCGGGCGCAGCTGGCGAACCGCGAGGCTGCCCGGCTGCGGCTGGTCGCGGTCCTGCGGGACGCGGCCGCCCCGCCGCCCCCGAAACGCCGCCCCACCAAGCCGACGCGCGGCTCGAAGGAGCGGCGGATCGCCGAGAAGAAGCGCCGCGGCGAGGTCAAACGCGGGCGGCGCGGCCGGTTCGACGACTGACGGTCAGCGGCGCAGCGCGGTCTCGCGGTCCATGTGCGACAGCTTGTCGGGGTTGCGCACGGCGTAGAGCCCCGTGACCTTCCCGTCGTCGATGCGCACCGCCAGCACGGTGTCGACCTCGCCGTCCTGCTGGAAGACGAGTGCGGGATAGCCGTTGACCTGGGCAGGCCGCAGCGTCCCCAGTTCCGCGAGCCGCGGCAGCCCGGCGACGAGCAGGCGCGCCACCTTGTCGGCCCCGACGACGGGCCGCGGCACGGCCTGCTTGATCCCGCCGCCGTCGCCGAGGAACACGACGTCGGGCGCGAGGACGTCGAGCAGCCCGCGCAGGTCCCCCGTCTCGGTCGCCCGCTGGAACGCTTCGAGGGCGCTGCGGGCTTGAGCTGCCGAGACGTCACCGCGCGGCCGCCGCGCCGCGACGTGTTCCCTCGCCCGGTGGGCGATCTGGCGGACCGCGGCCTGGCTCTTGTCGACGGCTCCGGCGATCTCGTCGTAGTCCAGCGCGAACACCTCACGCAGCACGAACACCGCGCGTTCGGTCGGCGTGAGCGTCTCCAGCACCAGCAGCATCGCCATCGAGACGTGGTCGGCCAGCTCGACGTCCTCGGCGACGTCCGGCGCGGTGAGCAGCGGCTCGGGCAGCCAGGTCCCGACGTAGGACTCCTTGCGGCGGCCCAGCGTCCGCAACCGGCCCAGCGCCTGGCGGGTGGTGATCTGGACCAGGTACGCGCGCTGGTCCCGCACGGTCGCCAAATCGACCCCGGTCCACCGCAGCCACGTCTCCTGCAGCACGTCCTCCGCGTCCGCGGCGGACCCGAGCATCTCGTAGGCGACGGTGAACAGCAGGTTCCGGTGGGCCAGGAACGCCTCGGTGGCGGGGTTCGCGCGCTCGTCCATACCCACCAGATACCGGTCCCCGCCTTCCTGTGACACCGGTTCGCTGTGTCGCCCGTCACTGTCACACCCGATCCGCGGCCGGCATCTGGTGGTCGTCCGGAACGGAACACGAAGTGAGGACGGAAGCGATGGAACCCCGGTTCGACCTGTTCAGCAACGAGATCGCCGGCAAGTTCACCAAGCGGTTCGCCAACACCGGCTTGGTGCTGCACAACTCGACGCTGCCGCGCGCCACGCAGGAGCTGGTTTCGCTGCGGGCCAGCCAGATCAACGGCTGCGGCTGGTGCGCCGACATGCACACCAAGGAGGCCGCGGCCGCCGGCGAGACCGCGGTCCGGCTCAGCCTCGTCGCCACGTGGCGCGAATCGACCGTGTTCACCGAGGCCGAGCGCGCCGCGCTCGCACTGGCCGAGGAGGGCACCCGCCTGGCCGACGCGTCGCCCGGCGTCTCGGACGAGACCTGGGCGCAGGTGCGCAAGCACTACGACGACGACCAGGTCGCCGCGCTGGTGTGCCTGGTCGCGCTGATCAACGCGGCCAACCGGCTCGCCGTGATCGTGCACCAGCAGGGCGGTTCCTACGAGGTCGGCGCCTTCGCCGCCGCGGTGAGCTGAGCGCCCCGCTCCGGGTCGCCGCGGCTCAGGCCCCGGCGACCTGGAGCACGCGGTGCAGGATGCGCTGGACGTGCAGACCCCGGCGGACGTCGCAGGGGTGCGTGGTGGTGCCGGTGGCGATCATCGCGGCGAAGTCGTCGAGCAGCGCGGTGAAGCGCTCCACGCCGGGCACCGGGCGCCGCTGCAGCGCGCGGTAGCCGTGCTCGCCGTAGACCGCGATCTCGGTGACCGAAGGCTCGATCGGCAGGTTCATCGACAGGGTCGCGGTGCTCGTCGCCCCACCCTCGTGTGCGAACACGAGCTGCCACAGGTCCTGCGGCGACCGGTGTGCGGCCAGGACGTCGGTGATCGGGCCCAGTGCCGCGTCGAGCAGATCGACGACGTGCGGGCCGACGTCCGCCAGCGCACCGCTGTCGTGCCGCCACGGCGACGCGCTGTACGGCCCGGCCAGCAATGCGCCCGACAGCCAGCGCGCGCCGCCGCCGGTCCAACCGCCGACGGCCGCCAGGTCTTCGAGCCATTCGCGTGTCTCCACCGCGTACCGCAGCGTGAACACGACCAGGCTCGCCACCCCGGCGGACACCACGGCGTCGGTGAGCTGTTCCGCCGCGGCCAGGTCCGGCGCGATCGGCTTCTCCAGGATCACGTGCTTGCCCGCCTTGGCGGCTTCGAGCGCCAGCTCGGCCTGCACAGCGGGTGGCACCGCGAACGCGACCGCGTCCACCTGGCCCAGCAGCTCCTCCAGCGTCGAGGACACCGAAGCGCCGTGGCTTTCGGCGAGTTCGCGGGCGGCGTCGGGACGGCGGGCCCAGACCGTGGTCAGCGTCGTTCCCGGGTGGTCGGCGATGCCCGGCGCGTGCACCCCGTGGGCCCACGGCCCGGCGCCGACGAGACCGATGCGCAGCTGCTCGTCCATGCTCACTCGTAGCTGTAGAAGCCGCGGCCGCTCTTCTTGCCGAGCAGCCCCGCGTCCACCATGCGCAGCAGCAGCGGCGGCGCCGCGTACAGCGGCTCCTTGAACTCCTCGTACATCGAGTCGGCGATGAACTTGACCGTGTCGAGGCCGATCAGGTCGGACAGCCGCAGCGGGCCCATCGGGTGCGCGGTGCCCTTCTCCATGCCGCGGTCGATGTCCTCGGCGGTGGCGAAGCCGGACTCGACCATCCGGATGGCGGAGAGCAGGTACGGCACCAGCAGGGCGTTGACGATGAAGCCGGCGCGGTCCTGCGCGCGGATCACGGTCTTGCCGAGCATGGCGGTGGCGTGCTCCTCGGCGCGCTTGACCGTTTCCTCGCCGGTCAGCAGCGAGGGCACCAGCTCGACGAGCGGCAACACGGGCACCGGGTTGAAGAAGTGGATGCCGAGGACCTGCGCGGGCCGCTCGGTGGCGCGCGCCAGCTTCACGATGGGGATCGACGACGTGTTGGAGGCGAGGATCGCGTCCGGCCGCCGCACCACCTTGTCCAGCGAGCGGAAGATGTCGACCTTCGCGGCCTCGTTCTCGACGACGGCTTCCACGACGAGGTCACGGTCGGCGAAGGACTCCAGTTCCGTGGTGAACCGCAGCCTGCCCAGGACGGCTTCGAGGTCGGACTCGCCGAGCTTGCCGCTGCGGACGGCACGCTGGAGCGACTTCTCGATGCGTCCACGACCCGCGTCCAGCGCTGCCTGGCTGACCTCGGTGACGACGACGTCGGCACCCGCTCGCGCGTGCACCTCCGCGATCCCCGAGCCCATGAGCCCGGCGCCGACCACACCGACGCGCTGGATGTCCGCCACGAAAACCTCCTTGTTCAGGTGGCCTCGCAGCGAGGTGTCCGCGAGGCGCCGGTCAACCGACCCAGGGCACCACGAGGAACGAGGGCGGGTTCCGGAAGCTCCCCGGAGCCCACCCTCGTGCCTCGTCGGACGTCAACGACGGTAGTCGTCGTACTCGTCCGCGTACGGGTCCTCGTACTTGTCGTCCTCGTCGTGGGAGTTCTGAGAGGATTTACCTGACAGCTCGCGCTGCAAAGCATCGAAGTCCGTGTCGTGAGTGCTGTATTTGAGCTCCCGCGCCACCTTCGTCTGCTTGGCCTTAGCCCGGCCGCGCCCCATGGCTCGACCCCCTCGCACAGGGACGGGGCGGCCGGGGGAAACGGCGGCCCCGTATCGTTCGACAACTATTTCCTGTCCACACCGTACCTTGTCAGAGGGGGAGAATGCGACGTGGCATCTCCTCTCGTGGCGAGTGTCTCTCCGGGTTCGCGTGGTCGGTGCACCGGGAAGTCCGCCGACGTGCCACGATTCAACCGTGCTCCGACCGATCGTGGCCTACCTGAGGGTGTACGAGCCCCTGTCCGCCTTCGGCGAACCCCCTTCTGAGCAGCTGGAGAAGGCGGTCGAGGCGGCGACGCTGTCGCGGGCCACGGTGGGCGAGCGCGAGCAGTGCATGTGGCTCAAATCACAGGTGGCCGTGCCGGTGCGGCTGTTGCCCGCCGAGCTGGCCAACGGCAAGCCCGCGCCCAGCACCGGAACCGACGTCCTGGTGCTCGATCCGGAAGACGTGCCCGGGGAGGTCGGACCGGGTCCGCTGGTGTGCCCGCTGGAACTGCGGGCCCGCTCGGCGGCCGCGCTGGTCAGCTTCCTGGGGGACGCGCCACCCGCACTCGCCGCGACGGTCCTCGACGCGAGCGGGGTGACGCCGGAGAAGGTGCGCTCCAGGACGACGGCGGCGCTGGGCGGCCTGCCGAAGGCCGCGGTGCACGTCCTGTCGACGACGTGGACGGTGCCGCTGCCGTGGTTCGCACTCGTCGACCCGGCGGAGCGCAGGCTGAACCTCGGCACCGGCCAGGACGACCCGGCACGCGAGTTGTCGTGGCGCGTCTCGATGTCCGACGCGCTGACCCGCGCGGCGGAGGCGAGGGAACTGGTCGAGAACACCCTCGGCGATTCGGGTCCGGCGAGGATCCTGGAGGAGACCGAGCGCTGGCTGACGAACTTCGACCCGCGCTCCGCGGTCGAGCTCGACTACGGCGGCCTGGTGCAGCTGATCGCCGACCCGATCCTGGAGTCGGACACCTCGGCCGAAGAGGTGCACAGCATCCTGGACGCCCTGCGCACCGGCAACGTCGAGCAACTGGCGGAGCTGTTCAACGACCTCCGCGAGTACTGGAGCGAGCTGGCAGCACGGGAACACTTCAACTAGCAGCACGACGCGAGCAGGGTGGCCCCCAAGCAGGTCCCCAGGATCAATCCTCGTCGCGGGCTCGTTCCGCGGCCAGCAGGTCGTCCACCGAGGCGACCCGGTCGCGGTACCGCGTGGCGATCTCCGAGTTGAACAGGTCGACCACCGCCTGCACCTCGCGGCGGCGGGCCGACACCGAGGACTCCTCCTCGCCGTACACGCGCAGGGTCTCGGCCAGCTTTTCGTCCGAGAGCGCGCCCACGTCGGTCAGGTCCGAGTTGCCGACCAGTGCCTCCGCCTGCCGCCGGTGCTCACCGGCCCGCGACGGCTCCAGCGGCTGGTGCCGCCCCGAACCCCGTGGCCGCAGCGCGTTGTCGGACAGGATGGTGGCCAGCTGGTCCACGATGCTGCTCTGCCCGCCGGTGCTGCGCCGCCGCTGCTCGGCCTTCACGATGTCGATGCGGGCGTGCAGGAGCCGGCGCAGGTACGACAGGTCCGTCTCCTCCTGCGCGGCCTCGTCCCGCCGCTCCCGCAGCTCCTCCAGCGAGAGCGCGCCGGGGTCGCGCACGTAGGCGGGGTCCAGGACGCGGTCGATGCGACGACGTCCACCCGGCCGGACTTCGATCACGCGCACATCCTGCTCCATCGGGCGGCGTGACGCCAGGGCGGGTCAGCCCCGCAGTCGCGCCGCGGCCTCCCGGCCCGCACCCACGTGTTCGGCCGGTACCGAGTCCGGGTCGACGGCGGCCTGCACCACCCTGTCCTCGTCGCCAGCCAGCAGTTCGGCTTCCATCGGCGTCGACCGCTTGAGCAGCGCCAACGCCACCGGGCCCAGCTCGTGGTGCTGCGCCACGCTGCCGACGCGGCCCACCACCCGCTCGCCGAGGCGCACCGGGTCCCCGGTCTCCGGGTAGACCTCGGGCGAACCGTCGAGGTGCAGCAGCACCATCAGGCGCGGGGGACGGCCGACGTTGAAGACCTTCGCCACCGTCTCCTGCCCCCGGTAGCAGCCCTTGGCGACGTGCGCGGCCGAGCCGATCCAGCCGACCTCGTGCGGGATGGTCCGCTCGTCGGTGTCCACGCCCAGCCGGGGCCGCAGCGACTCGACGCGCAGCGCGTCGAACGCCCAGCTGCCCGCCGGGCGCGCACCCGCGTCGGTGATCCGCCGCCACCAGCCGGCCAGCTCAGCCCTCGGCACCACGAGGTCCACGCTCGACCGCCCCGGCCAGGGCATTCGCCGGGCGAACCCGCCCTCCAGCGGTGACACCGCGTACGGCTCCGCGCCCAGCGAAATGTCCAAAGCGGACAGCACGCGGTCGGTCTCCGGGCCCAGCAGGGTCAGCACCGCGAGCTCACCCGTGACGTCGGAGATCTCGACCTTCGACCAGAACTTCATGGCCTCCAGGTACTCCCGCAGCGTCTGCGGCCCGCCCTTCGGCAACGCGCTCGTCGCCTTCGCGCCCGGGTCGGAGTCGAGGTACACGGCCTCGCCGACGTGGGCGAGGACCATGTGCGTGTCGATGTGGCCCTGGCTGTCGAGCACCAGCGCCTCGGTGCCGCTGCCCTCGGCGAGTTCCGTGACGTGCTGCGAGATCACCAGGTGCAGCCACGACAACCGCTCCGGCCCCGCCACCTTCAGCACCTCGCGGTGCGAGCGGTCCACGACGGCGACACCGCGGGTGGCGGTGCGCTGCTCGGCGAACGGGTCACCCCAGTGCCAGGGCACCCCCTGTTCCGGGTTGCCGTCCGGGGCGGCGACCGCGCCAGGAGCCTCGAGGAGCGGCGACAAGTACGTCATGCCTCCGATGTTAGGTGAGTACGGTGACCCCATGCGCGTACTCGCTTTCCTCGACGGAACCCTCGCGAACCCGGAGGACCCGCACATCCGGGTCGACGACCTGAGCGTCCAGCGCGGCGACGGCATCTTCGAGACCGTGCTCGCCGTGGGCGGGCAGCCTCGGGAGCTGCGCCCGCACCTCGACCGGCTGGCCCGCTCCGCGTCGATGCTCGACCTGCCGGAGCCGGACGACGCGGCGTTCGAGCGCACGGTCCGGCTGGTGCTGGACAACTGGACCGGCGGGGACGAGTGCGCGATCAAGCTGGTCTACAGCCGCGGTGTCGACGGTGATCCCGAGGCCAAGCCCACCGCGTTCGTGCTGGCCATCCCGATCGGCGAGAAGATCAAGCAGGCCCGCGCCGAGGGTGTTTCCGTCGTGACGCTGGAGCGCGGCATCGACCCGGGGCAGGCCGAGCGCGCGCCGTGGCTGCTGCTGGGCGCGAAGTCCCTGTCCTACGCGGTCAACATGGCCGCCGGGCGCGAGGCGGCCCGCCGCGGCGCGGACGACGTGGTGTTCCTGGCGACAGACGGTTCGGTGCTCGAAGGCCCGACGTCGAACGTGATCATCGCGCGGGGCCGCACGCTGTACACGCCGCCGGCGACCATCGGCATCCTGCCCGGCACGACGCAGGCCGCGGTGTTCCGCGGCGCCGAACGGGCGGGCTGGACGACCAAGATCGAACCCCTGACGGCGGAGGACCTGCGGGACAACGACGGGCTGTTCCTGGCATCGTCCGTGCGGAAGCTGACCAGGGTGCACACGCTCGACGGCGAGCGACTGCCCGACTCCAGCGCGGTGCACGCGGAACTGGCGAAGGCGTACGAGGACGTCTACGCCTGAGCGCGGAAGCGCACGGTGGTGCCGGGGCGCGCCTGCGCGAGGGCGGGCAGCGCCCCCGGCGCCACGACCCCGATGACCGGGTAGCCCCCGGTGGTCGGGTGATCGGCGAGGAACACGACGGGCAGTCCGCTGGGCGGCACCTGGATCGCGCCGGTGATCAGGCCTTCGCTCGGCAGCTCGCCCTCGCGCGCACGCCGCAGCGGGGCGCCGTCGAGGCGCAGGCCGACGCGGTTGGATTCCGGGGTGACGGTCCACGGCACGGCCAGCTGTGCCGCCGGTTCGGCGAACCAGTCGTCACGCGGGCCCAGGTGCACGGGCACCACCAGCTCCTCCGGCGGCCGCAGCGCGGCCAGCTCGTCCTCCCCGGTGGGGATGCCCCGCGCTTCGCCCAGCGGCAGCACGTCCCCGGCCTTCAGCGGCTCGGGCCCGATGCCCGAGAGCACGTCACGGGAACGGCTGCCCAGCTCGGGTTCGACCACGATACCGCCGGAAACCGCCAGGTAGCACCGAAGTCCGGCGGAGAGCGGCGAAACTTCCAGCCGCTGCCCGGCGGTCAGGTGCACAGGCGTGTGGGAGCCGACCTCACGGCCGTCGACGGCCACCCGCACCGGCGGTCCGGTCACCGCGACCGTGCACGAGGAACCCGCGCGCACGACCATCCCGCCGAGGAGCGACTCGATCCCGGCGCAGCCCTCGTCGTTGCCGACCAGCCGGTTCGCCAGCCGCAGCGCGGGCGCGTCGAGCGCGCCGGACGGCGGCACGCCGAGGTGTGCGTGGCCCGGCCTGCCGAGGTCCTCGACGAGCGCGGCGGGGCCCGGCTCGACGATCTCGATCGTCCTCACGACGCGCTCCGGAAGCGCACGCGGTCGCCGGGCGCGAGCAACGCGGGGCGCTCCGCGCGCGGGTCGAACAACACGGTTTCGGTGTGCCCCAGCAACCGCCAGCCGCCGGGGGACGAGCGCGGGTAGACCCCGGTGAACTCGCCGGCCAGACCCACCGATCCGGCGGGCACCTTCGTCCTCGGAGTGTCCAAACGCGACTGCCGCAGGGGCTCGGGCAGCCCGGTGAGGTACGCGAAACCCGGCGCGAAACCCGTGAACGCCACGGTGTACTCGGCGCTCGTGTGCAGGCGGACGACCTCCTCGACGGAGATGCCAGCGGTTTCGGCGACCAGCGGCAGGTCCTCGCCCTCGTAGTGCACGACCAGCTCGACCTCACGCGGGTCGGCGCTCGGCGGGTGCGCCAGGTCGGCGGCCTCGACCGCCTGCCGCGCCTCCTGCAGCGCCCCGGTCCCCGGTCGCGCGACGACCAGCACCGAGCGGGCGCCCGGCACGATCTCGACGACGTCCGGCAGCCGCGCGGCGGCGACGGTCGCCCTGACCGCGCTCATCTCGCTCAGCGAACCGCACTCGACGAGCGCGGCGTGCGGCCCGTAGGGCAGCCAGCGCACTAGCCGACCACGCGCCGCAGGTAGGCGGAAACGTGCGGCTGCATCGGCTCGCCCACCATGGCCCGCTCCTCGACGTACCCGAGGTCGCCGTTGTTGACCAGGCCGTACAGCCGCTGCGCGCCGGTGACCTCCTTGGCGCTGGCCGTGCGGACCACCGCGTCGGTGCCCAGCTCCCACGAGGTCTGGTTGCGCGGCTTGCCGTAGAAGATCTCCATGATGCCGCTGGAGTGCGTGAGCAGCAGCTCGATCGTGTCGTCGGCCTGCGGGCGCCACCAGCCGACCTCGCGGGCGGCGGGACGGATCACCGCGCCCTCGTCATCGAGCAGCCACGAGCGCGATTCATGGTAGAGGAACGGCCTGCCGTCGTGCGCGATCGTGAGCTGCTGGGCGAAGCGGACCGGCTTCTCCATCGTGGAGTAGTTGATCTCGCCCTCGCCGCGCCACACGCCGACCAGCGGCAACAGCGCTAGGCAGGCGTCGTTGAGGTTCGGGCCCTGGCGCAGGTTCGCGGTGTCACCGGGGATCGGCAGGTCCTCGAACTGGGGCAGGTTGCGGTCGCGGGTACTCGCCGCCCGCTCCTCGGCGGCTTGGATCGCTTCGTCGCCGCTGCTCATGGCCTCGTCTCAGCGCTGGTCGGCGTACAGCCGGTAGATGACGTAGATCGTGAACCACACGACGGCGACACCGGCGAGCACCAGCAGGGTCGTAAAGAGAGCTTCCACGTCGAGCAGAATAACCTCCAGGAGTTCGCTCAGCCCGCCCGCACCGTGGTGGCGAGCGCCACGGTGACGATCGCGCTCGCCACGCCGGCGATCACGAACCCGGCGGCGAAGTCCGCGGTCGCCGACGCCACGGTGCCGAGGACCGCGATGCCGAGCGCGGTCCCCGTCTGCCGGGCCGTGTTCACCGTCGCCGACGCGATCCCCGACCGCTCGCGCGGCGCCGCCCCGATGGCGGCGAGGTTGGTGGGCGGCAGCGCGAGCCCCATCCCCGCGCCGAGCAGGACGAACAGGACGACGAGCACCGGGTACGACGTCGACGCGTCCAGCACCGGCAGTGCCAGCAGCGCCACCGTGCACAGCGCGTACCCGCCCAGCAGGCTCACCCGGTGCGGCAGGCGCCCGGTGAGGACCGAGGCCAGCGCCGTCGCCGACATCATCGGCAGGAACCACAGCCCCGCCTCGGTGGCCGACACGCCCCGCACGGTCTGCAGGTAGAGCGAGAGCAGGAAATATCCGCCGTAGGACGCCGCGCCGAGCACGAAGGAAGCGACGTTGACGACCGAGAAGGCCGCACGGCGGAACAACGCGACCGGCAGCATCGGCCGCGGCGACCGCCGTTCCACCGCGACGAACGCGGCGAGGCAGAGCAGCCCGGCGGCCAGGCAGCACAGCACCGTGGCATCCGCCCAGCCCGCGTGCCCCGCTTCGATCACGGCGTAGACGACCAGCCCCGTCCACGCGACGGCGAGCACCTGCCCCGCCGGGTCCAGCGCCGTGTGCTCGGGGTCGGCCGACTCCTCGATGGCCCGGCGGCCGGCGACGAGCGCGACGACGCCCAACGGCAGGTTGAGCAGGAAGATGCTGCGCCAGCCGAACGCGTCGGTCAGCGGGCCGCCCAGCAGCGGTCCGACGACGAACCCGAGGCCACCGACCAGACCGCCGATCCCGAGCATCCGGGCCCGCTCACGGGGATCCGGGAACGCCTGCGCGATGAGGGAGAGCCCGCCGGGCACGAGCACCGAGGCACCCGCGCCCTGCAGCACCCGTGCGGCGACGAGCCAGCCCGTGTCCGGGGCGAGCGCGCAACCCGCCGAGGCGAGCGTGAACACCACCAGGCCGGCGAGGAACGCCTTCTTGCGGCCGTAGCGGTCGCCCAGCGCGCCGCCGGTGAGCATGACCGTCGCGAGCGCCACCACGTACCCGTCGAGCACCCACTGGAGGCCGGCCAGCGAGCCGCCGATCGAGGGCAGTGCGAGCGTGACGACGCTCGCGTCCAGCATGGCCATGAACGTCGCGAGCAGGACGGCGACGAGCATCGCCTTCTTGGTAACGGTTTTCGTTCCAGTCATGCCGACAGCCTGGAGGCTCAAGCCGGCTTGAGGTCAACTGGACGCATGTGGTCCATCGGTGAGGTTGCCGCGAAGCTCGGGCTCGCGGTGTCGGCCCTGCGCTACTGGGACGAGCGCGGCCTCGTGCGCCCGGTCGGACGCCGGGCGGGCAAACGCGTCTACGGCGAGCCGGAGCTGCACCGGCTCGCCGTCGCGAAGCTGTTGCAGGACACGGGTTTGCTGAGCCTGGACGAGATCTCCGCGCTCCTGCACGGGCCCGGCCGCGGCGAGGACTGGCGCGCCGCCGTCCGGGGGCGCCTCGACACGGTCCGCGAGCAGCAGGCCGTCCTCGACCGGGCGGCGGACTTCCTCGAGCACTTCCTGGACTGCCCCCGCGAGGACCCGGTGGCCTCGTGCCCGGAACTGCGGGCGCTCACGGAAAAAGGCCACCGGCGCCGCGGCGCCGGTGGCCTTTCCCGATGATCGTCAGGCGACCGAGATGGCCACCTGGTGCAGGCCGGGACCCTCCGCCGTCACGGAGGCCTCACCGTTGCCCGCGCGGTGCAGCGCACGCACCTTCCAGTCGCCGGGCGCGGCGTAGAACCGGAAGTCGCCCTCCGGGGAGGCCTGGACCTCGCCCGCGAAGTCGCCGTCACCGTTGAGCAGGCGCACGTACGCGCCGCCCAGCGGGCCGTCGTTGCCGATCACCTTGCCGGCCACCACGACCTGGCCCTGGGTGTCGATGTCCGCGGGCGTCGCCGTCTGGACCGGCGCGCCGCAACCGTCAGCACTCATCGTCACTTCCCCGTTCCGGTCTCGATCGGCACGCCGACGAGCGAGCCGTACTCCGTCCACGAACCGTCGTAGTTCTTCACGTCCGGCAGGCCCAGCAGCTCGTGCAGCGCGAACCAGGTGTGGCTGGAGCGCTCGCCGATGCGGCAGTAGGCGATGGTCGCCTTGGACGTGTCCAGCCCCGCCTCGCTGTACAGCTCCTTCAGCTCCTCGGCGGACTTGAAGGTGCCGTCCTCGTTGGCGGTCTTGGCCCACGGCACGTTCAGCGCCGACGGGATGTGGCCGCCGCGCTGCGCCGACTCCTGCGGCAGGTGCGCCGGGGCCAGCAGCTTGCCGGAGAACTCGTCGGGCGAGCGCACGTCGACCAGGTTCTTCGTGCCGATCGCGTCGACGACCTCGTCGCGGAAGGCGCGGATCGAGGTGTCCGGCTCCTTCGCGGTGTACGTGGTGCGCTCGCGCTTGACCTCGTCGGTGGTCAGCTCGCGGCCGTCGAGCTCCCACTTCTTGCGGCCGCCGTCGAGCAGCTTGACCTTGTCGTGGCCGTAGAGCTTGAAGTACCAGTACGCGTACGCGGCGAACCAGTTGTTGTTGCCGCCGTACAGGACCACCAGGTCGTCGTTCGAGATGCCCTTCTCGGACAGCAGCGCCTCGAAACCGGCGCGGTCCACGAAGTCGCGGCGCACCGGGTCCTGCAGCTCGGTCTTCCAGTCGATCTTGACGGCACCGCGGATGTGGCCACCGTCGTAGGCGGTCGTGTCCTCGTCCACCTCGGCGAAGACCACGCCGGGGGTGTCCAGGTTCTCCTCGGCCCACTGCGTCGTGACCAGGACGTCTTCACGGCTCATTTGAGCGGACTCTCTTTCTTCTTCTCTTGGGTGGACTGTTAGGACGCTTGACGGGCCGACGGGGCGACCCGCCGGAACAGCAGGTACACCTCGCAGCCGAGGCAGAAGTTGAACGCCGCGTTCAGGAACGCCGCGAGCAGGGCGAACGCCGTCGCGACGATGCCCAGCACGGTCACCCCCGACGCGTAACCGATCGTGCCGACCAGCGCGAACACGAACCCGACGGTCTGCGCGAACCGCAGCGGCGCCGCGTCCTCGCGCTCGCTCGTCGGAGCCAGCCGCGGCGCGACGAGGTAGCGGTAGAGGACCGAGTACGGCGCGGGTTTGAGGCCGACGAACGCACCGATCGCGAACACGACCGTCTGCGCCGCGAGCAGCGGCCACCAGCCGGTGACCAGCACGACGGCGAGGACGACGGTGGTGACGGCGGCGGCGAACCGCGGACCGCGGGGATCGACTGCTGGGCCTGCTGACATCGGACCTCCCGGACGAGCGCGCACGCGCGCGAGTGGAACGGACTGCGGAACCGGGGGTGGACGAGCCGCTTCAGGCGGGACTCGTCGTCAGAAGTGACACAGGCTGCTGCGCACGCGGCAGAGGTCCACCGCGCGACGTTGCGTCAGCAGGGTCGTCGTCACGCCGTTCAGAGTACCCAGCGCGTCCTCCTGCTGGGAACCACGTTCACTGGGTGGGACGGCTTGACGCGGCGGGAAGGTGCTCTTCCAGGGCTTCCAGCACCGCGGGGCCCTTGGGCACCCCGCTGATGCGGAGCAGCTCCTTCCCAGCGGGTGAGAAGGCGAGCGTGGTCGGGGTGCGCAGCACGCCGAGCGCCTGCGCGACCTCCGGCTGGTCCGTCACGTCCAGCTCGACGTGACGCAGGCCGTCCGTGCGCTCCGCGAGCGGCTCCAGCACGGCCTTCGTGTGGCGGCACGGCGCGCAGAACGTGGTGGAGATCTGCACGAGGGTGACCGCGGCGTCCGGGTCGAGCGCGTCCGCGACCGGGCCGGGCAGCGCCCGCTCGGTCTCCTTCGCGGCCCCGATCCGGCCGTTGCGCGCCTTGAGCACCGCCCCGGCGACCCCGCCGAGCACCAGTACCCCCAGCACGACCCAGACGCCGACCATCAGCTCACCTTCCCGCCGTGGCCCCGCTGAACTTCACGTTCTTCGCCTCGCCCTTGATCGTCACCGAACCGCTGTTCACCTGGACCGCCGTCGGGGTCACCTCGAACGGCAGGCTGCCGGTGTCGATGCTCGCCTTGAACTCGGGCAGCAGAGCCTTCTGCACTGACTGGGGAACGACCGTCGTCTCCTTGTCATTCCCGTACTGCAGCCGTTCCGGCACGATGTCGATCTGCGTGCCGTGCAGCTCGATGAGCGCGAAGCAGAAGATCTCCAGCTCCTGCCCGGCGATCTGGACGGTGCCGGAGACCCGGATGCCCGCCCTCGACTTGTCCTGCTCCTCGGCCTGCCGCGTCTCCTGGTCGGTGCTGTCCTGCCCGGTGCGCACGTACTCGATGCTCGACGGTTCGATGCGCAGGTCCTGGATCTTGGTCAGCGGGTCGATCCGCGCCAGGTCGCTGGCCTTGATCGTGACCTGCGCCTCCAGCTGCCCGATGGTGATCGCGTCGGTGTTGCCGTTCACCAGGTCCGACAGCGGCGCGGCGACGTCCCTGAGCTCGGCGTTGACGCCGACGTCCTGCAGGTCCTTGATCGGCACGCCGGACGCGGACAGCGAGATGTGGCGGTAGTCCCCGCCCAGCGCCTGCGTGGTGAAGGGGAACCCGTGGATCGTCACGGACGGGTCGTCGGTCAGCTGCAGCTGCTCGCGCGCCTTCTGCGACACCGTGTGCTCCGCGAACGCCGCGAGCCCGAAGTCGGCCCCGACCAGCAGTGCGGCCAGCACGACGAGGCTGATGACGATCCGGCGCGCCCGCCGGCCGCGGCGGTTGCCCGCGGCCGGTGACACGGTGCGATCCTGGGTTCCAGGCCTGCTCACTCTACGTATCCGATCTGTCGGAAGACTGCTCTTCGCGCCACTCGACGATATGGGTCCCCAGTGTGACGTCAGTGTGACGAGCACGGCAGGGGGGAGGTGTTCCGGCTGTTCGCCAGTTACTCTTGTCGAACACCGACCGGGGGCGCCCAAGGCTACGATCTATCAGAAGGCGGTGCGGCGATGAGCCTGGACCTGCTCGTTCTCACTCCGGAGGCGGACGCCACCTCAGTGCTGCCGGCCCTGGACCTGCTGCCCCACACCGTACGCGTGCGGGCACCGGAAGTCACAGCACTCCTGGATGCCGGGCACCGCGACGTGATCCTGCTGGACGCGCGCACCGATCTCGCCTCGGCCAAGAGCCTGTGCCGGCTGCTCAAGGGCACCGGCGAGGAGGAGGCGGGCACCCCGATCATCGCCGTCGTCGGCGAGGGCGGGCTGGTCGCGGTCAGCGCCGAGTGGCGCACCGACGACATCCTGCTGCCCACCGCGGGCCCCGCCGAGGTGGACGCCCGGCTGCGGCTGGCCACCACGCGGGACGGCGGGGCGACCCAGGTCGACGCCGAGCTGCGGGTCGGTGAGCTGGTCATCGACGAGGCCACCTACACCGCGCGGCTGCGCCGGCGCACGCTCGAACTGACCTACAAGGAGTTCGAGCTGCTCAAGTACCTCGCCCAGCACGCCGGCCGCGTGTTCACCCGCGCCCAGCTGCTGCAGGAGGTCTGGGGCTACGACTTCTTCGGTGGCACGCGGACGGTCGACGTGCACGTCCGGCGGCTGCGCGCGAAGCTCGGCCCCGAGCACGAGCAGATGATCGGCACCGTGCGCAACGTCGGCTACAAGTTCGAGCGGCCCGCGAAGGGCGCGCCGAAGCCGGGTGTCGCGTCGCTGTCGTTCGACGCCACGGATCTGCCGAGCGAGGTCTCCGCGCAGTAGTAGCGTCGGACCCGTGCTGAACCTGGTGTGGGCCGACGAACTCGACGAAACCGCCGTGCGCGAGGTGCGTGAGCTGCTGCTCGCCGCCCGCCGGGCCGACGGGCGCCCGGAGGTCGACGCCGAGGGCCCGCTGCCCGGCGAGTTCTCCGGTGGTCTGCACCTGCTGGGCCGTCTCGACGGCCGGCCGGCGGGCTACGCGCACCTCGACACCGCGGGCGACTCGTTCGGCCGCCAGGTGGCGGAGCTGATCGTCCACCCGGAGCTGCGGCGGCGCGGCGTGGGCACCCGGCTGACCGAAGCGCTCGTCGCCAAGGCGGGCACGGCGGAGCTGCGCGTGTGGGCGCACGGCGACCACCCGGCGGCGGCCAGGATCGCCGAGCACGTGGGTCTGCGCCGGGCACGTGAACTGCTGGTGCTGCACACCGAGGTCCGCGACTGGCCGGAACCCTCGTTGCCCGGAGGCGTCGCGGTGCGCACGTTCGTACCGGGGCAGGACGAGCAGGCCGTCATCGACGTCAACGCCCGTGCCTTCGACTGGCACCCCGAGCAGGGCGCGCTGACCGTCGCCGAGCTGCGCGCCACCGAGGCCGAGGACTGGTTCGACCCGGCCGGTTTCTTCCTCGCCGAGCGTGACGGGCGGGTCATCGGCTTCCACTGGACGAAGGTGCACCCGGCCGATCCGAACCAGTTCGACGGCGAGCCCGTCGGGGAGGTCTACGTCGTCGGTGTCGACCCGGCGGCGCAGGGCGGTGGACTGGGCAAGGCGCTGACGCTGGCCGGGCTGCGCCACCTGAGGGACCGCGGGCTGAAGCACGTCATCCTCTACGTCGAAGGTGACAATGCGCCAGCACTCGCCGTGTACCAGCGGCTCGGGTTCACCCGGTTCGCTGTAGACGTCCAATACGGACGGTGACCGCATCGCGGAGCGGGTTAACGCCACGCCAACGAGCCGTCACGGTCGGCAAACCCGCTGGTCACAGCTAGGACACGAGAGCCTCGCGGTGGTGCACACCACGCGGTTCCGGCCCCCTTGTTCACTTTGCGTTCACCTGTTCACGGCCACCCGGCCACCCTGTCTGCCTAGTGTCCGTTTCGGAATGCTCAGACAGCGGAGGACATGACAGTGAAGATTCTGCGGCCCATGGGCGCCGTCGGCATCGTGGCGAGCGCGGCCCTCGCTCTTGCGGCGTGCAGCTCCGACCCGGCGGCGAACAACAGCGGCGCCCAGACCTCCGGCGCGGCCACCGCCCCGACCGGCACCGCGCAGGTGGCCTGCGGCGGCAAGACCCCCCTCTCCGGAGAGGGCTCGACCGCCCAGAAGACCGCGATGGACGTCTTCGCCCAGCAGTACGCCAAGGCGTGCTCGGGCCAGGTCGTCAACTACAACGCGACCGGCTCCGGCGCCGGCGTGCGGCAGTTCAACGCCAAGCAGGTCGACTTCGGCGGTTCTGACTCGGCGCTGTCGGGCGCCGACGTGGACGCGGCGAAGACCCGCTGCGACGGCAACCCGGCGTGGAACCTGCCGATGGTCGTCGGCCCGATCGCGATCGCCTACAAGCTGGACGGCGTCCCCTCGCTGACCCTGACGGGCGAGCTCGCCGCCAAGATCTTCAACGGTCAGATCAAGACCTGGGACGACCCCGCGCTCAAGGCGGCCAACCCCGGCGTGAACCTGCCCAGCAAGCCGATCCAGGTGGTCTCGCGCTCGGACGAGTCGGGCACGACCGACAACTTCCAGCACTACCTGGCCGCCGCCGGCAAGGGCGCGTGGACCCAGGGCACCGGCAAGGCCTTCAAGGGCGGCGTCGGCAACGGTGCGGCCCAGTCGAACGGCGTCGCTTCGGCCGTCCGCGCGGCCGACGGCGCGATCGGCTACGTCGAGTCCTCCTACGTCAAGGACGGCCTGACCGCGGCGAAGATCGACAGCGGCTCCGGCGCGGTCGAGCTGACCCCGTCCAACGTCGGCAAGGCGCTCGACGCGGCCGTGTTCAAGGCGCCCGGCACCAACGACCTGGCGATGGACCTCGACAAGATCTACGCCGCCAACACCCCGGGTGCGTACCCGCTGCTGCTGGCGACCTACGAGATCGTCTGCTCGAAGGGCTACGACGCCGAGACCACCAAGGCGCTCAAGGCGTTCCTGACGGTCGCGGCCACCACGGCGCAGCAGCCGATCGCGGACAAGGGCTTCGTGCCGCTGCCGCAGAGCCTGCAGGACAAGGTGCTGACCGCGGTCAACGCCATCTCCTGAGGTACTCCGGCCACCAGGACCGAAGAAAAACTCGATGAGCGAGGCAATCGCGACGCGGACGCCCACCGGTGACCCCGGTGGGCGTCCGTCGTCGTCCCTAGACCCCCGGAGGCCACGATTTCGGCGCAACCAGTGACTCAGAGCCGGACCAAGGTCCGGCCGGGCGATCGCATCTTCAAGAACCTGACCACGGGCGCCGGCGTCCTCGTCGTGGCGCTGATCGGGCTGATCGGCATCTTCCTGCTCGTGCAGGCCATCCCCGCGCTGTCCGCGGACAACGTCAACTTCCTGACCGCGCGCGTCTGGGAGACCGGTGACCCGAGCAACCTGCGGTTCGGCATCCTGGACCTGCTGCTGGTCACGATCTACAGCTCGATCGTGGCGCTGGTGTTCGCGATGCCGATCTCGCTGGGCATCGCGTTGTTCCTGACGCAGTACGCGCCGCGCCGGCTCGCCCGGCCCTTCGCGTACATCATCGACCTGCTCGCCGCGGTGCCGTCGATCATCTTCGGTCTGTGGGGCATCCTCGTGCTCGCGCCGGTGCTCTCGCCGGTCTCCCAGTGGATCAACGACGTCTTCGGGTTCATCCCCGTCTTCGGCACCGGCAACGTGTACCCGAACTTCTCGGGCACGATCTTCACCGCGGGCATCGTGCTCGCGGTGATGCTGCTGCCGATCATCACGTCGCTGTCCCGCGAGGTGTTCGAGCGCACCCCGGTCGCGCACATCGAGGGCGCGCTGGCGCTCGGCGCGACCCGGTGGGAGGTCATCCGCACCACGGTGCTGCCGTTCGGCAAGGCCGGGTACATCGGCGCGTCGATGCTGGGCCTCGGCCGCGCGCTCGGCGAGACGATCGCCGTCACGGTGATCCTGTTCATCCCGCGGGGCGGGCACTTCGACTGGTCGATCTTCGACGGTGGCGCGACGTTCGCCTCGCAGATCGCCACCAACGCGAGCGAGTTCAACAACCCGACGTCGGCGGGGGCGTACATCGCATCCGGTCTGGTGTTGTTCGTGCTCACCTTCGCGGTGAACTTCGCCGCGCGGGCGATCATCGGCGACAAGAAGGGCGACTGAGGCATGACGAGCACGCTCTCCGAGACCGAGCGGCCGGCACTGTCCCCGGCCTTCCAGCAGATCAGCCTCGGGCGGAAGGTCCGCAACGGCCTGGCCACGGTGCTGGTCTGGCTGTCGTTCCTGATCGCCGTGGTGCCGCTCGTGTGGGTGCTCTACACGGTGATCGCGAACGGCATCAAGCGCATCCCCTACTCGAACTGGTGGTCCCAGGACTTCGGCTCGGTCCTGTCCGACGAGGTCGGTGGTGGCGTGCTGCACGCCATCATCGGCACGCTGGAACAGGGACTGGTGTGCGCGGTCATCGCGGTCCCACTCGGCCTGCTGGTCGCGATCTACCTGGTCGAGTACGGCCGGGGCGGCAGGCTGGCCAAGGTCACCACGTTCATGGTCGACATCCTCTCCGGTGTCCCGTCGATCGTGGCCGCGCTGTTCATCTACGCGCTGTGGATCACCACGCTGGGCCTGCCGCGCAGCGGGTTCGCCGTGTCGCTGGCGCTGGTGCTGCTGATGATCCCGGTGGTCGTGCGGTCGGCGGAGGAGATGCTCCGCATCGTCCCCGACGACCTGCGTGAGGCCTCGTACGCGCTGGGCGTGCCGAAGTGGAAGACGATCATGAAGATCGTGCTGCCCACGGCGTTGTCCGGCATCATCTCCGGCATCATGATGGCGCTCGCCAGGGTCATGGGCGAGACCGCTCCGCTGCTGGTGCTGGTGGGGTACTCGGCCTACGTGAACTGGGACCTGTTCAACCACGAGCAGGCCGCCCTGCCGCTGCTGATGAACAACGAGCGGGCGACCAACAGCATGGAACCCGGCAGCGTCGGGTTCGACCGCATCTGGGGTGCCGCGCTGACGCTGGTCCTCATCATCGCCCTGATCAACCTCGTCGCCACGGTGGTCTCCCGCCTGGTCGCACCGAAGAAGAAGTGAGCTGATCCGCCATGGCAAAGCGAATCGACGTCAAGGATCTGAACATCTACTACGGCAAGTTCCACGCCGTGGACAACGTCACGCTGTCGGTGCCGCCGCGGAGCGTCACGGCGTTCATCGGTCCGTCGGGCTGCGGCAAGTCGACCGTGCTGCGCACGCTCAACCGGATGCACGAGGTGATCCCCGGCGCCCGGGTGGACGGCGAGGTCCTGCTGGACGGGGAGAACATCTACGCGGCGAACGTGGACCCGGTGCAGGTGCGCCGCACGATCGGCATGGTGTTCCAGCGCCCCAACCCGTTCCCCACGATGTCCATCCGGGACAACGTGGTGGCGGGGCTGAAGCTCGCCGGCACGAAGAACCGCAAGCAGCTCGACGAGATCGCCGAGCGGGCGCTGCGGGGCGCGAACCTGTGGAACGAGGTCAAGGACCGGCTGAACAAGCCGGGCGGCGGCCTGTCCGGCGGGCAGCAGCAGCGCCTGTGCATCGCCCGCGCCATCGCCGTGCGGCCGGACGTGCTGCTGATGGACGAGCCGTGCTCGGCGCTGGACCCGATCTCGACGCTCGCGATCGAGGACCTGATCGGTGAGCTGAAGAAGGACTACACGATCGTCATCGTCACGCACAACATGCAGCAGGCCGCTCGCGTGAGCGACCAGACGGCGTTCTTCAACCTCGCCGGCATCGGCCAGCCCGGGCGGCTGGTCGAGCTGAACGACACGGAGAAGATCTTCTCCAACCCCAACGAGAAGGCCACCGAGGACTACATCTCGGGCCGCTTCGGCTGAGCCGATGGGAAAGGCCCCTGGAACCGTTGGGCACTCACGGTTCCAGGGGCCTTTTCACGTTCGGTGGCCGGTACGGCGGTCGCCTCTCGGCGAAAGGTCCGAACAGGGCTCCAGCCGGGCTGGTATTCCCTGACGGCGAAATGGTGAGGCCCGGGGGACACGGACCGCACCGACCGCCTCGTACAACCACGGGTGCGGGAGGGATATTCCGGTGCGGGAACTGTCGTACCCCCCGGCTACCGTCGTGGTGTGGTTTCGGTGAACGTGAACGAATTCGGCAATCCAGTGCCGCGGGCGCGGCCGCTCGCGATCGCGGCCCGGGCGCTGGGCGCGGTACCGCCGCCGCTGCAGATCCTGGTGGGGATCGTCAGCGTGCAGGTGGGCGCGTCGCTGGCGAAACAGCTCTTCACGGTCGCCGGTGCCGCGGGCACCGTCGCCCTGCGGTTGTTCTTCGCCGCGCTGGTGCTGCTGCTCGTGTGGCGGCCCGCGGTGCGGCTCGGCCGCCGCGGGTGGCCGGTGGTGCTCGCGTACGGCGTCGTGCTCGGGTTGATGAACCTCAGCTTCTACCAGGCGCTCGCCCGCATCCCGCAGGGCATCGCGGTCACCATCGAGTTCCTCGGCCCGCTCGCGGTGGCGCTGGCCGGGTCCCGCCGCCTGGTCGACGCGCTGTGGGCGTTGCTCGCCGCGGGTGGGGTGGTGCTGCTCGCCGAGACGCGGGGCGACCTGTCGCTGGCCGGCCTGCTGTTCGCGCTCGCGGCCGGCGCGTGCTGGGGCCTGTACATCCTGCTCAGCGCGGCGCTCGGGAAGCGCACGACGGAGGGCAACGGGCTCGCGCTCGGCATGGCCGTCGCCGCGATGGTCGCGATGCCGGTCGGTGTCGTGGAGACGGGCGCGAAACTGCTGTCGCCGTGGATCCTGGTCATCGGGCTCGCGGTGGCGCTGCTGTCGTCGGTGATCCCGTACTCGCTGGAGCTGGAGGCGCTGCGCCGCATCCCGCCGCGGGTGTTCGGCGTGCTGATGAGCCTCGAACCGGCGGTCGCCGCGCTGGCCGGGCTCGTCGTGCTCGGCGAATCCCTGCACCCGCCGCAGTGGGTCGCGTTGTGCTGCGTCGTCGCCGCCTCGATAGGGGCCACGCGCTCGCATAAGCTGGCGGGGTGACCGTCCTCGACGACCTCGACCAACCCCATGCCGCCGCGGTGCTGCGTGACCTGCGCCGGGAGCTGATGGTCTACAAGTTTGCGGTCGACGAGCTGATGACGAAGCTGCGCATCCTGTCCGAGGAGTTCGACTTCGCCCACCAGCACGACCCGATCGAGCACATCACCAGCCGGGTCAAGCAGCCCGAGGCGATCCTGCGCAAGCTCCAGCGCAAGGGGCACGCACCGGGCATCGAAGCGATCCGCGAGCACATCGAGGACGTCGCCGGGATCCGCGTGGTGTGCCCGTTCGTGCCGGACGTGTACATGGTCGCGCGGATGCTCGGGCAGCAGGACGACGTGGAGATCGTCCGCACGAAGGACTACATCGCCGAGCCGAAGCCCAACGGGTACCGCAGCCTCCACCTGATCGTGCGCATCCCGGTGTTCCTGTCCGACCGGGTCGAGAAGGTCAAGGTCGAGATCCAGATGCGCACGATCGCGATGGACTTCTGGGCCGCCGTGGAGCACGAGCTGTTCTACAAGTACGACGGCGAAGCCCCTGACGACTTCGCCGAGGAACTCCGCGCCGCCGCGGTCACGGCCGCCGATCTCGATAGCCGGATGACCGCGCTCCACCAGCGCATCCGCCGGTAGCGCGTGGGTTGTGCCCCAGTCGCGCACCGCCCGGCGGAGCAGCTTCTCGGTCAGGTATCCATTCGACGATGATTCCTGCCGCTCGTCTTTCGGCATCGCCGTAGCCGCCTGAGGTACGTCCGAGAGACGACCGGCTCCAGCGGGCCGACCAGCGAACGTCGGGAGTTCAGTCGGGGTAGAACTCCAACAGTCAGTGTCGAACCGTTGGGCATGCGGCCCGTCACTTCAGCGCGTTCGCGGCCAGCCGCAGGTCGGTGAAGGCGCGGTCGAGGTGGGTGTGCAGGTCGTCGGTGCGGTCGGCGCCCCAGCGGCGGACGGCGATCGCGTACGTGTCCATGCCCACCTGGGCGCACAGGGCCGCGAGCGGACCGGCGACGCCGCGGGCCACGAGTGCGTCGGTGAGGGCCGCGACCAGTGCCGCGGTCTTGGCCAGCGCCCGTTCCTGCAGGGCTGGGGTGGCGGCGATGACCGGCGCGCGCCGTTCGGTGACGGGGAGGTTGCGTTCGATCAGCGGCACGGCCTGGTGGAACGCGGCGCGCAGGGTGGGCAGCGGTTTGGTGCCGGCGGGCACCGCCGCGACCGCGCCGGTGAGCAGGTCCCGCAGCTCCGCCTCACCGTCGAAGAAGACCTCGCGCTTGTCGGCGAAGTGGCGGAAGAACGTTCGCTCGGTGACCCCGGCGCGGGCCGCGATGTCCCCCGCGGTGGTCTTGTCGTAGCCGCGCTCCAGGTACAGCTCGAGCGCCGCCTCCTGGAGCCGCAGCCGCACTTCTTCCCCGTTCCGTGGCACGGTTCCGACCCTACCTCAGCGACAGTCGCTGTCACTACCTTGCGTCAGTGACTGTCGATCTGTACCGTCAGTTTCTGACAGTTCTGAGTCAGTAACTGACAGGGGAATCCATGGAACAACGCTTCACCGGCAGGACGGTCGTCGTCACCGGCGCCAGCTCCGGCATCGGCGCCGGGATCGCCCGCCGGTTCGCGGCCGAAGGGGCCAACCTCGTCCTTGCCGCACGGCGCGAGGACCGGCTGAAGGCGCTCGCCGCCGAAATCGGGGCCGACCGCGCGCTCCCGGTCGCCACCGACGTGACCAGCCAGGACGACGTCCAGGCGATGATCGACGCCGGTGCGGGCCGCTTCGGCGGCATCGACGTCCTGGTGTCCAACGCCGGGTTCGGCCTCGCGAAGGACTTCGAGGAGACCACGCCCGCGGACTGGCGGCTGATCATGGTCACCGACGTCGACAGCTGCTTCTTCGGCGCGCAGGCGGCGCTGCCGCACCTGAAGGAGAGCCGCGGCAGCATCGTCCAGATCGCCTCCGCGTCCGGCCTCGGCGGCGACCGGCGCCTCACCGCCTACAACACGGCCAAGGGTGCGGTCGTCAACCTCACCCGCGGGCTCGCGTTCGACCTCGGCCGGTTCGGGATCCGCGTGAACACCGTCGCCCCGGCGCTGACACTCGAAGAGGGCGTGGCGGCGGAGTACGCGGGGCTGGTCGAAGCCTTCAACCAGCGCCGGGCGCTCACCGGTTTCAGCACCCCGGCCGACGTCGCCGCCGCGGTCGCCTTCCTGGCCTCGCCCGACGCCCGGTTCGTCACCGGCACCACCCTGCCCGTGGACGGCGGCATCACCGCCGGCAGCGGGCAGCCCTCCGTCTTCTGAAAGGACCTCCCATGCCCGGCGCCCACGACGCGCTCGACCCCGAACTCGCCACCGCGTTCGCCGCACTGCCCAAGGCCGCGAACGGCACCCTGCTCCAACTCTCCGACATCGCCGGCCTGCGCGCGCAGCACCGTGCGGCACTCGCCCAGCGGCCGCCGACCCCACCCGACCCGCGGATCACGATCGAAAGCCTGCGGATCCCCAGGGACGACCGGACCGAGCTGGAGGTGGTCCTGTACCGCCCGTCCGGCGCCGAAGGCATCCTCCCGGCGCTGGTCTGGTTCCACGCCGGCGCCCAGGTCCTGGGCGACAACGCCCGCGACGACGACGCCTACCACACGACGCTGGCGCTGGAGCTCGACTGCGTCCTGGCCGCCGTCGTCTACCGGCTCGCGCCGGAAACGCAGGCTCCCGGCGCCGCCGAGGACGGCTACCTGGCCTACACCCACCTCGTCGAGCACGCCGCCGAACACCGGATCGACCCGCGGCGGATCGCGCTCGCCGGGGCCAGTGGCGGCGGAGCGCCCGCGGCCGCCACCGCGCTCATGGTGCGCGACCGGGGCGCCCAGCCGCCGTGCTCGCTGTCGCTGCTCTACCCGATGCTCGACGACCGCCTCGAAGCGCCGTCGATCTCCGAGGCCGGCTCCGAAGTGGTCTTCGCCCGCCCGGACATCGGGCTCGCCTGGGCCGCGGTCCTGGGCGAGCGGTTCGGCACGGACGACGTGCACCCGTACTCAGCCCCCGGCCGGGCCACCGACCTCACGGGCCTGCCGGACACCTTCGTCGCGCTCGCCCAGTTCGACCTGCTGCGGGACGAAGGCCTCGACTTCGCCCGCGGGCTGATCGCCGCCGGGGTACCGGTGGACCTGCACGTCTACGCCCGTGCCTTCCACGCCTGGGACCGCTTCGCACCGGCGTCGGCGCTGACCCGCTCCTTCGAACGGACCTGGCACACGTTCCTCCGCCGCTGGTAAGGGTTTCAGCCCAGCGGGGAGGGGAGGTCGGCGTCCGGCTCCGCCACCGTCGCGACCGCCCAGAACAGCAGGGCGATCCCCACAGCGCCCGGGTCCGGCTCGCCCTTGACCCGCTCGCCGACGTAGCTCGCCCGGCCCATCCGCGCCCGCAGTTCACCGGTGCGGGCCGCGCCTTCGGCCGCCGCCTTCGCCGCCGTGGCGAAGCCCCCGGACTCGAGGGCCTCGACGGCCGGGGCGAGCGCGTCGACCAGCGTCCGGTCGCCGACCTGCGCCTCCCCGACCCGCTGGATCGCGGCGAGCCCGGCGGCGGCGCCCGCCCGGAACGCCGCCACCGGCTCGGCCTCGCGGTCCAGTGCGTGCGCCAGCTCGGTGAACAACAGGCCCAGCAACGGGCCGCTGGTGCCGCCGACCTCGTCGAGGAACACCTCCCCGAGCGCGCCGAACGCGCTGCTCCCGCCGGCGTCGAACCGCGCGACGGCCTCGCGGACGCCACCGCGCAGGTTGTCACCGAAGTCGCCGTCCCCGCTGCGCTGGTCGAGCCTGGTCAGCTCGCCGTGTGCGTCCTCCACCACCTGCGCGAACCGGCGCAGCACGCTCTCCTGGTCGAACATCACGCGGTCTCCTCGGTCGTCCTTGGGAAGGCCGGGGTGATCGCCGGCGCCGCCCACCACTGCCGCCATTCCGGCTGGAGCCTGGTCAGGGTCAGCGAAAACCCGGCCATGTCGAGCGCCGGGACGAACGTGCCGACAAGCCCACCCGCCTGGCGCAGCCCACGTCGTTCAAGGCCTGCGGCGACGAGGTCCTGCAGCACGTACAGCTCCAGCAACGTGGTCCCGCCCAGCCCGTTGACCACGACGACCACGTCGTCCGGCCCCTCGGGCAGGCCCGCCACGAGCTGGTCCAGCAGCTGCTCGACCAGCTCCTCCAGCGGCGGCCGGGGCACCGTCTTCTGCGCCCGCTCGCCGTGGATGCCCACGCCGAACTCCAGCTCACCGGCGTCGAGCGCGAAGGACGGTTCACCGGTGTGCGGCGAGGTTTGCGCCCGCGAAGCGACGGCGAGACTGCGCGACGCCGCCGCGAACTCCGCACCCAGCGAGGCCAGTTCGTCCAGCCCGAGCCCGGTGTCGGCGGCCGCCCCGAGCAGTTTCTCCACGACGACCGTCGCACCCGTGCCACGCCGCCCGGTGGCGGTCTCGGCCGACTCCGTGGCGAGGTCGTCGTCCACCAGCACGCGGCGGACCTCGATGCCTTCCAGGCGCAGCCGCTCCGCCGCGATGCCGAAGTTGATCCGGTCGCCCGTGTAGTTCTTCACCACGTGGATCACGCCGTCGGGCCCCGCGGCCTTGCGACTGGCCTCCAGCACCTGCTTGTTGTGCGGCGAGGCGAAGATCTTGCCCGGCGCCACCGCGTCGAGCATCCCGCGGCCGAGGAACCCGGCGTGCAGCGGCTCGTGCCCGGACCCGCCGCCCGACACGAGCCCGACGCGGCGGCCCGGGTTCCGGTGCCGCGCCACGAGGTGCGCCGGCTTCTCGTGCAGCTCCACGAGGTCCGCGTGCGCGCGGGCGAACCCGCGCAGCGCCGCCGGGACGGGATCACCGTCGGCGGGGTGGAAGGGCAGGGGCATCAGACGTTCTCCTTGGACAGGTTCTCCGCCGTGGGCGAGTACCGCGCTTCTCCCCACTTCAGGCGGCTCGCGGCGAGCGAGGACAACACGGCGATCCCGATCGCGTAGACCACCAGCCAGGTCCAGTGCCCGCCGCCCGCGGCGAGCAGCGCCGTACCGAGCAGCGGGGCGAGCCCGCCGCCGAGCGTCGCGCCGACCTGCTGCGTGACCGAGAGGCCGGTGTAGCGCACCGCGACGGGGTACAGGTTGGCGAACAGCGCGGCCTGCGCGCCGTACATCGCCCCGTGCCCGATCCCCAGGCCGAGGGTCGTGGCCAGGATCATCAGCGGCAGGTTACCCGTGGCGATCATGAGGAAGAACGGAATCGCCAGTACCACCTGGAAGAGTGCACCGCCGATGTAGACCTTGCGCCGCCCGATCCGGTCCGACAGCGCCCCGAACAGCGGCAACGTCAGGCATTCCACGGCACACGCGACGAGCACGGCCAGCAGCGCCGGACCGCGCGGGTGACCCAGTTCCGTGGTGACGTAGGCGATCGCGACCACGTAGTAGACGTTGAACAGCCCGCTCTCGGCGATCTTCGCGATGATCGACAGGACGACGCGCCCGGCGTGGTTGCCGAACAGCTCCTTCACCGGCAGCGTGCGCACCTCGCGCTCGGCCCGCGCCTTGACGAACTCCGGGCTTTCGCTGACCCGCGTGCGGATGTACACGCCGAGCAGGATCAGCACGATGCTGGCCAGGAACGGCAGCCGCCACGCCCACGACTCGTACGCGCCCTCGGGCAACGCGGCGTCGAGCAGCGTCACGAGGCCGACGGGCAGCAGCACCCCGGCGGGCGTTCCGATGTGGACCAGCGACGTGTAGAACCCCTGCTTCTTCGCGGGGCTGTATTCGAGCGCCATCAGCACGCCGCCGCCGTACTCGCCGCCCATGCCGACGCCTTGCAGGAGGCGGATCACGACGAGCAGGATCGGCGCCCAGATCCCGATGGTCTCGTAGGAGGGCAGCAGGCCGACGGCGAACGTGCCACCGCCCATCAGGATCATCGTGGTGATCAGGACGGTCTTGCGGCCCAGCTTGTCGCCGTAGTGGCCGAAGACCAGCCCGCCGAGCGGGCGCGCGAGGTACCCGACGAAGAACGTGGCGAACGCGGCGAGCGTGCCGACGATCGCGTTCCCGGCGGGGAAGAAGATCTTGTTGAACACGAGCGCGGCGGTCGTCGCGTACAGCGTGAAGTCGTAGTACTCGACCGTCGTGCCCAGGGCGCTGGCCCACACGACTCTCTTGACGGGGGTCCCGTCCGCTTTCCCTGGAGCAGTCATCGGCACTTCCTCGTACCCGGTGGTCATCTGGCTGACGAGGCGCTAATGTATCAGATACTAGATTTCAAACAAGCCTCAGAAGGGAAGCCATGAAGGACGTGGCGTTGCACGGGATGATCTCGACGGTCGTCACCCCGTTCGATGAGAACGACCAGGTCGACCTCGGCCTGCTGCGTGGCGAGGTCAAGTACCTGCTCGACCAGGGCGTCACGGCGATCTGCGCGTGTGGCAGCACCGGGGAGGGGCAGACGCTCTCGCTGGAGGAGAGCAAGGCGATCTGCGAGGTCGTCGTCGACGAGGTCGCGGGCCGCGTCCCGGTCATCGGCGGCGTCATCCAGAACTCCACCGCGCAGGCGATCCGGTACTCCCTCGCGCTGAAGGAGGCCGGGGTCGACGCGCTGCAGGTGACGCCCGTGCACTACGTCTTCGCGCCCTCGGCCGAGGAGACCGTGGAGCACTACCGCCTCGTCGGCGAGGCCACCGACCTGCCGATCGTGCTGTACAACGTCGTGCCGTGGGCGCTCGTCCCCGTCGACGTCATCGAGAAGCTGGCGGCCGTGCCCCAGGTCGTCGCCGTCAAGCAGTCCGGTGGCGACATGCACCTGCTCGTCGACCTGCTGGCGCGGGTGCGGGACCGGTTCACGATCCTCGCGGCGCTGGACGACCTGCACTACCCGGCGTTCGTGCTGGGCGCGCACGGGGCGCTCGCCGCGATCCCGACCGTGACGCCGAAGCTGTCGGTGGAGCTGTGGGACGCGGTGCAGGCCGGCGACCACAAGACCGCGCTGGAGCTGCACGAGCGCATCCTCACCGTGTGGCGCGCGATCGACGGCCCCAACCTGCCCGCGACGCTCAAGGCCGCGCTCCAGCTGCAGGGCCGCGACGGCGGGCTGCCGCGCAAGCCGTTCGCCCCGGCCACCGAGGAGGACCGGGAGCGTATCGCCGCCGCCCTCCGCTCGGCTAACCTGATCGACTAGACGTCACACATCTGTGGGGAAGCCGTGGCCGGAAAATCCGCACTCGTCGTCGAATCACTCGCCGACCAGCTCTACCGCATCCTGTGCGACCGGATCGTCACCGGCGTGTTCGCCCCGGGTTCGCGGCTCGACCCGCAGGTCATCGCGCAGGAGTTCGGCGTCTCGCGGACCCCGGTGCGGGACGCGCTGGCCCGGCTCGAACACGACCAGCTGATCGAGACGCGGCCGCGCTCCGGCACGTTCGTGGCGCGGCCCGGGGTGCAGGACGTGCGGGAAGTCTGCCAGCTGCGCAAGGGAATCGAGTGGGTCGCGACCGGGCTCGCCACGGAACTCATGCCGGACTCGCTGATCGCCGACCTGCGCGCCGAGGCCGTGGAAGCGCTTTCCGCGTTGGACAAAGGGGATTTCGAGCCCTTCTTCGCCAGCGACTTCCGCATCCACCGGGAGATCGTGGCGGCCACCGGCAACGAACGGCTCGTGCGCGCCCGCGGGTCCGTCGAGCCGTTCGTCGCGTGGCTGCGGATCCTCGGCGCGACCGGACCGCACCGGGCCCGCGGCTCCACGGAACGGCACCTGCAGATCCTCGACGCCATGGCGGCGCGGAACGCCGCCGCCGCACAGGAAGCGGCCGCGGTCCACCTCGACGAGGTCGAGGAGTGGACCGTGGCCGACATGAACTCGCACGCGATCTCGACCTGAGCAGCCGAGGTCGCGGAGAAAGGACGTCCCGTGACCGACGCACTGGAAACCGCTCTCGCCGGAGCCGCGGCCGCCGCCCGTCCCGTCGCCAGGACCACCCGCGCCGAACGCGCCGCCTGGCTGCGTGCGGCGGCGGACGCGCTCGACGCGGCGGCCGCGGAACTCGTGCCGATCGCGATGGCCGAGACGCACCTGCCCGAAGCGCGGTTGACCGGTGAACTGGGGCGCACGACGTTCCAGGCCCGCCTGTTCGCCGAGCGGCTGGAGCAGGGGCGGCTGCACGACGTGCGGATCGACCACGCCGACCCGGACTGGCCGATGGGCCCGCGCCCCGACATCCGCCGCACGCAGGTGCCGATCGGGCCGGTGCTGGTGTTCGCGGCGAGCAACTTCCCGTTCGCGTTCTCGGTGTTCGGCGGTGACACGACGAGCGCGCTCGCGGCGGGCTGCCCCGTCGTCGTGAAGGCGCATCCCGGGCACCCCGAGCTGTCCCGGCGTACGGCCGCCGTCGTGTCCGCGGCGTTGAGCGGCGCCCCGGCGGGCACGTTCGCGTTGATCGAAGGCGAAGCCGAGGGCGCTCAGGCGGTGCGGGATCCCCGGATCAAGGCGGTGGGTTTCACGGGTTCGACGCGGGGCGGGCGTGCCCTGTTCGACCTCGCGGTGTCCCGCCCCGACCCGATCCCGTTCTACGGCGAGCTGGGTTCGACGAACCCGGTGGTCGTGACGCCGGCGGGCTGGGCCTCGCGTGCCACGGAGATCGCCACTGGTTTCGCCGGTTCGGCCGTGCTCGGCTCGGGGCAGTTCTGCACCAAGCCCGGGATCGTCCTGGTGCCGGACGCGGACGCGTTCCTCGCGGCGGTCCCGGAGCTGTCGGCCGGACCGTTGCTGAACGAGCACATCGAGCGTGGTTTCCGTGCTGCCGCTGCGGAAATGGCGTCGGCCGTGACGGTGGCGCGTGGCTCACTCGACGACGACCTCGCCCCGATCCTCTTCCGCGCCAACGCATCCGATGTGCTGAAGCAGCCGGATCTGTTGGAACTGGAGGTGTTCGGCCCGGCCGCGTTGATCGTCGAGTACACCGATGTGCCGGAAGTGCTGTCGGTGCTCGACGTGATGCCCGGCCAGCTGACCGGCACGGTGCAGGGCGCCGACGACGACCCGGACGGCCCGGAACTCGTGGCACGGCTGGCCGAACACGCAGGGCGGGTGCTGTGGAACCAGTGGCCGACCGGCGTCACGGTCAGCGACGCGCAGCAACACGGCGGCCCGTACCCGGCGACGACCGCCCCGCTGACGACGTCGGTGGGCACCGCCGCGGCGCAGCGTTTCCTGCGGCCGGTGGCGTTCCAGAACGTGCCCACCGCGGCACTGCCGGCAGAACTGTCCTAAGTGGACGAGGGTGGCCGGGCCGCGCAGGGGGCGGCCCGGTCGCCCGCTTAGACGTCCTCGTCGGAGCCGTAACCCGGCATCTTGCCGGTGGCGACGAACACCATCCGCTTCGCCACGGAGACGGCGTGGTCGGCGTAGCGCTCGTAGAACCGGCCGAGCAGGGTGACGTCCACCGCGGCCGGCACGCCGAACTCCCAGTCCTTGGCCATGATCACGCTGAACAGGTGGCGGTGGATCTCGTCGACCCTGTCGTCCTCGGCCTCCAGCGACCGGGCCGCCTCGACGTCCTTGGACTTGATGACCTCTTCGGTGCGCAGCGCCAGCTTCACGACCGCCTCGCCCATCTCCTGGAAGTACGGGCGGACCGGGTCGGGCAACGCGTGTTCCGGGTGGCGGCGGCGGGCCGCCTTCGCGACGTGCAGTGCGAGGTCGCCCATCCGCTCCAGGCTCTCCGCCGCGTGGATGACCGCGAGCACGGTGCGCAGGTCGGTGGCGACCGGGGCCTGCAGCGCCAGCAGGGCGTACGCCTGCTCCTCGCACTCCGCACGGAGGTCGTCGATCTTGGCGTCGTCCCCGATCACCTGTTCGGCCAGGCCGAGGTCCGCATCCAGCAGGGCCTTGGTGGCCTTCTCCATGGCGTTCGCGACCTGGACCGACATGTTCGCCAGATTGCCGGCCAGCTCTTCGAGTTCGACGTGGTAAGCCTCGCGCATGGCCACACCTTACGGCGTGAGCAGGGCGAATGCCGCATCGCTGGATGAACCGGTGGTGAACCCGGGCTAACGAATCACTGGTCGGCGGCGTTCTTGCCCGCGCCGGCGGTCTGCTTGTCGGCGGGTGGCGACGGCGGGGCGCTGCCCGGTAACGCGGTGTTGTTGATGAGCGCCTGGAAGACCGCCTTGGCCTTGCTCTCCAGCAGGACCTCGTTGTTGCGCGAGTTCGGCTCGCCGACGGTCGGCACGGTCATGAAGTTGACCTTCGACGGGTCGAGGCCCTTCATCGACTGCGCGAGGGTGAGCATCTGGTCGACGCCGATGTTGTCGCCGAACGTGGCCTTCGCGAAGGCGGTCACGAAGTCGGACAGCTGGGCCGGGTTCGTGAGCACGCCGTGGGACATGACCTTCGCCATGAGCGCGCCGATGAACTCCTGCTGCCGCTTGATGCGGCCGTAGTCGGACGTAGGGTCGCCGATGACGTGCCGGGCGCGCACGAAGCTCAGGGCCTGGTCGCCGGAGATCGTCACGTCGCCGGTCTGCGAGATCACCATGCCCAGCGTCGTGTCGTTGATCGGCCTGTCCACGTGGACGGTGACGCCGCCGACCGCGTTGACCATGTCCTTGAAGCCGCTGAAGTCGATGCCGACGAAGTGGTTGATCTTCATGCCGGTGAGCTGCTGCATCCACTTGATGAGGCAGCGCGGCCCGCCGACGGCGTAGGCGGTGTTGAGCTTGACCTTGCTCGCGGCCGGGACGATTTCGCTGGTGTAGTCGTTCTTCGCGACGTCGAAGCGCTCGCACGGGGGCCGGGTGATCTCCAGGTCGCGCGGGAAGGAGATGACGACCGCGCGCTTCCGGTCGGCGGGGATGTGGGCGAGCATGACGGTGTCGGAGCGGGCGCCCTCGACCTCGTCGGCGCTGCCCACGTTCTCGTCCGCCGTGGCACCGGCGCGCGTGTCGGAGCCCGCGATGAGGAAGTTCTCGTCACCGAGCTGGGCGGGGGCGTCCTGGATGTCGGATGAGTTCTCGTCGAGCGCGGCGATCTGCGTGAACTGGCTGTTGAACCAGGTTTTGGTGCCCCACAGCGCACCGGTGCCGAGGAAGACGAGCACCGCCAGCACGACGACGGAGATCCGTCCGATGAGGACGGTCCGCTCGTTGTGGCGTTTTTTCTTCTCCTGCAAGCGGGTCTGGGGTGCGACCTCGTTCTCGTCCGGCGCACCCTTCGCGGCGACCGGGGCGACGACGCGCTGCAGCTTGGTGCGCGTGTGCTCGAGCAGCTGCACGGGCCGTGCGGCGAGCTTTTCGAGGCGCTGCTTGCGTTTCGCTTCCTCGGCCTCGAGCTCGTCGTGGGCGGCGGAGAACCGGGCGAGGGTGTGGTCGATCTTGCGCCGCACCATGGTGCTGTCGTCGATCGGCTCCAGCTCGTCCGTCATGGTGAGCCGGTCCTCGGGCAGCACCGTCCGGTTGCGACCGGAGGAAGCGCTTTCAGCCGTGGCGCCACGCGGCTCGTCGACTTCGGTGGCGTTGGCGGCGGGCGGCTGGGGTGCGGCTTGCTCGGTGGCGTTGCGGCCGGGGGGAGCTGGGGTGTTCTGGCCCGGGGCGGGTTGGTCCGGCGTGCGGCCCGGGGTGGGCTGCTGCGGCGTACGGCCTGGGGCGAGTTCGGCGGCGCTGCGGCCCGGCATGGGCTGTTCCGCCGGGTTGCGGCCGGGGGCGGCTTGCTCCGGGGCGCGGCCAGGCGCGAGGTCAGCGGCGTTGCGGCCGGGGGCGGCTTGCTCCGGGGCGCGGCCAGGCGCGAGGTCAGCGGCGTTGCGGCCGGGCGCGGCCTGGTCCGGAGTGCGGCCAGGCGCGAGGTCGGCGGGGTCGCGGCGCGGGGCGGGCTGAACCGTGGCGTTGCGACCGGGCGCGCCTTGCTCCGGCGCGAGGTCAGCGGCGTTGCGGCCGGGCGCGGCTTGGTCTGGCGCGGGGTCGCGGCGCGGGGCGGGCTGGTCGGCGAGCGGGCGAGCGGGCACCGGACGGCGCACGGCAGTGCGGTCGTCGAGGCCTCCGGCGGGGGCTTCGGTCTCGGCAGCGGGCCGGACGGCTTCCCCCACCGCGCGGCGGATCCGCGTGGGCTCGGCTGTCGGAGGCGGCGGGGCGATGCCGTTGCGGGGCGGCATCGGCTGCGAGGTTTCCGGCGCCGCGAACAGCGCGCGGCCTGCCAGGTTTTCTCCCGCGGGCCGGGCCCCGGACTCGGCGGCCCGCCGTGCGGCCGGCGACTGCGCCTCCGGGGCGCCGGGGACAGGGGGTCGCGTCGCGGGAGGTTCGGCCGGAGCCTCGGCGAAACCGGAACGGTGCGGATCCGGCGCGGGACGTCGGGGGGCGACAGGCCCTTCCGGAGCGGGCGCGGAACGCCGGACGCCCGGTACGGAACGCGTCGGCTCCTCGGGGGCGGAGTGCCGACCAGGCTCCACGACACCACCGCGCGGCGAGCCCGGAGCGGGGTGACGCGTCTGCATGGGCTCGGCCGCCGCGGCTTCAGGCCCCTGTCGCGAGGCGGGGTGATCCGCTTCGCGATGGCGTGACGGGAGCTGCCCGGCCTCGACACCCTGCGGCGACGGGGCTACCTCGCCGCGCCGCGGCGGAAGCCCCGGTTCGGCACGGTGCGGCGGGAACGGCTCCGGCTCGGCGACCGGTCGGGGACGCCGTGCCGGGGCGTCATCCGTCCCGGGACGTTGCGCGGCCGACTCGGCACGGCGGGACGGGAGTTGGCCCGCCGTCGGGCCGATCGGCCGAAGTTCATCGGCATCGGGAAGCTGCCCCGGTCCGGGGCGCGCCGAGGGGAACGCGCCTGACGCCGGGCCCCGCGCGGGAGGCTGGTTCGCGTCGAGGCGCTGCGGCTCCGGACGGCGTGACGCGAGTTCGCCCGCCTCGGCGCCCTGCGGCCACGGCGATTCGGGACGTCGCGACGGGGCCTGGGTCAGCTCGGGGCTGCGTGACGGGGGCTCTTCCGCCGACCGCCGCAGTGGGAGTGGAGCGGGCTCCGGCTGCCGACCAGCGGATGCGGCCGACGCAGGCTGCGGACCGGGGGACACAGGCGACCCAGGCTGGCGACCGAGAGGCCCCGCCGACTCCGACTGCCGACCACGGGACACCGGCTCCGGCTGCCGACCAGCGGAGGCAGCCGCCTCAGATCGTCGCCCGGCAGGTGTGGCCGCCTCCGGGGGCACCGGCTCGGCACCTCGCACCGGGACCGGTTCCGCATGCCGGCCCACCGGGCCGGGCTCAGGCGCTTGCGGCGGACGTGGACCCGCCGACTGCGCCTCCGGGTCCGCGGGCGGCCGGGTGGCGGCCCGCGGCGCCTGTCTCTTCGGCAGGTCCTCCGGCGCGCCCTGGTCCTCCGGCCGGCCGCGATCGCCCGTGTGGCGGCCCGACTCCGGGGCGTCCGCCGGCTGCCGGTGCCGCGCCGGGGACTCCGGCGCGGCGTGCCGTGATTCGGCCGGCTCGTCCGGGGCCGCGTGCCGGGCTTCGGGCGCCGCGTGGCGGGCTTCGAGCGGGGGCACCGGACGGCGGGCCTGGCGGCTCACCGGCGGCGGCGTCAGCGGCCGCCGCTGGACCGGGGGCTCGGCGGGCGCCGCACGGCGGCCTCCCGGCGGTACGGCGTCCTTCGGCTTCGGCCCTTCGAAGGTCGGGCGAACTCCGGTGGCCTGCGCCAGCACGTCGGACACGCTGATCCCGCCGTGCGTGTCGATCGAGCGGCGACGGCGGGCCCTGGCGGACCCTTCCGTACCGCGGGAGCCGGGGCCTGCGGCATGGTCGTCTGGCACCCGGGCTCCTTCCAAGTCTGCTAGCAGGCGAAATACGGCTTCAAACATTGATCGCCCGAACGGCGAGCATCGTTATCGTACGGATACTCGCCGATCCTGACGACACCCTCCCGCGAGTTTTTTCACATAGAGTGCGAGAAGAAGCGCCAGGTGCGACAAACCGGGTGAACCGAGGGAGCTTCAAATAGGGAAATAAGCTCCGGAAACTACGGACAGTACTCGATCACCTGGGTACCGACGCGGTCCCGGTACGCGACTCTGTTGCGGCCCGCGTGCTTGGCGGCGTAGAGGAGATCGTCCGCCTCCAGCACCTGCCTGCGGTTCGCACTCGCCTCACCCGACTCGTACGCGAGTCCGACGCTGATGGTGACCGAAAGCCCCTCGCACAACGTGGACCAGGGGTGTTCCGCGACCCGCGCCCGCGCGAGCTCGGCGATCCGGACCGCGGCATCCGGTTGCACCGCGGGCAGCACCAGCATGAACTCCTCGCCACCGTAGCGTGCGCAGAACGCGTGAGACGGAAGGCCTTCCCGCAACAGCGCGGCGACCCGCTGCAGCACCTGGTCACCCACGACGTGCCCGAACGTGTCGTTGACGTTCTTGAACAGGTCGATGTCGACCAGTGCGACAGCAAGCGGTTTCCTGGCGTCGGCGAGCAGATCGTCCAGCCGCTGGTCGAGGTAGCGCCGGTTGTAGACGGCGGTGAGCGCGTCGCGCAGGCTCTCCTCGCGGGCCTGTGCGCGCTCGCGGCGGAGGCGGTCCACCTCGCGGCGCAACTGCTCGGGGATCGTGGGTTCCGCGCGCGCCAGCTCGAACGCGACCTTCAGGTGCTCGTACGCACGACGCCAGTCGCCCTGCGACGCGAGGGCGCCCGCGATCGACTCGTGCAGGCTTGCCTCGTCCGGCACGACCTGCTTCGGCGTCACCGTCTCCACCTCCGTCACGCAGTTACTGTCGTCTACTCAGAGGCGCGTCTTGAGCGGCACGGACGAGCAAACGCGAATATCGCTCAACCGGACGACGAGTTCGTGGCTCTGCGTGTCCGGTACTGCGACAGACGAGGAGGTGGGCGACGGCCGGCCGAGCAGCACTGCCCGACCGGGAAAAACCCTTGCCCTGAAAGGAAAGTAACGAAATCCGCGGACATCGTGGGAAATTCCGGCGGAAACCACCGCCTGCCGGAACCGGATGCGGTGCGTGACCTGGCTCGGGCATGCGGTCCACGAGGCGCGAACCGCATGCCCGGCCGGGGAACTACGGCACGACGGTGATGCGGTCCGCCGGCGGCGGGGCGATACCCGGGTGCGCACCGAGGTAGGCGGTCAGCGCGTCGAGGTCGACCGGACCACCCGTGAGGTCGGTGCCCTTGGTGAACTCGGTGAACCCGTCACCGCCCGCGGCGAGGAAGTTGTTCACCGACACCCGGTAGGTGGCGTTCGGGTCGACCGGCGTGCCACCGACGGTGATGTTCGAGACGCGGGAACCGATCGGCGCGGACGCCGAGTACGTGTAGTGCAGCGTCGACGAGATCTGCAGGATCCGCGTCGTGGTCGCGGTCCACTGCTGCTCCAGCACGTTCTTCAGGTTCGCGCCGGTCAACGTGATGGTCTGCATGATGTTCGAGAACGGCTGCACGGTGAACGCCTCGCCGTAGGTGACCACGCCGTCGCCTTCACCCGCGGGCGACGACGCGTACGTGAGGTCCGCGCGGATGCCGCCGGGGTTGGTGATGGCGATCTGCGCGTTGTTGCCCGCGGTGGCTTCGAGCTGCGCGTCCGCGATCACGTCGCCCAGTGCCGACTCGCCGGAGGCCGCGCCCGCCGCTTTGAGGTCGGCGGTGATGGTGCCGACCTGCCGGTTGGCGATGGGCGCCGATTCGGTCTTCGCCTTGTCGACGAGTTTCTGCACCGCCGGGTCCGGGGTGACGTCACGGGTGACGATTTCGTTGTGCGCCTTGGTCGCCGAGCGCACCACGTCCCGCGTCCGCGTGTCGATCTTCAGGTCCACGACCGAAAGCAGGCGCCCGAACGACGAGCCCTGGATGACCGGCCGCGGGTTGCCCTTGGGGTCGTTGATCACGCAGTTGTACTGCTGGTGGCTGTGTCCCGTGAAGATCGCGTCCACGCTCGCCGAAACACCCTTGGCGATCTGCGTCGCCGGGCCCGGGGTGACCTTGCAGTCGTCCGGACCGCCGCCGCCGGTGTTGTCGCCCTGGTGCAGCAACACGACCTGGGCCTTGATGCCGAGCCTGTCGAGCCAGCCCGAGGTGCGGTTGATCGCCTCGACCTCGTCGCCGAACTTCAGCCCCTCGATCGCGGTCGGGGTGACGACGGTGGGCAGGTCCTCCAGCGTCGCGCCGATGACGCCGATCGGCACGCCACCGGAGACCTGCACCGTGAACGGCAGCAGCGCGGGCACCCCGTTGTCGAAGTACACGTTGCTGCCCAGGAACGGGAACTTCGCGCCACGGAAGGAGTTCTCGTACTGGCAGCCGTCGGTGGGGTGGCAGCCGCCGAACTGCATGCGCTGCAGTTCCCGGTACCCCTCGTCGAACTCGTGGTTGCCGACGACGGACGCGCGCACCCCGATCTCGTTGAGGAAGTCGATGGTCGGCTCATCGTGGAACAGGGCCGAGGTCAGCGGGGACGCACCCACGTTGTCGCCCGCGGACAGCAGCACCGAGTTCCGCACCTGCGCTTCGAGCTGCTTCACGTGCGTCGCGAGGTACGCGGCGCCGCCCGCGTCGACGGTGGTGCCGTTGGACAGCGTGATGCGCCCGGACGAACCCGACGGCGGTTCGAGGTTGCCGTGGAAGTCGTTGAAGGCGATCAACCGGACGTCGGTGGTGGGGACGGGTCGTTGTGCGGACGCCGGCGTGGCGGTGGCCACGGCGGCGGCGAGCACGGCAGCGGTGACGGCTACCGAGCGTCGCACAACGCGGGATGAAGAAGCCATTTTTCCTCCGTAACGGGCATAACCCGCAGGATCTTGCCTGCGCGGAGCGACAGAAACCAGAGCCGACAGGTGGAAGGTGGGTGAACGAACGCGGATCGGCCATCCGGCCGATGCGCGGCGCGGGGTTCCGGCTGCTCGACCGATCCGCGGCGCCACCCGGCCGACCTAGCGTCGGGGTATGACATCAGCGCAGGTCAACGCACTCCAGGCCGGGTTGCTCGGCTTCCTCGCCAGCTGGGCCGTCGTGCTCGTGCCACAGCTGATCGTGCACCACGCCCGGTACGGCCGGGTGGTCGTGCGGCGGGTCGTCGCGACGGGAGCCGTGCTCTGCTACGGCTGGCTGGCGTTCGCGGTGGTGTTCCTGCCGCTGCCGGGGCCGAGGGCGCGGCACCTCGTGCAGAGCGTCCAGCTGGTGCCGTTCCAGTGGATCGCGGACGTGCACCGGGACGCGGCCGGCTCCGGGCTGCTCGCGGAACTGAGCACCACGGCGTTCGAGCAGATGGCGCTGAACGTCCTGCTGTTCGTGCCGTTCGGGCTCTTCGCGCGGCTGCTGTGGCGGCGCGGGTTCGCCGGGACGGTGCTGCTGGGCTTCGCGGCCTCGTTCGCCGTCGAGGTCACGCAGCTGACCGCGAACTGGGGGACGGCGCCGTTCCAGTACCGGATCTTCGACGTCGACGACCTGATCACCAACACCAGCGGCGCGGCGCTCGGCTGGATCGCCGCGGCTTGCTACCTCGCGCTGCGGACTTCAGCGGTCCGTGCGGAGCCTCTGGGGCGCGAGAGGGTCGACCTCACCGAGGCGCGCTAGACGCGCCGCGCGCTGCACAGCGCGGCGATGAGCGGCCCGCCGGTCCTCGAGCGCCACCACGAGCGTGGCGATCGCGAAGAACAGCACTACGAGGCCCAGGACGATCGCGAGTTCCACGCCGCCTCCCTTGGCGTCGTCCTTGTGTGGCAGATCACACAGAGTACGCCTGTGGTGTGCTTTACGCCACCTTTGCCGCGAACCAGGACTCCTCGGGCGAGAGGAAACCGTCGAAAGCGAGCCCCACGTCGGCGAGCAGAGCCGTGAGCTGCGGTTCGGTGAGCCGCCTCGCGGTGAAGGCCTGCGTCCACGTCGAACCGCCTGCCTCGTACCGGACAACCGCGCTCAGCAGGTCGCCCTGGCGCTCGACGCCGGACAGCTCGACCCGCACCTCACCGAAGTAGCCGCCCATCCCGTCCGCGACCGTGTCGAACCAGGACGGCGGGTGCCACTGCACGACCGCCCGGCCCGTCGGCGACAGGTGCCGTGCGACCGCCGCGAGCAGCGGCGCGCCGTGCGGCTGGTTGACCAGGTGGCTCGCGAGCAACACGGCCTCGAACCGCTGGTCCAGCCGCAGGTCCTCGATCCGGGAGAGGACCGCCTCGGTGCGCACGTGCGCGAGCATCTCGGGCGAATCGTCGACGGCGACGACCGGGTGGCCGAGCTCCTGGAGGCGGTGGGCGATCCGCCCGGTCCCGCAGCCGAGGTCGAGCACGGCGGCTCCCGGCGGCACCGCGCCGTGCACGATCTCCGCCTCCCCGTCGGGCGGGAGGAGCCGGTAGAGGTCGACGGAACAGCCGTCCGCGGTGGTCATGCCCCCAGCGTGTCACCGCGGGGGCAGCACGCAGAACTCGTTGCCCTCCGGGTCGGTCAGCACGACCCACGGGAAGTCCGGCTCGTCCGACACGACCTTCGCGCCGAGGTCCACGAGGCGGCGCACCTCGCCGGCCTGGCTGCCCTCGTCCGGGCGCAGGTCGAGGTGCAGGCGGTTCTTCACCACCTTGTCCTCGCCGACCGGCTGGAAGAGCACGATCGGCTCGCCCTGGAGCTGGACGTATTCGAGGCCTTTCGCGTCCTGCCAGCGCTTCGTCTCGCGGCAGCCGAGCGCCTCGCGCCAGAACGCGGCGAGCGCTTCGGCGTCGTGGCAGTCCACCGCGACGGCTACGATCCGGCTGCTCATGACTTCCTCCCGACCGACCAAGGACCAGCTGGCCGCCGCGCACGGCACGACGATCCCGGACGTCATCGCCCCCGGCCTGCGCGTGCTGTTCTGCGGGATCAACCCGGGGCTGTACTCCGGCGCCACCGGGTACCACTTCGCCCGTCCGGGTAACCGGTTCTGGCCCGCGCTGCACGCGAGCGGCTTCACCCCGCGCCGCTTCGACCCCAGCGAGCAGGCGGAACTGCCGGCACTCGGGCTCGGCATCACGAACCTCGTCGCCCGCGCGACCGCCCGTGCCGACGAGCTGACCGCCGACGAACTGCGCGAGGGCGGCGAGATCCTCGTGCGGAAGATCGAGCGGTACCGGCCGCGCTGCCTCGCCGTGGTCGGCGTCACCGCGTACCGCACGGCCTTCGGTCACCCGAAGGCGCGAGTGGGCCTTCAGCCGGATTCGGTTGGCGAAACCGCCGTTTGGGTATTGCCGAACCCGAGTGGCTTGAACGCCCACTGGACGCCCGCGACGCTCGCCGAGGAGTTCGCTGAACTCCGTTCAAATTTCTACTCAGAGTAGTCCTGTTCTCAGCTGGGTGAACCCGCGTCACACCTGACGGGTTGGCTACTCCCACAATGGACGAGGTGTCAGGCTCGGCCGGTCCCAGCAGGGGGGATCGGACTGTGGCGCCGGTACAGCCCGGGAGGGCCGTCGAGGGGGCGGCCGTCCCGGGGCGGCGCGCACCCCGGGGACTGACCGTGCGAGACGGAGTTGTTCATGACGCGCAGTAACGAGCCCAGCCGGGCACCGCAGGGCTCGCCACCGGTCCGCAGCCTCGGCATCGCCGCCGTCGACCCGGTGCCGTTCTGCCGCGAAGGTCTGTCCGCGATCGTCCAGCGGACCCCGGGCCTGCACTGGGCCGGGCACGCCGGGAACCCGCACGCCGCGCTCCAGCTCGCCGAGCAGGTGCACCCCGACGTGATCCTGCTCGACTCCGGCCTCGACCCGCACGGGCACCTGACGAAGTTGCTGGTCAACGGCGACGCGTCGCTGCTGGTGGTCCTGCTCGTCAGGGAGTCCCACCGCACGGCGCCGTTCCTGCAGGCCGCAATGCTCGCCGGCACGCACGGCGTCCTGCCGCGGACGGCCGAGGCACGCAGGCTGGTCGAGGCGATCCGCCGGGTGCAGCTCGACCGGCGCTACCTCGACCCGGCGCTCGCCCCGCTCGTGACCCAGCGGCAGGGGCTGCGGCCGGGCGAACCCGTCGTCGCGACGCAGCGGCCGCGGATGCCGTTGTCGCGCCGGGAGTTCCAGGTGCTCCAGCTGGTCGCGGAGGGCCTGGAGAACGCGGCGATCGCCAAGATCCTCTACCTGTCGGTCGAAACCGTGCGGACCCACGTCAAGAGCATCCTGCGCAAGCTCTCCGCACGGGACCGCACGCACGCCGTCACGATCGCGTTCCGCGGCGGCATCCTCATCGCGCAGCCCGACGACGGCACGGAGGGCCAGACGCCCGGCCCGTCTGCCGCGCCCCCGTCCGGGATGGTGGAGCAGCGCGCCCGCTGACGTGCTCCGCCGGTCACAACCGGCTGGATCTCCTTGCCCCAGTTACCCACAGGTAATATCCTGAAGTTACCGGCCAGTAGGGGACACCAGCATGCGCCCAGCCGGAAGACCCGATGACCAACGGAGCGAACGACATGGGCCACTACAAGAGCAACGTCCGAGACCTGGAGTTCAACCTCTTCGAGGTGCTCGGCGTCCAGAACCGCCTCGGCAAGGGCGTACTGGCGGACTCCGACGAGGAGACCGCGCGCGGCGCGCTGCACGAGCTGAACAACCTGGCCGTGGGCCCGCTGGCGGAGTCGTTCGCCGACGCGGACCGCAACCCGCCGGTGTACGACCCGAAGACGTTCTCGGCGAAGCTGCCCGAGTCGTTCAAGAAGAGCTACCAGCAGCTGTGGGACGGCGAGTGGTGGCGGCTGGGCCTGACCAACGACCTCGGCGGCCTCGGCCTGCCGCCGACCGTGCAGTGGGCGGCCTCCGAGCTGATCCTCGGCGCCAACCCGGCCCTGTTCATGTACATGGCGGGCCCGAACTTCGCGATGATCCTCGACCGCAACGGCACCGAGGAGCAGAAGCGCTGGGCGCGGATCATGATCGACCGCGGCTGGGGCGCCACGATGGTGCTCACCGAGCCCGACGCGGGTTCCGACGTCGGCGCGGGCCGCACCAAGGCCGTGCGGCAGGAGGACGGCTCCTGGCACCTCGACGGGGTGAAGCGGTTCATCACCTCGGGTGACCAGGACATGACCGAGAACATCATGCACCTGGTGCTGGCCCGCCCCGAGGGCCCCGGCATCGAGCCCAAGCCCGGCACCAAGGGCCTGTCGCTGTTCCTGGTCCCGAAGTTCCACTTCGACACCAACACCGGCGAGCTGGGTGAGCGCAACGGCGTGTTCGTCACCAACGTCGAGCACAAGATGGGCCTGAAGGTCTCCACGACCTGCGAGGTGACCTTCGGCCAGCACGGCACCCCCGCCAAGGGCTGGCTGCTGGGCGAGGTGCACGACGGCATCGCGCAGATGTTCCAGGTCATCGAGTACGCCCGGATGATGGTCGGCACCAAGGCGATCGCCACCCTGTCCACCGGCTACCTCAACGCGCTGGAGTTCGCCAAGGAGCGTGTGCAGGGCGCCGACCTGACCCAGATGACGGACAAGACCGCGCCCCGGGTCACCATCACCCACCACCCAGACGTGCGCCGCTCGCTGATGCTGCAGAAGGCCTACGCCGAGGGCCTGCGCGCCGTCTACCTCTACACGGCGTCGTTCCAGGACCAGGTGTGGACCGGTGAGGGCGACGAGGAGACGCTGAAGCTGGCCGAGCGGGTCAACGACCTGCTGCTGCCGATCGTCAAGGGCGTGGGCTCGGAGCGCGCGACCGAGCAGCTGGTGCAGTCGCTGCAGACCCTGGGTGGCTCGGGCTTCCTGCAGGACTACCCGCTGGAGCAGTACATCCGCGACTCGAAGATCGACTCGCTGTACGAGGGCACCACCGCGATCCAGTCGCAGGACTTCTTCTTCCGCAAGATCATCCGCGACAAGGGTGTGGCGCTGGGCTACATCGCGGGCGAGATCACCAAGTTCATCGACTCGGAGGCGGGCAACGGGCGGCTGAAGAACGAGCGGCAGCTGCTCAAGCAGGCCCTCGAGGACGTGCAGGGCATGCTCGGCGCGATGATCGGCTACCTGACCTCGGCGCAGGAGGACATCACCAACCTGTACAAGGTCGGCCAGCACACCGTGCGGCTGCTGATGTCCGCCGGTGACCTGCTCGTCGGCTGGCAGCTGCTGCGCCAGGCCGAGATCGCCCTGACCAAGCTCGACACCGCCTCCGCCAAGGACCAGGCCTTCTACCAGGGCAAGCTCGCGGTGGCGTCGTTCTTCGCCAAGACCGTGCTGCCCGAGCTGACCGCGCGCCGCGCGGTCGTCGAAGCCGCGGACAACGACCTCATGGAGGTTCCGGAAGCCGCGTTCTGACCGGTCCCGGTGGAAGGGCCCCGTCCTCGTGACGGGGCCCTTTCTCGTTTCCAAAACGAGAGGTTTGCCGGAGGAACCGCTGCGGTATCCCCTGGGGGCCAGCGACATAAGGAGTTTCGATGACCATTGGCGGAATCATCTCGGCGATCGTCGTCGGTCTGATCATCGGTGCGCTCGGTCGCCTGCTCGCCCCCGGCAAGCAGAGCATCCCGATCTGGCTGACGATCGTGATCGGCATCGTCGCCGCGTTCATCGGTACGGCGATCGCGCGGGGCATCGGTTACGCGGACACCGACGGCATCGACTGGCTGGAAGTGCTCACCCAGGTGGTGCTGGCCGCGATCGGGGTCTCGCTGGCGAGCGGCATGTACGGCCGCCGCAACTTGACCAGGTAGAAGGACCAACCCTCCGGTAACCGGGTGGGGAGGGCGCGGCGGGGCGCCCTCCCCACCCTTTTTTTCATTTCCGGAACACCGCGCAGGCCACCGCGACGTAGGACTTCTGCGGCGTCCGCCAGGCCACCTCGGCCCAGCGGTTGTCCTTCACCTGCTTGCCATCCGCCCCGACGCAGCTGTACTCGCCGCCCGTCACGTACGGCCCGCACGGCACGTCCGTCGCGCTTACGCACGTCGTGTAGTTGTTGCAGGTCAGCGTGCCCAGCAGGGCGGAGCCGGGATCGGCCGCCGCCCGCACGTTGAGCCTGCAGTCGTTCGCCGGCGAGGCGTGCACCAGCGCCGGTTCGGCTTCCGCGGCACCCGCCGCCTGCGGCACGGCCAGCACCGCCCCCGCCACCCCCGCGCACACGACGAACACCTTGGCGGACCTCAAGACACCAACCTCCCAGAAACACTCCGTGACACCAGGACGACGGTGAGTATGGCCCCGCGGGCACGGCGTTCCGCCAGGGTTCCGGCACGATTTCCCCCGGACGTGCTGCCCTAACAGATGACGGCGGACCTGGCCGAGTACGTCGTGCTGGTGCTGTCGCGGCGGACCTCGGCGCCGGTGGCGGCGTCGTAGAGCACGCGCGTGTCGCTGACGCTGAAGCCCGGGGACCCCGCCGACCACTGGCAGCCGGGCGGACCCGGTTCGACGCCGGGTGGCGTGAAGTTCGTCCGAGGTCCCGTGTCGCTCTCCACCCGGTACTGCCGGGCGCCCCAGATCCGCACCGTGACCGTCGAGCCCGTGACGTTCGCCTGGACGATCACGGCGCCGTTGAGGCTGTTGGTGAACTTCAGGTCCACCGGGGAGCCGTCGTCCCGGATCGCCGCGGCGTCCCGGCCCACCGGGTAGCGGTCGAGGTAGTAGGGCTGCGGGGTGTGCCCGGCGTCGGTCAGGCCCGCGAGGTAGGCGGCGTTGTACAGCGTGGTGGCGAACTGCGAGACGCCACCACCGCGGACCGTGGGCCCGGTGCCGTCGTCGTTCGCCGGGGCCGGCACGAAAGCCGCGCCGTAGGAACCCGTCCTGGCCAGGAGGCTGAAGGTCTCACCGGGTTTCACGAGCGCGCCGTCGACCTTCGCGGCCATCGCGCGGACGTTCGCCGCGGCGGGTTCGACCGGCTCCCCGGTGCTGAACTCGCCGACGACCTCCCTGATGCCCAGCGCATTCGCGGCTTCGGTGGTCAACGCGGGCTTCGTGGTGCGGTACCGCACGGGCAGCTCCCGGCCATCGGCCTTGACCAGCACGCCCATCAACGGCGAGAAGGTGCCCGCCCAGTCGACGCGGCGCCCGTCCTCGGACGGCCGGACCGTCGGCGCGCCGCTGGTGAACACGATCTGCGCGTCCCTGCCGTCCTGCTCGGTCCCCGCGAGCTGCGGCTGCAGGTTCTGCCGCAGCTTGGCCGGGTCGACGCGCACGTCGAGGCTCCCGTCGTCGCGCGGCGTGATGGTCATCGCGGCGGAGATGGCCAGCGGCGTGAGGATCGCGTCCGTGCCTTCTCCGTGCAGGACAACGGGTTTCGCGACCGCCGGGCGCACGATGTTGTCGAGCGCCGCCTGCACCCCCGCCGCGGTCGCCTTCACGGGCGTGAGCGCCATCGGCAGCTGCACCCCGCTCTTGTCGAGCCAGCGGGTCTTCACGAGGTTCACCGCGCCACGCAGGTCGGTCAGCTGCTGGCCCCAGCGGGGCTCGACGGCGTACGCGCCGACGCCGTCCCCGGCCGCGCGGAACACGATGCCGCCCTCCGTGGCGGGGTGGTCGAGCTGTTCCGCCGCGAGCCTGTCGACCGCCTGGGTCAGCGCGTCGGCGTCCACCGTGGTCACGACGTCCACCGTGCGCCGGGTGAAGAACGAGGTGAGGCGGTCGAGCGGGTCGAGCGGCTGGTGCCCGGCCTGCGCGAGGGTGGAGGGCCAGTCCAGGCCGAGCCCCGAGCGCACCGGGTCCAGCGTCGTCTGGACGTCCCCGGCGAGGACCGGTACCGGTTCGGTGAGGCGGGGTTCGAGCTCGCGGCGCAGCTTCGCCTCGGCGTCGGCACGGCTGAGGCCACCCACGTCCACGCCCGCGACGACGACCCCGCGCGGCACCTCACCGGCGCTGAGCACCAGGTCCACGGTGTAGAGCACGACACCGGCGGCGAGCACGCCGCCGACCGCCATCAGGACCTTCGCCAGCAAGCGCTTTCCGGGCGAGGGCGGCACGGGCGAGACGCGGTCGCCGTCGAGGAGCTCCTCGACCAGCGCGGGCTGCTCGTCGAGGGGTCTGTCGAGCTGTTCCGTGGGCGGGGCCTCGGAGTCCCAGCCCGGCCAGTGCTCCTCCCGCACACACCCCTCCCCGCGCAGTTACAGGTACAGCCCCGTTCCGTGCTCCGTGCGTTCGGTCGCCACCGCGTGGATGTCGCGCTCCCGCATGACGAGGTACGCCTCGCCCTGGACCTCCACCTCCAACTGGTCCTCCGGGTTGAACAGCACGCGGTCGGAGACCTTCACGTTGCGCACGTTACTGCCTACCCCGAGTACATCGCCCCAGGCAAGCCGGCGCGCGACCTGGGCCGTCGCGGGGATCACGATGCCGCCGCTGCTCCGCCGCTCGCCCTCCTCGGCCGCCAACCGGACCAGTACCCGGTCGTGCAGCATCTGAATCTCGAGTTTGGGTCCCGGAGCTGGGACACTGGTGGGTTCGGACACCTTGGTAATGCTACGCACCCGCCACCGCGGACACCGGCTGGCGCCTGCCGCTCAGCTCGAAGTCCTCGCGGCGTGTTTCACCCTCGCGGACGAGGATCCGCCGCACCGTCGAATACCGGCCCGGCGCGGACACGACCAGGTCCACGAACTGCTCCGGCAACCCCGCCACGGCGTAGCAACCGGACTCGTCCGCGACCGTCCGCACGAGCTGCTGGCCGCGCCCGCCCATGACCGTCACCACGGCACCGGGCACGGGTTCACCTTCGCTGCCGCGGACCGCACCGCTGACCACGGGCACCGGCTCGCCGAAGTGGCGGTGCCGCGCCGGAACCGCCGTGGGCTGGGGCATCTCGAACACCGGGTCCTCGACGGGCGGCTCGGCGACGGCCTGTTCGGGGGCCGCCTTCCGCTTCTGCCACAGCGCGTGACCGGCGACCAGCGCGACACCGACCAGCACCCAGGCGCACAACATGAGAATGGGCCGCAGGATGCCGACGCCGTTGAAGTAGAAGATGCCGCGGGCGGCCTCGATGAGGTTGCCCATGGGCATGAACGGGTGCAGCGCGCGGAAGAAGCCCGGCACGAGCTGGACCGGCACGGCCCCGCCGCTGGAGGGCATCGACAGCAGCACGAACAGCCCCATCGCGACCCCGGGGAAGTACTGCTTGGCGATCGGCACGAAACCGAACGAGGTCAGCGAGATGCCGAGGCTGAGCAGGAACGCCAGCGGGATGACCGCCGGGTGGTTCGGGATGACGTGCATCGCGAGCCCGCCGAGGTAACCGGCCACGCTGAGGAACGCGGCCCAGCCGACGAGCAGCCACAGCTTCGTGCGACGGCTCATGGTAACGGCCCGCAGCAGCATCATGACCACGATGTAGCTGGGGATGTTCCACGCCAGCACCAGGTAGAACATGCCGGTGCCCATCGGGTCGCCGCTCGCGGTCGGGGCGAGGTCGACGACGGCCATCGTGCCGCCGCTCCGCGCGGCGATCGGCGTGAAGGTCTGGGTGAGGATCGACTCGAGCATGTAGCCGTCGGCCTTGGCGACGTACAGCGTCGGGTGGGCCGGGTCGGCGGAGAAGCCGGCCGTCGCGTCGCGGTCCAGGACGGCCTGGCGGGCCGCGTCACCGCTGGCGACGGGGAGGACGTCGAAGGCGCCGGGGCTCGCCTGGCCCAGCGCGGCGTCGATGCGCGCGGCCGCGGCGGGATCGGCCACGGCGACCTTCACGTGGTGCGGCGTCGGCTGGTGGAACGCCAGCAGGTAGCAGACCAGGAAGCCGGTGAAGAAGAACACGGGGAACCACAGCGTCTCCGCCAGTGTCCGGGTCAGGGGCTGCTTCGATTCGTTCGTCTCGGTCTCCACTCCATCCGCCATATGGTCCATCGTACGCTTTTTTGCAGCAGTGCAAAAATGCAGTACTGTAAGAAGTATGACAGCGACGGGGCTTCGCGAGCGGAAGAAGGAAGCGACGCGGCAGGCGTTGCGGCACGCGGCGATCACCCTCTACCGCGAGCACGGGCCGCAGTCGGTGACCGTCGAGGACATCTGCGCGAAGGCCGGCGTCTCGCCGAGGACCTTCTTCAACTACTTCGAGTGCAAGGACGACGCCGTCCTGTCGCTCGACCTCAGCATCGCCACGCTGGGCCGGCGGATCACCGAGCGCCCGGCGGAGGAGAACCCGCTCACCGCGCTACGGGCGGTGTTCGCCGCGCGCTTCGCCGAGATGACGGGGAGCGAGACGTTCCGGGAGCGCACGCTGCTGCTCCGCGAGTACCCCGAGCTGATGAACCGGCTGGCGCACACCAACAAGACCATCGAAGAGACCGTCGTGCGGGCGATCGCGGACCGCACCGGGCTGCCCGCCGACGACGTCTACGTGCGCACGACGGCGGCGGCCGCGTTCGCCGCGAACCGCACCGCCATCGCGTCCTGGCAGCCCGGCGAGGGTCCCGACCTGGTGACACTCCTGCACCAGGCCATGGACGTCCTCGAACGGGGCCTTACCCCGCCCCCGCCAGGATGAGCCGCAGCTCCGCCGGGCCGTCGGCGGTCAGCCGCACCGGCACGCCCCAGTCCTGACGCGTCACCCGGCACACCGGGTGCTCGGCGTCGGAATCGCAGCTCGCGGCCTGCGCCACGACCTGCAGCACACCTTCGGACAAGCCCTCGGCGAGCCGGATCTTCCGCGTCAGCTCGGTGCCCGTGCCACCACCGTCGACGAGCAGTTCGGGCGGGGAGGCGCTGATTTCCAGGCGCGTCGACGGACCGAACCGGTCGTCGAGCTTCTCCCCGGGCGGCGGCGTGAACACCACCGTCAGCTCCACCTCACCCGGCGCGAGCACGCTCGGCGGGCGGCGGACCTCGTGCGCGTCCCCGGCGACCTGCGCGGCGTCCGGCGACAGCGGCAACGCCGTGAGCCGGTGCCCGGCGGACTCGACGACGATCAGCGCCTCGTCGGTGACCAGCAGCCCGGAGGGCTCGGCCAGCCCGCTCGCGATCGTGCCGACCTTGGTGGTCTCGGGGTCGTAGCGGCGGATCGCGCCGTTGTAGGTGTCGGCGATGGCGATCGTGCCGTCGGGCAGCACCGCGACGCCGAGCGGGTGCTGGAGCAGCGCGTCGGCGGCGTCGCCGTCCCGGTGGCCGAAGGTGAACAGGTCGTAGCCGACGGCCGTGTGCACCTCGCCGTCCTCGATCCAGCGCAGCGCCGACGTCTCCGCGTCGGCCAGCCACAGCCGGTTGCCCTGCACGGCGAGACCGGACGTCTGCGCGAAGAACGCCTCGGCGAGCACGCCGTCCCGCAGGCCCTCGACCGTCGTGCCCGCGTACCGGGTGATGGCGCCCTCGACGGGGTCGAACAGGCCGAGCGTGTGGTTGCCCGCCATCGCGACGACCGCTCCACCGGCGGGTGCGAACCAGACGACGTCCCAGGGGCTGGTGAGGTCGATCTCGCGGGCCGGGCCACCGGTCTCGCCGTCGCGCCACTGCCTGCCCGTGCCCGCGACGGTGGAGACCATGCCGTTGCCGAGGTTCACGCCCCGCAGCAGGTGGTTCGCCGTGTCTGCGACGAGCAGGTGGTAGCCGACGCGCTCGGCGACCTCGGCGGGCAGCAGCGCCAGGCCCGACGGCTCGGCGAAGGTCGCCACGTCGAAGGCGCCGTCCGCGGAGCCGCGCTCGCCGCTGCCGAAGCGGCGCACCACGGTCTCCCCGTCGGAGGCGAACTCGACGATGGAGTGGTGCGCCGTGTCTGCGACGAGGATGCGCCCCTCCGCGGTCGCGATGGCCTTGCTGGGGAACTTCAGCTCGGACTGCTGTTCTTCCACCGGCACGTAGAGGCTGCCGCCGCGGCGGAGCGTGCCCTTGGCTTCGTGCTCGGCGACCAGCCCCGAAATGACGCGGCGCAGCGCCTCCGCGTGCCCCTCCCCGGCGGCGACGTGCACGACGTAACCCTGCGGGTCGATGACGACCAGGGTCGGCCACGCCTTCACGGCGTACTGCGACCAGAGCTCCATCTTCGGGTCGCTGAGCACGGGGTGGTGCACCTCGTACCGGCGCACCGCCGCCTCGACGGACGCGGCCTCGCCCTCGTGCAGGAACTTCGGCGAGTGCACGCCGATCGTCACCAGCACGTCGGCGAACTCGGCCTCCAGCGGGCGCAGCTCGTCGAGCACGTGCAGGCAGTTGATGCAGCCGGACGTCCAGAAGTCGAGCAGCACGATCTTGCCGCGCAGCTCGGCGAGCGTCGGCTGCGTGCCGCCGGTGTTGAACCACCCGTCGCCGGACAGCTCGGGCGCGCGCACCCGGGGCGTGCGTTGCACAGAAGTCACGTCAACGCACAACGAGCGGTTCGCGGCGGGTTGTTCCCGGTGTCCGCCATGTGGAACTTCACAGTGCGGGCTCCTTGTAGGGGTCGTGCTCGGCGAGGAGCTTCTCCAGTCGTGCCTGGTCGACCCGGTTGGTGAGCGCGCTGTCCTCCTGCCGGTCCCGCACGCACTTGGCGAGGGTGAAGGCGGAGGTGACGGTGTAGAGCAGGCCGAGCGCCAGGAAGGCCCGCACCCACCCACTGACGGGCAGGAACACGATGCCCGCCGCGACGGCGACGAGCGCGACCCCGAAGGAGATCGCGGCCTGGGCGAAGAAGGCCCCGGTGGTCGATTTCGTCATGAGCGCAACCATGCGCCTGTGCGGCGGGTCCTGTCTTGAGTACACCTACTCATATGCGACTGGTGTTCGTGCACGGCGCCCTCGTCCGCGACGGCGCGTGGTGGTGGAGCCGGATGGCTCCGCTGCTCGCGGAGGCGGGGATCGACAGCGTGGCGGTGGAACTGCCGAGCTGCGGCGGAGGCGGTGACCTGCACGACGACGCCGCGGCGGTCCGGGCCGCGCTCGAGGCCTCGGACGAGCCGGCACTGCTGTGCGGGCACTCCTACGGCGGCATGGTGATCACCGAGGCCGCGGCTCCTCCGGCACGGCGGCTGATCTTCATCGACTCGTTCCTCCCGGAGCTCGGCGAATCGATCGCGACCTTGGCGTCCGGGCCGCCACCGTACGAGCCCGCGGGCGAGGGCCTCGTGCGGTTGAAGCCGGCGCTGATGCCGCTGTTCGTGCACGACTGCGACGACGAGGCGGTCGCCGGAGCGGAGGCACGGCTGACAGCGCAGTCTTCGGTGGTCTTCGGGCAGTCGCCGCACTCCGTGGGCTGGCGGACGCTGCCCTCGACGTACGTCGTGTGCGCCGAGGACCGCGCGACACCTCCGGCGCTGCAACGCGCCCAGGCACGCCGGGCCAGCGAGGTGGTGGAGCTGGCGGCCGGGCACCACCCGTTCCTGTCCCAGCCCGCGGCGCTCGCCGAGTTGATCATCCGCTGCGGGGAGCAAACGGACCTGCCCGTCCGTTGAACCGGTATGGCTGTCGTGTTCCTGCTCTACGTGGTCGCCGAGGTGGCCGCGGTCTGGGCGGTCGGTTCCGTCGTCGGGGTGTTCGGCACGCTCGGGTTGCTGCTGGCCGGCGCCGTGCTCGGGTCCTGGCTCGCCCGCCGGGAGGGGGCGCGGGCCGCCCGCGCGTTCCTCGACGCCGCGCGGGCCGGGCGTTCACCGCAGGCCGAGGTGACCGACGGGATGCTCGTCGCGCTCGGCGGGGTGCTCATCCTCGTGCCCGGGTTCCTCAGCGACCTCGCGGGCCTGCTCCTGCTGCTGCCCCCGACCCGTGGCGTGGTCCGGCGCGCGTGGCTGCGCCGCGTCGAGAGGCGGACGCCGCCGAGCGTGATCGTGGTGGACAGCGAGGTCGTGCCCGACGACCGCGCGCACCCGGTCATCGAGGGGCGCTAGGGATGTCGAAGTAGCCGGACAGCCGCACGGCGGGGGCGTACTCGCCCTTGACGCGGACCTTGCCCGTCACGAACATCGCCGCCACCGCCGCGTTTCCCGTGGCGATGCGGAAGAAGTCGTCGGCGGCCAGCGTGATCGTGGTGTCCGGCTCGCGGCCGAGATCGGCGCCGGAGACACACCGCCCGTCCTCGATCACGGTCTGGAAGCGGTCGTACCCGCCGTCCCCTTCACCGCCGGAGAACCGCCAGTTCACCACCACCGACGAATAGCGTGCCTTTTCGGGCAGGAAATGCCGCGACATGCGGCGGAAGATCTCCTCCAGGAACACCCTGCGCAGTTCCGGGTGCTCGGCCACCGCGCGCAACTGTTCCTTCGACGCCCTGGCCACGACGTCGACCAGCGTTTCCGTGGACATCTCGCGCATTTCCACGCCCGCGCCCGCGACGCCGAGCATGTGCAGGGTTTCCAGCAGCCGGATGAACTGCCCGGCATCGAGCTTCGCGAGGTCGAGTCGCCGCGCCAGTGCGTCGATCACTTCGGAAGACACCCGATGATCGTACCGGTGGAAAAGGGTAGCGTCTTGCTGTGACCGACGACGTGAAAGCCCCGCCGCCCCGGTCCCGGCGCCTGCCGAGGGCCGTGCGGGAACGGCAGATCTTCGACGCCGCCGTGCAGGTGTTCTCCCGCCACGGCTACCACTCCGCGTCGATGGACGAGATCTCCGAGGTCGCCGGCGTCTCCAAGCCGATGATCTACTCCTACCTCGGCGCCAAGGAGGACCTGTTCGCCAAGTGCGTCCAGCGCGAGTCCACCAGGCTGCTGGAGGCCGTGCGCGAGGGCGTGCGCCCGGAACTGCCGCCGGACATGCAGCTGTGGCACGGCCTGCGCGCGTTCTACCGCTTCGTCGCCGAGTACCGCGACTCCTGGACGGTGCTGCACCGCCACGCGCTCACCACCGGCGGGCAGTTCGCGGACGAGGTGAACCTGTTGCGCAGCAAGGCGATCGACATCGTCGCCGCGCTCGTCGTCAACGCGGGCACCAAGAAGGGCCTCGGCCAGGTGGCCGAGTTCTCCGGGCCCGCGCTCGCCGCGTCGCTCGTCGGCGCGGCCGAATCGCTCGCCGACTGGTGGCTCGACCACTCCGACGTCTCCGACGGCGTGCTCGCGTCGTGGCTGATGAACCTCGTGTGGCTGGGGTTCAACGATCTCGTCGAGGGGCGGGTGTGGCGCCCGGCGGACTGATCGTGCCTTCCAGGTGCGGCTTGGGTTTCCGCGCGTTCCACAGCTCGAAAGCCCAGCCCGTCTCGGTTTGCCAAGAAGTGAACGCCACCTTCGCGGGCAGCAGCACGGGAAGCTTGAACCGCACGTCCACCGTGTAGGCGTCGGGCAGACGGCCTTCGAACGCGGCGAGCACCCGCGCCTTCGTCCACATGCCGTGCGCGATCGCCGACGGGAAGCCGAACAGCTTCGCGGTCAACGGGTGCAGGTGGATCGGGTTGCGGTCGCCCGACACCTCCGCGTACCGGCGGCCGATGTCGCCCGGCACGCGCCAGATCGCGTTCGGCGACGGCGCGGCGAGCTGCTTGCCCGGCGCGGACTTCTCGCCGCCACCGCCGCGGCGCAGGTACGTGCTCACCTCCGTCCACACCACACGGTCCGAAGTGGACACCTCGCTCAGCACGTCGAACTGGCGGCCCTTTTCGTGCGGGCGCAGGTTCTCCGCCCACACCCGCACGGACACCGTGTCGCCCAGCCGCACCGGCCGGTGCTGCGTGATCCGGTTCGCCACGTGCACCATGCCCAGCAGCGGGAACGGGAAGTCCGGCCGCGTCATCAACGCCATCTGCAGCGGGAACGCGAGCATGTGCGGGTACGTCGCGGGAAGTTCGTCACCGAAGCGGAATCCACACACCTGGTCGTAGGCGGCGACGTGCCGTGGATCGAATTCCACGTCCCGGCGCACGTATTCGGCGTCGGGCAGCGTGTCGCCGCCACGGGACGGCAACAACGCCTTCGCGTAGAGCGGCGCCAGTCGCGGCGCGGCCTTCAGTTCCTCCACCATCACGCCCCCAGCAGCGCCTGGCCGCACACGCGGACCACGTTGCCGTTCACCGCGGCGGACGCGGGATTCGCATACCAGGCGATGGTTTCCGCGACGTCCACCGGCAGCCCGCCCTGGCCGAGGCTCGACAGCCGCCGCCCCGCCTCGCGGATGACCAGCGGGATCGCCGCCGTCATCTGCGTCTCGATGAAGCCCGGGGCGACGGCGTTGATCGTGCCGCCGTACTCGGCGAGCTTCGGCGCGGCGTCGTTGACCATGCCGATCACGCCCGCCTTGCTGGTGGCGTAGTTCGTCTGCCCGACGTTGCCCGCGATGCCCGCCATCGACGAAACGCCGATGATGCGGCCGTTCGGCCGCAGCACCTTGTCCGCGAGCAGCTTGTCGTTCACGGCGAGCTGCGCGGCGAGGTTGACGGTGAGCACGGCGTCCCACGCGCCTTCGGTGAGGTTGCCGAGCGTCTTGTCGCGGGTGATGCCGGCGTTGTGCACGACGATGTCCACGCCGTCGTGCCGTTCCTTGAGGTGGTTCGCGAGCTTCTCCGGTGCGTCGGCCGCGGTGATGTCGAGCTGCAGCGCCGAGCCGCCGATGCGGTTCGCGACCTTCGACAGGTCCGCACCCTGGGCGGGGATGTCCAGCGCGACGACGTGCGCGCCGTCCCGCGCGAACACCTCGGCGATCGCCTCGCCGATGCCACGGGAGGCACCGGTCACGAGCGCGACCTTGCCGGCGAGCGGCTTCTCCCAGTTCTCGGGCGTCGGCACGGCCGGAATCCCTTCGGTGCCGACGCGGACGACCTGGCCGTCCACGAACGCCGACTTCGCCGACAGCAGGAAGCGCAGCGTCGACTCCGCGGCCTCCTCGGCCCCCGGCGCGACGTACACGAGCTGCACCGTCGCGCCCCGCTTCAGCTCCTTGCCGACCGAGCGCGTGAAGCCCTCCAGCGCGCGCTGCGCGATCCGCTCACGGCCTTCGGCCAGCTCGGGCGGCGTGCCGAGCACGACGACCCGGCCGCACGCGCCGACCTTGCGGATGACCGGGTGGAAGAACAGGTACAGCTCGCGCAGCTGCGCGGGGTCGGTGATGCCGGTGGCGTCGAAGACGAGCGCGCCGTACCGCCGGTCCTCGACCGGCGCGGTGAGCACCTCGATCCCGGCACCGGACAGCTGCGTGCGGACGGTCTTCTCCAGCCGTCCACCGGGCGCGGCGCCGAGGAGTGCGGGACCATCGAGCGGAGGCTGCCCCGGCCGGTAGCGGCGCAGCGTGGCGGGGTTGGGCAGACCGAGCTTCGGCACCAGGAACCTGCCGACGGGCGTCTTGGTGAACTGCTGGTAGCGGTCGGCCATCGGGACCCCTCCTTGCTTCGCACGCAACCTACTCGCGAGTAGGTTACACTGTTCCCAGCGATCCACCAGGAGGCAAGTCATGGACGTCCGCAAGGTCGCGATCCTCGGCGGCAACCGCATCCCGTTCGCGCGCTCGAACGGCCCCTACGCGAGCGCGTCCAACCAGGACATGCTCACCGCCGCGATCGACGGGCTCGTCAGCCGGTTCTCCCTGCAGGGCGAACGCATCGGCGAGGTCGCCGCCGGCGCGGTGCTCAAGCACGCGCGGGACTTCAACCTGGCGCGCGAAGCCGTGCTCGGCAGCAAGCTCTCGCCCGAGACACCGGCCTCCGACGTGCAGATGGCGTGCGGCACCGGCCTGCAGGCGATCGTCAACGTCGCCAACAAGATCGCGCTCGGCCAGCTCGACTCGGCGATCGCCGGTGGCGTGGACACCACGTCCGACGCGCCGCTCGCGGTGAACGACGACCTGCGCCGCATCCTCGTGCGGCTCAACTCGGCGAAGTCCCTCGGCGAGCGGCTGAGGCTGCTGACGAAGCTGCGCCCGGGCCAGATCGTGCCCGAGATCCCGCGCAACGCCGAGCCGCGCACCGGGCTGTCGATGGGCGAGCACGCGGCGCTGACCGCGAAGGAGTGGGGCATCACGCGCGAGGCCCAGGACGAGCTGGCCGCGACGAGCCACCAGCGCCTGGCCGCCGCGTACGACCGCGGCTTCTTCGACGACCTGATGACGCCGTTCCTCAGGCTCACGCGCGACCAGAACCTGCGCCCGGACTCGACGGCGGAGAAGCTCGCCAAGCTCAAGCCGGTGTTCGGCGGGCCGGACGGGACGATGACCGCGGGCAACTCCACCCCGCTCACCGACGGCGCGTCCACCGTGCTGCTCGCGAGCGAGGAGTGGGCGAAGGCGCACAAGCTGCCGGTGCTGGCGTACCTGACGTTCGCCGAAACCGCGGCGGTGGACTACGTGCACGGCCGCGAGGGCCTGCTGATGGCTCCCGCGTACGCCGTGCCGCGGATGCTCGCCAAGGCCGGGCTCTCGTTGCAGGACTTCGACTTCTACGAGATCCACGAGGCGTTCGCCTCCCAGGTGCTGGCGACGTTGAAGGCGTGGGAGGACCCGGGCTTCGCCAAGGAGAAGCTGGGCCTGGACGAGCCGCTGGGCTCGATCGACCGCGCGAAGCTCAACGTCAACGGGTCGTCGCTCGCGGCGGGCCACCCCTTCGCGGCCACCGGCGGGCGCATCGTCGCCACGCTGGCGAAGCTCCTGCACGAGAAGGGCTCCGGCCGCGGGCTGATCTCGATCTGCGCCGCCGGTGGCCAGGGGATCACGGCCATCCTGGAGAAGTAACGCCTCAGCCGGGCAGCAGGTCCTTCGCCGCGCCCGCCGTGCTGGCCACCTGCTTGGAGGCCTTCGCGGCGGCGCGGCGCGTGCGCCAGCCGACGGACGGCTTGCCCTCGGTGTCGGCCGCCGCGATGAGCAGCCCGCCGACGAGGGCGAGGTTCTTCAGGAAGTGGATGATCTGCTCCTGCTTGTCGGCGTCCTTGGCCTCCCAGAACGCGTGCCCCGCCACGGTGGTCGGCACGAGGCTGCCCACCAGCGCGAGCGAGGACAGGCGGGGGAACTTGCCGAAGGCGAGCGCGGTGCCGGCGGCGATCTTCACGCCCGCGTCGATCTTGACGAGGCTCACCGGGTCGGTGGGCACCTGGTCGGGCAGCTTGTCCTGCTGCTGCCCGACCGTCTTGTCGATCAGGGGTTTCGCCACCTCGGCGTGCCCTTCGGCCTGACGCAGCGCGTTGATGCCGCCGTAGATGAAGATGGACGCCAGCATGGGGCGGGCCAGTCGACGCAGGATCACGGTCGTCGCCTTCCTAGGTTGCCTTCCGGATGCCGCCGAAGTACCCACTAGCCCCCTCTTCAAAGCTCTACAGCTTTATTGGCTCAACACTAGAAAGCGCTAGAAAGCCGTAGCGACACGCCGATAGCGGTCTCTCGGCAAATATCAGAGCAGCACTAGAAACCCCGATACCGTCGTAGGGATGGACCCCATCCGCAACCCCTTCGCGCCGGGTGCCGGGCAACGGCCGCCGGAACTGGCCGGACGGGAACGCGAGCTGTCCGCGTTCGAGGTGGTGCTGCAACGCGTGGCGCGGGGGCGGCCGGAGCGGAGCCTGATCCTGACCGGGCTGCGTGGTGTCGGCAAGACCGTGCTGCTGGGCGAGCTGCGGTCGATGGCGGTCAAACACGGCTGGGGCGCGGGCAAGATCGAGGCCCGCCCGGACGCGGAGCTGCGGCGGCCGCTGTCGGCGGCGTTGCACCGCGCGATCCGGGATCTCGCGGTGCGGCACCGCGCGCCGGACCGCGTCGACGAGGTGCTGGGCGTGCTCAAGGCGTTCGCGCTGAAGGCGAGCAAGCCCGACGCGAAGCTGCGTGACCGGTGGCAGCCGGGCATCGACGTGCCCGCCGCACAGGGGCGGGCGGATTCCGGCGACATCGAGATCGACCTCGTCGAGCTGTTCACCGACGTCGCCGAACTGGCCGCGGACGTGGGCACGGGCGCGGTGATCCTGATCGACGAGATGCAGGACCTCAAGGCACCGGACGTGTCGGCGTTGTGCGCGGCGTGCCACGAGCTTTCGCAGTCGGGTGCGCCGCTCGTCGTGGTCGGCGCCGGGCTGCCGCACGTGCCCGCGGTCCTGTCGGCGTCGAAGTCCTACTCCGAGCGGTTGTTCCGGTACGCGCGGATCGACCGGCTCGACCGCGACGACGCCGACCGGGCGGTGATGGCGCCCATCGAGCGTGAGGAAGCCGGGATCGAACCGGAGGCGCTGGACGCGCTGTTCGACGCCTCGGGCGGCTACCCGTACTTCATCCAGGCGTACGCGAAGGCGGCCTGGGACGCCGCGCCCGCCGATCCGATCACCGTGAAGGACGTGCAGGTCGCCGCCCCGGAGGCGGAGCAGGAGCTGGCCGTGGGCTTCTTCGGTTCGCGCTACGAGCGCGCGACGCCCGCCGAGCGTGAGTACCTGCTGGCGATGGCGGAGCTGACGCAGGGCCGCGACGAGGGTGCCGGCACCTCGGACATCGCCGTCTACCTGGGCCGGAAGCCGTCGTCGCTGTCCCCGGCGCGCGACAGCCTGATGAAGAAGGGGCTCGTGTACTCCGCCGAGCGGGGGCTCATCGCCTTCACGGTGCCGCACTTCGGGCACTACCTGCTCAGCCGCCGCGAGGACTGATCGGGTCTTCTAATGCTTTCTAGCTTTTCAGCTAGAGATCGCAATCGTCCGCGATACGCCTTCTTCGCCGATGATTCATCGGCGAGTGCGCCAAGTCACCGGAGGATCGTTGGCGAGCTTGTGAAAAAAGGTGCATACTGGAGGAGTCACCACGAGAGACTCCACCTGAGGGGATGCGAGAACCCATGAGCAACTTCGCCGCCAAGCTTCGTGCCCGCCGCGCGCAGGCCCGGACCCGTCGCGCGGTGAACCGTGCCATCGAGACCGCCGCCAGCCCGACCGTGCGCCAGGAGCTGTTGGCGATCGCGCAGGCGCACCAGTCGCACATGCGGTAAGAAGTGAGCTGGAACACAAACGAGCCCGGGTGTAACGCCACCGGAAGAGTCGGCGATACCCCATACGACCCCGTGATGCTGGCGGACCCCCGACCTGGCAGCATCACGGGGTTTTCCATTGCCTGAACCCGGTTGACGCGCGCGTTATTCTTTGACGCAGTCAACGAAGTGGTTGAGGTGAGCAAATGAACGATCGCCAGCTGCTGGACCGGGTCTCCCGCGTCCGCGCGTTCAACCGGCTCTACACGGGCGTCATCGGCGTCCTCGACGAAGGGCTCGTCGGCACGGAGCACTCGCTCAGCGAGGCCCGCGTGCTCTACGAGCTGGAGCAGCAGGGCGTCACGGAAGTGGCGGAGCTGCGCCGCCGGCTCGATCTCGACGCCGGGTACGCCAGCCGCCTGCTCGGCCGCCTGGAGAGCCGCGGTCTGCTGGTCCGGGAACGCTCGGAAACCGACGCCCGGCGCCAGCTCATCCGGCTCACCGAAGCCGGCCGGGAAGCTCAGCATTCGCTCGAACAGCGCACCATCGAACAGATCGGCAAGCTCCTCGGCCGGTTCACCGACGAGGACCAGCAGCGGCTCCTGCGCTCCATGCGGGTGATCACCGAGCTCGTCGGCGACCGACCCCGTGACGCCACCGTCGTGCTGCGCCCGCCCCGGCCGGGCGACTTCGGCTGGGTCGTGGCGCGGCACGGCGCGTTGTACGCGCAGGAGTACGGGTGGGACGCCACGTTCGAAGCGCTCACCGCCCGGATCGTGGCCGACTACGTCGAGAACCACGTGCCCGCGAAGGAAGCGGCGTGGATCGCCGAGGTCGGCGGGGAACGCGCGGGCTGCGTGTTCTGCGTCCGCGGTTCCGACGAGCACACCGCCAAGTTGCGGCTGCTGCTCGTCGAGCCGGGTGCGCGCGGGCAGGGCCTCGGCAAACGGCTCGTCGCCGAGTGCGTCGCGTTCGCCAAGGCTCAGGGCTACACCGCGATGGAGCTGTGGACCAACGACGTGCTCACCGCCGCCCGCCGCATCTACGCCGGGGCGGGGTTCCAGGTCGTCGGCCGGGAACCGCACCACAGCTTCGGCGCGGACCTGGTCGGCGAGACCTGGCGGCTGGAGTGGGGAACTACCGGCCCATCCCGTAGAACTCCGGGTTCGGGCGGAGCGCGGTCAAGTGGGCCAGCCGGTTCGACATCGCGAACAACGCCGTGATCGCGCCGATGTCCCAGATCTCGTCCTCGGTCAGGCCCGCCTCGCGTGCCGCCTCGACGTGCCGCTCGCCGAACAGGTGCGAGTCGCGGGCCAGCGCGAGGGCGAGCTCGACGATCGCCCGCCCCCGCCGGTCCAGCTCCACCTGCCACGGGTTGCTCGACACGCGGTCCGCCAGCTCCGGGTCCTTCGCCCGGATCCGCAGGATCGCCCCGTGCGCCACCACGCAGTACGTGCAGTGGTTGGCGCCCGAGGTGGCGACCACGACCAGCTCTCGCTCGGCCTTGCTCAGGCCTTCGGAGCGGTCCATCAGCGCGTCGTGGTAGTCGAGGAACGCCCGCAGCTCCGCCGGGCGGTGGCCGAGCGCCCGGAAGATGTTCGGCACGAACCCCGACTTCTCCGCGATCGCGCCGACGCGATCGCGGAGGTCGCCGGGCAGGTCCTCCAGCTCGACCACCGGGAAGCGGCTGACGGGCACGTCAGTGCGCCCCGATCGGCCGGAGGTCCTCGTCGTGCTCGTCGGCGTGGTAGTCGGTGCCCTCGGTGTCGTCCGTGCCGTTGAAGATCTTCAGCTGCCGGGCGATCACCGTGACGACGACCGCGACCACGAGGTTCGCCACCAGCGCCACGAAACCCGGGTAGATCTGCGTCGCCACGCCGTCGAACGGGTGCCAGCCGAAGATCGACAGCTTGCCCAGCGGCATCGCCGAGCCACCGAAGTGCGCCTTGCCGTTGGCCGGGTTCGGGATGTTGTAGAGCATGATCAGGCCCCACGCCATGCCGACGGCCCAGCCCGCGATGAGCCCCCAGCGGTGCAGCCAGCGCGTGTACAGCGCGATCGCCACCGCGGGCAGCGTCTGCAGGATCAGCACACCGCCGATCAGCTGCAGGTCGATGGAGAACTGCGGGTCGATGAACAGGATGAACGCGACCGCGCCGAACTTCACCACCAGCGAGGCCAGCTTCGCCTGGTTCGCCTCCTGCTTCGGCGTCGCGTCCCGCTTCAGGTACTCCTTGTAGATGTTGCGGGTCCACAGGTTCGCCGCCGCGATCGACATGATCGCCGCCGGCACGAGCGCGCCGATCCCGATGGCCGCGAACGCGATGCCCGCGAACCACGACGGGAACTGGATGTCGAACAGCACCGGGATGACGGTGTTCGAGTCCGGCCTGCCGGTGGCCGCGTTGGTGATCGGCTTGACGCCCGCCGTGATGGCGACGTAGCCCAGCAGCGCGAGCAGGCCCAGCAGGAACGAGTACGCGGGCAGCGCCATCATGTTCCGCTTGATCACGTTGCGGCCGCGCGAGGCGAGCACGCCCGTGAGCGAGTGCGGGTAGAGGAACAGCGCCAGCGCCGAACCCAGCGCCAGGGTGATGTACTGCAGCTGGTTGGTGCCGGTCAGCAGCACCGAACCGGACTTCTTCTGCGCGAACGTCGCCGCCGAGGTGTCGATGATGTGCGACCAGCCGCCGAGCTTCGCGGGCAGGTAGAACACCGCGACCAGGATGACGACGTAGATCAGCCCGTCCTTGACGAACGCGATCAACGCGGGCGCGCGCAGCCCGGACTGGTAGGTGTAGAGCGCCAGGATGACGAACGCGATCAGCAGCGGCAGGTGCCCGACGATGCCCGAACCGTTGAGGCCCATCGTGCGCAGCACCGCCTCCAGGCCCACCAGCTGCAGCGCGATGTAGGGCATCGTCGCGACGATGCCGGTGATCGCGATCAGCAGCGCCAGCGTCGGCGAGCCGTACCGGCCGCGCACGAAGTCCGCCGGCGTCACGTAACCGCGGGAGCGGGACACCGACCACATGCGCAGCGCGGGCAGGAAGACGATCGGGTACAGGATCACCGTGTACGGAAGGGCATAGAAGCCGAGCGCTCCGGCACCGAACACGAGCGCCGGCACGGCGACGAACGTGTACGCGGTGTAGAGGTCACCGCCGACGAGGAACCACGTGATCCAGCCGCCGAACTTGCGGCCGCCCAGCCCCCATTCGTCGAGGTGGTCGAGGGAGGACGCCGCCTTCCAGCGGGCCGCCACGAACCCCAGGACCGTGACGAACAGGAAGAGCACCACGAAGATGCTCAGCTCGGTCCACTGCAGGCCGTTGCCCGGCGTCATCGCTGCTCCCCCTCGTCCAGCTCGTCGACGGCGAGCCGGTCCGGCTTGCCCTTCACGACGGGCGTGTCCTTCGTGGTCAGGTACACCACGGCCACCGAGGCGACCCCGATGATCACGTAGACGAACTGGAACCAGTAGAAGAACGGCAACCCGAACAACCTCGGCCTGTCGAAGTTGAACCACGGGGTGACCAACATCAACAACGGGATCAGCAGGAACAGGTTCCACGGGCGGAACTGCAGCCCCGTGACCTTCCCGGCGGCTTTGCCAGACATCGGACCTCGCTAGCACGTTCGGACGACCGAGCAGCACCTTATGTCCTGCCTCCCGGCTCCGTCACGACCACCCGTGATATCGATTCGGGCAGGGAACGCCCGACTAAGGAGGGTTGCCCGGATCGCCCTCGGCGGATAGGAAGGTGCGACCGCTGAACCGAAGGGGCGAAGCATGAAGTCGAAGCGCTACGCGGTGGTGATCCCGGCACTGGCCGGCGCCCTGCTGGCGGGCAGCACGGTCGCCGCGGCGGCCCCGGCACTGCCGTTGAACTCCACGGGCATTCCCGCCAAGTACGCGAGCCAGGCGCTGAGCTGGCACACCTGCACCTCGGACGAGCTGTCCGGCCAGACGCCGCCCGCGGGGGCGGAGGGTATCGAGTGCGCGACCTACCGCACCCCGCGCGACTGGTACCACCCCGGCGCGAACGTCGACCTGACGATCGCCGTGAGCAGGCTCAAGGCGACCGGCGACGCGACCGCGAGCGTCCTGGTCAACCCCGGCGGGCCGGGCGCGCCCGGCCGGATCTTCCCCGCCCGGCTGCGCAACCAGGCGAAGCTGCGCGCGCACCAGGAGATCGTCGGGTTCGACGTGCGCGGCACGGGCAAGAGCACGAACATCACGTGCGGTGGCGCGATCGGCACGGGCAACACGCTCGACCCGCGTGACCGCAGCAGGCCGAACCTGAACCTGATCCTCGACGCGACGAAGTACGCGGCGGACTCGTGCCAGGTCAAGTCGGGCGAGCTGGGGCCGTTCATCAACACCGACCAGACCGTGCACGACCTGGACCTGCTGCGCGTGCTGCTGGGCAGGCAGAAGGTCAACTGGGTGGGCTACTCGGCGGGCACGTGGCTGGGCGCGCACTACGCGCAGGCGTTCCCGAACCGCGCCGAGCACTTCGTGCTGGACTCGAACACCGAGTTCACCACCACGTGGCAGAAGTCGTTCGACTGGCAGCCGCTGGGCTTCGAGCGCCGGTGGCGCGAGGACTTCCTGCCGTGGATGGCGAAGTACGACAAGCTGTACCACTTCGGCACCACGGGTGAGGCCGCTCGGCAGACGTACGAGCAGGTCCGCGCCGCGCTGGCGAAGCAGCCCGTGGACGTCGACGGCGCGCCGCTGTCGGCCAACGAGCTGGACTCCTACATCGCGTCGAACATCTACAGCAAGCGCTCGTTCCCGTCGCTGGCCGAGTACCTGGTCAACGTCCGGACGCTGACGCAGAACGCGCCCGCCGACCAGCAGGTCGCGGCGAAGCGCGAGGTCAAGGCGGAGCACGCGGAGGACAAGGCGCTCGGCCCGCAGCCGCTCGTCGTGCCGACCGACTACGACGACGCCTACGACGCGAGCTTCTGGACGATCCCGTGCAACGAGGGCCCGTGGTTCGGCAACCGCCAGACCGCGATCCGGCAGTCCGACCAGCTCGGCCCGCAGTACCCGCTGCTCGGCTGGGGCTGGCTGATCCAGCCGTGCATCTTCTGGCGCAACCAGCCGGTGCCGCTGCCCGTGCTCAACGGCAAGGGTGTGGCCCCGGTGCTGATGGTCCAGTCCACCCACGACCCGGCGACGCCGATCGAAGGGGCGCAGCGCGCGCACCGGGCGTTCCAGGGCTCGCGGATGATCACCGTGACCGGTGAGGGCGACCACGGCATCTACGCCGGCGGCAACGCGGCGGTGGACAAGGTTGTGGAGGACTACCTGGTGGACGGCATCGTGCCGAACGACCAGACCCTGCCGGGGATGCCGTTGCCGGTGCCGCCCGGCGCCTGAGTTCCCGCAGTTCGAAGGCCCCGCCGTGCGATCGCCCGGCGGGGCCTTCGCTTTGCCCACAACCTGTGCACAGAGTTGTCCACAGGTTGTGGAGGATTTGGCGGATAGACTGGGGACATGGTGCGTGTCCCGCTGACCGAAGCCGAGCGTGCCCGTGGTGAGCGGCTGGGTGCCGTCCTCCGGGAGGCGCGGGGCTCGCGCAGCATGGTCGAGGTGGCCGCGGAGGCCGGGATCTCGGTGGAAACGCTGCGGAAGATCGAGACGGGCCGCATCCCGACCCCGGCGTTCTTCACGGTCGTCGCGGTGGCCGACGCGGTCGGCCTGCCGCTCGAAGCCCTGCGTGGAGCCGTCCCGGCTTAGGTGTTGCTGCTAGCGGAGCAGTTCGATCACCGGGGCGAAGGCCTCGAAGTCGCGCTCCATGACGCTGATGTAGGTCAGGCCCAGCTTTTCGCGCTGCTCGCGCAGTTGCTCGGCGATCTGCTCCGCCGTGCCGACGAGCAGCGTCGGCAGCTCGCCCAGTTCCTCGGCCGACAGCCCCGGCGCGTACGGCCGCAACCGTTCCAGCGAGCCGCGGCGATCGGCCGTCACGTCGACGAACTGGATCAGGACGTTCAGCTCGGCTTCGCGCTCGCCCAGCGCGGCACGCACGAACTCGACGCGCTCGCGGAACGCCGGCGCCCCCGCCAGCGTCGACAAACTCCCGTCCGGCTGCGCGCCCGCGCCGGTGAACGCGACGATGTCGGCCCGCTCGGCCGCCAGCCGGAGCATGCGGTCGCCCCAGCCGCCGATGAGCAGCGGGCAGCCGGGCGCACCGAGCGCGTCGAGCGCGGCCACCATCCGGTCGATCCGCCTGCCGCCGCTCTCCCACGGGATACCGGCCTCGTCGAACTCCGGCTTCGCGTAGCCCGCGCCCAGCCCCAGCTCCAGCCGCCCGCCCAGGAAGTCCCGCACCGTCGTGATCTCGCGGGCCAGCAGCACGGGGTTGTAGAACGCCGCGTTCAGCACGAACGGACACAGTTTCGGGCGCTCGGTGACCTCCGCCGCGAGCACCAGCGCCGGGAACGGCGCCGGCATGCCCAGGTGGTCGGCCACGCACACCACGTCGTACCCCAGGTCCTCGGCCCTGCGGCACTTGTCCACCCACCCGGCGCGCTCGCCGGGCGCCATCATGTTGACCCCGAACCGGAACACGCCACTCACGGAAGCAGCCGGTTTTCCCTTCTGTCAAGGGAAAACCGGCTGCCTCCGGCATACCTCAGCCGAGCCGCTGCCTGAGCAACTCCAGCTCATCCCGCAGGTTGGACGGGACCCTGTCGCCGATCTTGGCGAACCACTCCTCGATCAGCGGAATCTCCTGGCGCCACTCGTCGGGGTCGACGTCCAGCGCCGCCTGGATGTCGGCCAGCGGCTCCTTCAGGCCCTCGGTGTCGAGGTCCTCGGCCCGCGGCACGAGACCGATCGGCGTCTCGACGGCGTTCGCCTTGCCCTCGATGCGCTCGACGATCCACTTGAGCACGCGCGAGTTCTCGCCGAAGCCCGGCCACAGGAACCGCTTGTCGTCGCCGCGGCGGAACCAGTTGACGTAGAAGATCTTCGGCAGCTTCGTGCCGTCGGCCGACTTGCCGAGCTCGATCCAGTGCTTGAAGTAGTCACCGGCGTGGTAGCCGAGGAACGGCAGCATCGCCATCGGGTCGCGGCGCACCTCGCCGACCTTGCCGGCCGCGGCGGCCGTCTTCTCCGACGACATGGTGGCGCCCATGAACACGCCGTGCTGCCAGTCACGCGCCTCGTTCACCAGCGGCACCGTGGTGGCGCGGCGGCCGCCGAACAGGATCGCCGAGATCGGCACGCCCTTCGGGTCGTCCCACTCGGGCGCGAGGATCGGGCACTGCGACATCGGCGTGCAGTAGCGCGAGTTCGGGTGCGCGGCGGGCTCGCTCGACTCCGGCGTCCAGTCCTGCTTCTTCCACGACGTCAGGTGCTCGGGCTTGGAGTCCATGCCCTCCCACCACACGTCACCGTCGTCGGTCAGCGCGACGTTGGTGAACACCGTGTTGCCCTGCTCGATGGTGCGCATGGCGTTCGGGTTGGTGTGCCAGTCGGTGCCCGGCGCGACGCCGAAGAAGCCGAACTCCGGGTTCACCGCGTACAGCCGGCCGTCCTCGCCGAAGCGCATCCACGCGATGTCGTCGCCGAGGGTTTCCGCGCGCCAGCCCGGGATCGTCGGCTGCAGCATCGCGAGGTTGGTCTTGCCGCACGCACTGGGGAACGCCGCGGCGATGTAGTACGCCTTGTCCTCCGGCGAGATCAGCTTGAGGATCAGCATGTGCTCGGCGAGCCAGCCCTCGTCGCGGGCGATCACCGAACCGATGCGCAGCGAGTAGCACTTCTTGCCCAGCAAGGAGTTCCCGCCGTAGCCCGAGCCGTAGCTCCAGATCTCACGCGTCTCCGGGAAGTGCGAGATGTACTTCGTGTCGTTGCAGGGCCAGGGCACGTCCTGCTCACCCGGCTCCAGCGGCTTGCCCACCGAGTGCAGCGCGGGCACGAACGGGCGCTCGGTGCCGTCCTCGGTCACGAACTTCTCCAGCGCCGCCTTGCCCATCCGCGTCATCACGCGCATCGACGCGACGACGTAGGCGAAGTCGGTGATCTCGATGCCCAGCTTCGGGTCGTCCGCGCCGAGCGGGCCCATGCAGAACGGGATCACGTACATCGTGCGGCCCCGCATGCAGCCCCGGTACAGCTCGGTCATCGTGGCGCGCATTTCGTCCGGGTGCACCCAGTTGTTGGTCGGCCCGGCGTCCTCCTCGCGCTCGGAGCAGATGAACGTCCGCTCCTCCACGCGCGCGACGTCGCTGGGGTCCGACGCGGCCCAGAACGAGTTCGGCTTCGCCTCCAGCGGCACGAACGTGCCCGCGTCGACGAGTTCGGAATTGATCCGCGCGGCCTCTTCCTCGGAGCCGTCACACCACACCACTCGGTCAGGAGTGGTCAGCTCGGCGACTTCACGAACCCACGCGAGCACTCCGCTGTGTGAGGTCGGCGCCTTGTCCAGTCCCGGGATGGCTACTGCAGTCATTCCTTCTCCTGACTTCGACGGGAGGAGCCCGCACCCGGACGCGACTGGTTGTCCGGATGCGGGCTCCATCGCCGGCGACCGAATGGCTTCGCGCACCGGCTGGCGACCGGTGTGCTGGGAAATGGGATTCCTTGAGGGTAGCCAAGGCGAAGGCCGGTAACCGAGCCCTGAGCTGTCGGTTCTCTCACAAGAACGATCAGGGAATCGATTCAGATATCGCTGAGACGGCGTAGCCGAGAAATTTTTCCGGCGTCACCGTGATCTGGCCGATACCCGATTCGCGCGTAACGGACAGCAAAAAGCCGGCTCCCCCGCGGGGAAGCCGGCTCGGGGTGCTGGCCCCTCAGTTCTGCGAAATCCACTGCCCGGTGCCGGAGTCGATGCGCGCGACCCCTTCGACGGTGTCCCGGCCCGGCGTGCCCCACAACGCGTCGCTGTCGGCGCGGACGCCGTTCACCTCGGTCCACTCGCCGGTGCCGCTGTGGTCGTACGTGTGCGACTCGCCTGCCGGGGTGATGACCGTCTGCACGTCGGCGCTGCCGTCACCGTCGGTGTCGGTGAACAGGCGGGTGTTGCCGTCGGCGTCGGTGACGACCGCGGTGTCGGCCGTGCCGTCGTTGTCGCTGTCGACGGTGGCGGGCCCGAGCTCCACCGTGCCGTCCGCCAGGTCCGCGGTCAGCTCGCCCTGGTGCCCGGCGTCACTGCCCGAGCCGGTGCCGCCGGGCTCGCCGGAGGCGATCCAGTCACCCGTGGTGGAGTCGAAGCGGGCGGCCTCGACGACGTTGCCCTCGGTGTCGGTGTGCAGGTACTCGTCGGCGTGACCGTCGCCGTCCGTGTCGACGTACGCGGTCATCGTGCCGTCGGCGTTGTCGAGGCGGACCGTGTCGTCCTGCCCGTCGTGGTCGATGTCGAAGTTCTCATCCGCGCTGTACGTCTGGCCCTCGACGGAGATCTCCAGCTCGCCGTCGGGTGCGGTGCTCGTCGCGTCGGCGCCACCAGTCTCATCGATCCACACGGCCCGCTCTTCCCCTTCCGAGGTCACTGATCTCGGGAACTTGGACTCACCGTATGCCGGTTCGGTTCCCCGGCACAACCAGCCAGACCCGATCGGCATCAGCCCTGGTCGCGGATGGTGCGGATGTGGGACAACAGCTGTTCGGCCCGGTCACGGCCCTCCGCGGTCTCGCGGATCCGCCGGTTCAGCTCGGCGAGCCGGCGGGACCGTTCCTGGGTGTCCATCTTGATCGCCTTGTCGACTTCTTTCAGCTCGGTCTCGATGGCCTCGATGCGCCTGCCCAGCGCGTCGTCGAGCGCGAGCGACAGCTGCTGCTCGGCCTCGATGAGCTGCTCGGCGACCAGCTGGTCGAGCGTCGAGCGCGCGTCGGCGATCGACTCCACGAGCCACTGCTTCATGTGCTGCTTGTCCGCGGCGTGCCGGCGCGTGCGCGCCATCCACCAGCCCGCGCCGAGCCCGATGACGATCGTCGCGGGCAGCACCACCGGGTTCAGCAGGGCGACCCCGGCCAGCGGCAACGCGGCGATCTTGCCGGCGCCGACACCACCCGAGACGCCCATGAACACCAGCAGCTTGTCCTCCGGCGTCGGCGGCCGCTTGTCCGGCGGGCGCAGCACCACCTGCGGCCCGCCCGCACGCAGGAACTGGGCGCGGATGACGTCCAGCTCCTCGGGCGAGAACAGGTCGGCGAGCGCGACGTCGGTGACGCGGTTGAGCCGGAACGCCAGCGTCGCCGAGACCCGCTGCGAGATCATCCTCAGCGCCGCGTCCACCTGCTGCGGCAGCGCCTGCAGCTGCTCGCGCTTCGCCGCCTCGATCTGCTGGCGGAACCAGGACTGCGCGTCCCGCATCTGCCTGCTCGACTCGTGCCCGAGGTCGACGCGCGCCCGCTGGATCTCGCCGCGCAGCTTCAGCTGCCAGCTCCGCGTGGAGGAACGCCGTTCCACCGCGAGCTGGTCACGGCGCTCGCGCAGGGCTTCGGCCTCGGCCTCGCCGGAGGACAGCGCACGCTGCTCCGCCTGCAGCCGCGCGTGCTGCTCGCCCAGTGCCGTGGCGAGCGCGCGCAACGTGTTGGCCTCGCCGAGCATCGCCGACCGGCCGAGCAGCTGCTCCTGCACGGCGGTCTGCAACGCGATGACGCCCGACTGCTCCCGCAGCAGCACGGCCGCCTGCTCGTTCGGCGCACGGCCGGCCATCTCGAACATCCGCGCCGACACGGGGTGGAACGCGCTGTCGGCGAACCGCGGGGCGTGCTCCGCCAGCAGCCGCCGGTCGGCTTCAAGCACCTCGCGCCAGCCGCGGAATTGGTCCGTTTTGGACAGTGCAAACAGGACGGTTTCGACGCGGTCACCCGCCCGGCGCAGGAAGTCCAGCTCGCCCGCGGTGAAGGGGGCCGACGCGTCGACCACGAACAGCAACGCGGTGGCCCCGGCAGCGGCCTCCATCGCCAGCTCACCGTGTGCGGCGTCGAGCCCGCCTACGCCCGGAGTGTCCACAATGGAGACCCGTTCGAGGATCGGCACGGGGCCGGTGACCTCGACGTACCGGGGCGGGAGCTGGCCCTCGGGCAGCTCGTGCGCGGCCGAGACCCACCGGACCAGCTCGCCGAGCGGGATGCCCACCGGCGCGAGCTGACCGGGGTAGCACGCCTGCGCCGACCACGCGGGCGCGTGGTCGAACACCAGGTACGTCGCCGTGGCCACGTCGGCGTCGACCGGGGACAGCCCCGGCGTCGCGAGCAACGCGTTGACCAGTGAACTCTTCCCCCGGTTGGTCTCGCCGACCACGACGACCGACGGTTTGCGCGGCCGGGCGCGGCGGACGTCCTCCACCCACTGCGCCGCACGCGGGTCGTTCTCCCGCAGCAGCGCCAGCAGGGCTTCGCGGGCCTGCTTGACCTGGGCGGGCAGGCTCGTGACCGTCATCGCTTCGTGTACACCGTGACGACCGGGGCCCGCAGCAGCTGGTCGTGGTCGGCGAACCCGACCACCTCGGTCTCGGCGACCACGCCGTCCAGCGCCGGGTCGTCGGTCAGCACCGCGCCACCCGCCTCGTGCCGCGACGGGTCGAACCGCTGCCCGTCCGGGCGCACCGCCGTCACGCCGATCCCGGCAAGGCCCTGTTCGATGCGCTCGACCACGCCGCCGCTGCGCGCCCGGTCGAGGGCGTAGAGGCACAGCTGAATGAGCGCCTGGCGGTCGGCCAGCGCCCGCTCCAACAGCGAGTTCACGTCGTCGTTCGACGCGCCGCCGCCCGCCCCGGTTCCGTCGGCCTCCTCGATGAACTTCGCCATGTGCTCGGCCGGGATCTGCCCGGTCGGGTCCTCGGTGTCCGGGTCGGGTTCCCGGCGAAACCACGAAGGCACTGCACTCACCCCCGGTTCTCGCGCAGCTGTTGCCAGATCAGGAAGTACGCGCGGTGCACGACGTGGGCGACGCGGCTCTGCGCCGGGGTCGCGCCGAAGGACGCGAACGAACGCCACCAGCCCGCCCGCTCCAGCGCGTGCGCCGCCAGCTCCGCCCTCGTGCCGCCGGGCAGGCCCAGCTGGGCGTCGAGGTCGGCGTTGCTGCCCACCCGCAGCACCTCCTCGGCCAGGTCCTCGGGCAGGTCGACCGCCCCGCCCGCGACCAGGGTCAGCGCCTCCAGCAACCGCAGCTGGTGCGCCTCCGGCCGGGCGAGCAGGACCTCGATCGCGTCGTGGACGCGCTGCCGCTCCGCCGGATCACCCGACGCGTGCGCGAGCGCGGTCACCGAGGCGAGCGCGGCGGCGGCTTTGATGCCGTCGGCTCGGGCGGCGAACACGACGTTGAGCCTCGCCCGCACCGCGGCGAGCCCCGACGCGTCGAGCAGGATGCGGCGCAGCGACCCCGCCGGGATGTCCGGGTCGGCGCGGATCGCGTCGAGCGCGCGGCGCACGCCGTGCAGGTCGAGCTTCTCCAGCAGCCGCAGGCGCGTGCCGGCGGGCACGTCGCACTCCCAGCTGGTGAAGATGTCCGCCGCCATCAGCATGGTTTCCAGCGTCGCCTCGTCCAGGGCCGCCAGCCTGCGCAGCGCCTCGGCGTCGGCGGAGGTGAACTGCCCGGACTCGGCCGTCTCGGCGAGCAGACCGATCACCGGCAGCACGTCGGCGACGCGGGGTTTGAGCAGGGCGGCCTGCTTCTCGGCGAGGATCGTGGCGGCCTTCCACACGTCGTCGCCCGCGCCTTCCACGGACTCCGGCGCGATCGTGTCCGCCTTGTTCAGCACGGCGATCGCGTTGACGGGCCCCGCCTCGCGGCTCGCCGTGGCGGCCGTGAACGCCGCGAGCGCCTGGTGGTCGTCGGCGCGCACGCCCTGGGTCACGACGTACAGCACGGCCTCGGCGCCGGCGACCGCGTTCCGCGAGGTGTCGTCCAGCTCGTCGGAGCCCTGGTCCTGCTTCGCGGCGCCCAGCAGCTCCTCCGTGCGCGACACCGACGCCGCGTCGAGCGAGCCGAGCCCCGGGGTGTCGATGACGGTCATGCCCTGCAGCACCGCGCTCGTCAGGTACGCCTCCAGGTGCGAGACGGCGGCGATGTCGAGGCCGAGGTCGGCGGGGATGCTGCCGTCCGGCGCGAAGGGCAGCACCTGCTTGCGGCCGTTGCGGAACACGACCTCGATCCGGTCGACCGTGCCGTACTGGAAGCGGGTGACCAGCCGCGTGCACTCGCCGACGTCGGTCGGCGCGACCCGGCGCCCGATCAGGGCGTTGACCAGCGTGGACTTACCGGACTTGATGCGCCCGGCGACCGCCACCTGCAGCGGGGCACCGAGCCTGCGGACCACCTCCGCGAACCCGGCCGCGGTGCGGGCGGACACCTGCGGCTGCAGCCGGCGGCACAACGCGGCCACCGACATCGACAGCGGGCCAGCCAGACGGCCCTGGTCCGGCACGACGCGCCCCCCTCCGCAGTTCTCCGGAACCGGATACTGCCACGCATCGTCCCGGAGTCCCATCGAAGGTGCTACCGCCGGCTGACGCGGGTGCGGCCCGCCCGCGCCTACCGTGGACCCCGTGCGCCGACTGAGTCTCTGGATGCGCGCGCATCCGATGGTGGGCGACAGCCTCCTCGCCGCGCTGCTGGCACTGCTGGACCTGCTGGTGTTCGTGATCGCCGCGAACCAGCAGCAGCCGGACGGCCACCCGTGGTACGTCGCCGTCCCGCTGGACCTGGCGATGGTCGTGCCGCTGGCGTTCCGGCGGCGAGCCCCGCTCACCACCGCCTACGTCGTGCTGGCCGTGAGCATCCCGCACAGCGTGCTCCAGCTGGGGTTCGGCAGCCTGTTCGCGAGCGTGATCGCGTTGTACACGCTGGTCGTCTACGTCGGGCGCAGGCAGGGGGCCTGGTACCTCGCGGCGCAGCTGGTCACGATCGTCGTGCAGACCGCGGTGACCTGGTCGACGCAGTGGGTGGTCGCGCTGATCGTGGTCACGGTGGCCTTCTCGTTCTGCTGGCTCATGGGCGAGTTCGTCGGCGCGCGGCGGGCGTACCACGCGGAGGTCGAGGCACGGCTGCACCTGCTGGAGACCGAACGCGACCACGCCAGCCGCATCGCCGTCGCCGTGGAGCGGGGGCGCATCGCGCGTGAACTGCACGACGTGGTGGCGCACGCGGTCAGCGTGATCGTCGTGCAGGCGGACGGCGCGTCGTACGCGCTGCGCTCGAACCCGGAGCTGGCGGAACGCGCGGTGCAGACGATCTCGGCCACCGGCCGGGAGGCGCTGGCCGAGCTGCGCAGGCTGCTGCAGGTCCTGCGCGACGAGGACGCCGGCGTGCCCCGCATCCCGCAGCCCGACGCCGAGTCGCTCGCCGAGCTGGCCGAACGCGTGCGGCAGGCGGGGGTGCCGGTGCGGCTGGAGATCGAGGGCACGCTGACCGGGCTGCCCGCCGGGGTCTCGCTCGGGGTGTACCGGATCGTGCAGGAGTCGCTGACCAACACGCTCAAGCACGCCGGGCGCGGGGCGCGGGCGCACGTGCGCGTCGAACGCGGTGAGGACGTCGTCGAGGTCGTGGTCACCGACGACGGGGCGGGCCGGCTGCTGGTGCCCGCGGAACGGCCGCTGCCGGGCGGCAATGGGGTGATCGGGATGCGCGAGCGCACCCACGTCTACGGGGGCTCGCTCGAGGTCGGCCCGGTGCCCGGCGGTGGGTGGCGGGTGCACGCGACGCTGCCCGTTAGGTTGACGCCGTGATCAGGGTGGTGGTGGTCGACGACCAGGAGCTGATGCGGGCCGGGTTCCGCATGGTGCTCGGCGCGCAGGAGGGCATCGAGCTCGTCGGGGAAGCCGGTGACGGCGCCGAGGCGGTGCGGCTCGCCGACGAACTGCGGCCGGACGTCGTGCTGATGGACGTGCGGATGCCCGTGCTCGACGGCGTCGAGGCGACGAAGCGGATCGTCGCGGCCGGGACCGCCCGCGTGCTCGTGATGACGACGTTCGACCTGGACGAGTACGTGTACGCGGCGCTGCAGGGCGGCGCGAGCGGGTTCCTGCTGAAGGACACGCCGCCGGCGCACCTGGTGTCCGCCCTGCACGCGGTGGCCAGCGGGGACGCGGTGGTCTCGCCGTCGGTGACCCGGCGCCTGCTGGACCGGTTCGTCAGCGCGGGCGCGCCACGGGACGAATCGGTGTTGGACGTGCTGACCGACCGGGAGCGAGAGGTGCTCGTGTTGATCGGGAAAGGCCTGTCGAACGTCGAAATCGCGGAAAAGCTGTTCCTCTCCGAGGCGACGGTGAAAACCCACGTCGGCCGCATTCTGGCGAAACTCGGACTGCGCGACCGCGTGCAGGCGGTCGTCCTCACCTACGAGACGGGCCTGATCCGGCCGGGTCAGGGCTGACGAACCCGCAAAGGGGGCCTTGGTGTTCTTCGGGCGACGGAAGAAGCGCGACGAGGCGGACCAGCCGCGCTGTGGTTCGTGCGGCGGCCGACCGGATCGCGATGACCCGGTTCTGGTCTGTCCCGCATGCGAAACCCCTTCGGCGATCGTCGCGACCTCGAGAGCGTCGCCGCCCATCTGCGGAACATCTCAGGGCGCGGGTGACGAAAGCTCAGGGGTCACTCAGGGTCATTCCCGATCGCGGGGGAGGGCCGGGCAGGGGAAGCTACTACCGCAGTCGGGTGGAAGTTCGACCTCCAGGATGACGCGCCGGCACCGCCCGATCCGAAAAGATGTGGCACGAGGGGCAATCGAAGGCCTGACACAGGGGAGCAGTCATGATCGAGGCACAGGGCCTCACCAAGCGATACGGCAAGACGCTGGCCGTGGACAACCTGTCGTTCAGTGTCGAACCAGGCCGCGTCACCGGCTTCCTCGGCCCGAACGGCGCCGGGAAATCCACCACCATGCGGATGATCCTCGGGCTCGACAACCCGACCGCGGGTTCCGTCACCATCGGCGGAAAGCGCTATCACGACCTCAAGTCCCCGCTGCGCACCGTCGGCGCGCTGCTCGACGCGAAGTGGGTGCACCCGAACCGTTCGGCGCGCTCCCACCTGCGCTGGATGGCGACGTCGAACAAGATCCCGATGCGCCGCGTCGACGAGGTGCTGGAGATCGTCGGTCTCACCAGCGTCGCGAACAAGCGGGCCGGCGGGTTCTCGCTGGGCATGTCGCAGCGGCTGGGCATCGCGGGGGCGTTGCTCGGCGACCCGGAGGTGCTGCTGTTCGACGAGCCGGTGAACGGGCTGGACCCGGAGGGCATCCTCTGGATCCGCAAGTTCATGCACCGCCTCGCCGACGAGGGGCGGACGGTGTTCGTGTCCAGCCACCTGCTGTCGGAGATGGCGCTGACCGCGAGCAACCTGGTGGTCATCGGCAAGGGCAGGCTCATCTCGCAGAGCACCACCCAGCAGTTCGTCGCCCGCGCCGCGGACAACACGGTGAAGGTGCGCAGCCCGCACCTCGACCGGCTGCGGCCCGTGCTCGAACGGGCCGGCGCCTCGCTCACGGACAACGACGGCGGCGTGCTCGTGTCCGGAATGGACAGTGACAAGATCGGTGAGCTGGCCGCGGAGAACGGCGTCGTGCTGCACGAGCTGAGCCCGCAGACGGGCTCGCTGGAGCAGGCGTTCATGCAGATCACCGGCGATTCGGTGGAGTACCACACCGGCCTCGAGGCCGAAGCGCAGCAGGTGCTCCGGACGAGCGCCGAATAGGGGAGACGAGAACAATGACTCTGCTCGCAGTGGAACGCATCAAGCTGTTCACCACCCGCTCGCCGTGGTGGTGCGCGCTGATCGCGCTCGTGATCACGATCGGGTTCTCGGCGCTGGTCGTCGGCAACTCCGGCGACGAGTTCCCGGCCACCGTCGCGTCGACCCAGTTCGGCTACAGCTTCGGGATGGCCGTGATCATGGTGCTGGCCGCGCTGTCGGTCACCACCGAGTACCGCTTCGGCACCATCCGCACCACCTTCCAGGCCGTGCCGCACCGGGCGTCGGCGCTGCTGGCCAAGACGACCGTCGTCGCGCTGCTCGCGCTGGTCATCGGGGAGATCAGCGCGTTCGGCTCGTGGGCCATCGGCACGGTGCTCAAGCCCAACGCGGACCTGGCGCTCGACAGCGGGGCCGACTGGATCAACGTCGCCGGGGTCGGCGTGGTCTACGCGCTGGCCGCCGTCATCGCGGTCGCCGTCGGCATCCTGCTGCGGCACAGCGCCGGGGCCATCGCGCTGCTGCTGATCTACATGCTCGCGGTGGAGAGCCTGGTCCGGCTGATCCCCAGCATCGGCGACGACATCTACGAGTGGATGCCGTTCAACGTGGCCAACAAGTTCCTCACCGGCAGCGGCGGCGCCAACGCCGGGCGGGACGCGGCGGCGGGCGCACCGCTGTCGACGTCGCCGCTGGACCAGGGCTGGGCGCTGGTGTACTTCGCCGGGGTGGCCGCCGTCCTGTTGATCATCGCGATCAGCACCGCCAAGCGGCGCGACGCGTAGGAACTCCCACAGGGGACTCCGGCGGACAGGCGCTGAAAATTCGGGGAGCGCCCAGCCGGACAGGGGAAGAAAGGCCCGGGCCGCCATTCGGGGGGCGGCCCGGGCCTTCGCCATTCCGGGGGGCCGGTCATCGATTAATCCCTGGTGACCGTTAGCCGAATCAGGTTAAGACGTCGTTAATGATCTGTGTTGGGGGCCACAGGAAGCAGACATGGGGGGATTGACCAGGGAATATGGGTGTCACCACGTCAGGAAACCCGATGGAGGTGACCCTTGACGGTGGAAATCGGACGAGAGATCGCCATTCCCGTTCCCGCTCCGCGCACTGCCGCGCACCCCCCGCTTCTCGAACCGCTGGACGGCCTGCAGTGGTCCCACGCGATCGAGCTGCCCCGTGACGCCGCGATGGCGGCCAGACCGGCGGAGATCCGCCGCGCCTGGATCCACCGCGCCCCGGAGAGCGAGGTGCTGAGCCTCTACCGCGCGGTGTCCGCGAGCGGGGAGCAGATCCCCTGTCCGTGGTGGCTGCGCGCGCTGGCCGAAGGCAGGCTCGCCACCCGCGCGGACGGGTTCCGCGTCGAGGACCGCGTGGCGCAGCTGCTGGCGCGCCGCCCGGGCTGGGAGTACGTGCCGTGGGTCGCCGACGGCGAGTCCGGGTACTGGGAGTTCGTGCCCTCCGAGCGCGGCCGGTCGGGGCACCACATCCCCACGACGTTGCTGCACACCAGCAGGCACGACGGCTGGATCGACGTGCTGCCCGCACACAGCGGCACCACCCCGGCACCGATCGCGGTCGCGGGCCTGGCCGGGCTGCGCTCCCGCCTGGGGGAGTTCGAAGCGGTGCGTTAGGGCCCGGCTAGTTTGGGCCTGTGGAGAGCGAGCAGCAGCCAAGACTCCGGAGCGTGGTCAGCTACGTGCAGCGCGGCGGGCGGATGACCGTCGGGCAGCAGCGGGCCTGGGAGCAGCACTGGCCGGAGCTGGGCCGTGAGGTGGCGGAGCTGCCGCCGGGTCCGCTCGACTTCGCCGGGTGGTTCGGGCGGTCGGCGCCGGTGCTGCTGGAGATCGGGTCCGGCATGGGCGAGACGACGGCACAGCTCGCCGCCGCCGAGCCGGAGGTCAACTACGTCGCCGTCGAGGTGTACGAGGCGGGGCTCGGGCAGCTGATGCTGCGGGCCGAGAAGCTCGCGCTGCGGAACCTGCGGCTGCTGCACGGGGACGCCGTCGTCCTGCTGAACGAGCACATCGCGCCCGAATCGCTCTCCGGGGTGCGCATCTTCTTCCCCGACCCGTGGCCCAAGAAGCGGCACCACAAACGGCGGCTGGTGCAGCCGCCGTTCATCGAGCTCGTGGCGTCCCGGCTCGCGCCGGGCGGGATACTCCACCTCGCCACCGACTGGGCGCACTACGCCGACCAGATGCTCGAGGTGTGCAGCGCGGAACCGTTGCTGCGCAACCGCTTCCCCGACTGGGCACCGCGCCCCGGCTGGCGCCCCAGGACGAAGTTCGAGCAGCGTGCCGACGAAGAAGGCCGGGTCAGCCGCGACCTGATCTTCGAGCGGCTCCCGGCCTGAGAAAATCCCGGGAGCGCCGCCCTTCCCCCGACGAAAGGCGGCGCCCCCGGCCCCCGTCACTCGTCGGCCAGTGGCTCGGCTCGCACCCGCTTCAGCGCGGGGGTGCACACCGACGCGGCGAGCACGGCCACCCCGAGGCCGAGCACCACCGGAGCCAGCAGCCACGGCGTCAGCACCGCGGACACCCCTTCACGCCCCTCCCGCACGAGTCCGAACAACCCGATGCCCACGAGCATTCCCACCACACCGGCACCGATCGTCGCGGCGAGTGCGGGCAGTGCCGCCTCCGCCCGCAACGCCCGTGACAGCGTGCCGACCCCCGTGCCGGCCGCCATCAACGCGCCGAACGTGCGGCGGCGGTCCATCACCGATCCCGCGGTGGCGATCGCCGCGCTGCAGCCGGCGAGCACGGCCGCCGCGACCAGGCCGATGACCGTCACGCGGCGCAGGTCGGCCAGCTGGGTCTGCTGCTCCGCCAGGTAGATGTCGCGGTTGTAGACGCTCACGCCCTCCGCGACGAGCGCCGTGCGCACAATCTCGGGATCGCTGCCCTCGGTCGGCACCGCCACCCTGGCGTAGGACGGCACGACACCCGGCGGCACCGCCGCCGGGTCGACGACCGCGGACACGTTCACGGCCGCGTCCAGCGAGGACATCGGCGCGCTCCTGGTCCCGGCCACCAACGGCACACCCGGCGAGTCCCAGTCCCCGCTCACGCGGTAGCCGGCCAGCTCGTCGTCGCCGTACACCACCGGTCCCGGTACACAGCTGAGCTGGACGCGCAGCAACCGCACCGCGTCCTCGCACTTCGCCACGTACGCCTGCACCTTGCTGCCGTTGACCGACGTGAGCACCACCGAGTGGATCTCGGTCGCGCGCGCCTGCTGGCCCGAAGCCGCGAGCCGCTCGTTGATCCGCGCGATGGCCGGCCCGGCTTCCTTCGGCGACGTCGAGTAGGACAACGCCGAATCGCGGAAGTCCCCGCCACCGCCGGACATCCGGTCGAAACTGGGCAGCAGCGTGAGCGCCATCGAGCCGATCAGCACCGCGAGCACGACCCCGGCCGACGCCCGGTACGCGCCACGCGGGTCGTCCAGCAGCCGCCGCCCGGCGAGCAGGCCCGCCGGTTTCCGCCAGCGCTGCACGAAGATCCGCCCGACCGCGAACGTGAGCCACGGCCCGACGACCACCGCCGACCCGACCACCAGCAGCAACCCGAACAACACCATCGCCACGCTCGACGACTTGCTCGTCACCGCGAAGAAGAACACCCCACCCGCCACCGGCAGTGCCAGCAGCCGCCACGCCCGCAGCGGCTTCGGCGTGTGCCCGGCGACCGCGCCGACCGGGTTGCTCACCACGCGCCGCAACCCGGCCACCGCCGCGACCAGCACGAGCACCGGCATCGCGGCCACCAGCAAGGCCGTCATCACGGGCGGCAGCCCGAAGTCGCTCGCCAGCCACGTCCCGCCGCCCCACGGCACGTACGTCGCCAGCTGGTGCAGCACCGGGCTGATCGCGAGCCCGAGCAGCGCACCGGCCACCGCGGCGACCCCCGTCTCCGCCGCGACGATGCCGGTGACCTGACCCGGGGTGGCGCCGGCGAGCCGCAACGCGGCCAGCCGCCGTTCCCGGCGCGCGGCGGTCAGCCGCGCGGACGACGCGACGAGCACGAGGCTCGGCACGACCAGCACCACGACCCCGACCCCGGCGAGCAGCGACAACAACGGGTCCACCCGCGCGCTGGAGGGGCTGCTGAAGCCCGCGACGTGGTAGGCGTCGCCGGGCATCTCACCGGGCGCGTGCCCGACCACCGCGACGAACTGCTCCGGGTACTGCAGCGCCTCGTCGCTCAGCGTGCCGACGACCCGCCCGGGGAACCGGTCCGCGAGCGCGGGCGCGGGCAGCTCGTGCATGCGCTCGAACAACGCCGGGGACACGAGCACCTCGCCGGGAGCGGGGAACTTCGGCATCCCCTGCGGCAGCGCGATCGCCGAAGGGTCCGAGGTGGACGCCACGTCGAGTCGCGTGATCATGGTGCCCCTGCTGAAGTCCTCCGCCGAGGTGATCAGCATCGACTCGCCCTGCGAGCCGTAGTAGGGCTGCTGCCAGATCGCCCGCTCGGCCCTCGCCTTCGTCGCGTACGGCAGGCTCGCCAGCAGCAGCACGAGCCCGGTCGCGACGGCGACGCCGACGGCCATGAGGATGGTCGACGCCCGGGTGCGCCCGTCGACGCGCAGCACCCGGAACGCCAGGCGCACGGGGTTCACGCGACCGCCTCCACGGGCGACGAGATCTTGCCGTCGCGGATCGTGACGGTGCGCGGCAGTGACGCCGCCAGCTCGCGGTCGTGGGTCACGATCAGCACCGCGGCCCCCGCGTCCGCCGCCGCGACGAGCAGCGCGTCCATCGTCTCCTTGCCGGTGCGGGTGTCGAGAGCGCCGGTCGGCTCGTCGGCGAAGATCACCTTCGGCCGGTGGGTGAGCGCCCGCGCGATCGCGACGCGCTGCGCCTGCCCGCCGGACAGCTCACCGGGCCTGCTGCCACCGCGCTCGCCGAGCCCCAGCCGCCGCAGCCACTCCCGCGCCGCGGTCAGCGCCTCCTTGCGGGAGGTGCCGCCCAGCAGCATCGGCAGCGCCACGTTCTCCTCCGCGGTCAGCTCCGCGACCAGCATGCCCTGCTGGAACACGAACCCGAACTCGCTGCGGCGCAGCTCGCTGCGCTTCTTCTCGGACAGCTGGTCGATGCGCTGCCCGCCGAGCGAGATCTCGCCTTCGTCGGGGCGCAGGATGCCGGCCAGCACGTGCAGCAGCGTGGTCTTGCCGGACCCCGACGGCCCGACGATGGCGATCGCCTCGCCGGGCCGCACCTCGATGTCCACTCCCGCCAGTGCGAACTGCGTGCCGTACCGCTTCACCAACCCCCGTCCGGACAACACGGCCCGGTCGTTCCACTGTGGATTCATGCCGATCAGGTTCACAGCGGGGCGGGGGTGTCCGGATCGGCCGATCGGCCGATGTGGGGTGGCCGCCCGGCCAGGGTGCGCGAGCCCGCGAATCCTCTACCGTTCGGTTGTGCCGTTCTCCGATCGCGCCCGCGCGGCCTGGCGCTGGCTGGGCCTCGAGGGCGTCGTGCTGCTCGCGGCACTGCTGTGCGACGTGTTGATCATGCTCCCCGCCGCGTTCGACGACATCGGCCCGCGCGGGCGCGATCTGCTGTTGCTGCCCGGCATCGTCGCGATCGCCGGCTGCGCGCTGTGGGGGCGGGCGCACCCCGCGCGCGGGGCGTTCGGCGGGGCCGCCGCGCTCGTCGGCTCGACGGTGTTGATCCGGGCCACCGAAACCCCGCCGTTCTCCACGCTGCTGACCGACATTTCGCTGACCGAGACGATCGCCGGGGTCGAGCTGGTGTACCTCGCCGTCCGGTGGCTGCGGCCGGGCCTCGCGTTCGCGGCGGTGACCAACCTGGTGATCGCCGGGCTGTTCGCCTCGACGCTGCGCGGTGACACCAGGTTCGGTTCCGACCGGACGCTGCTGACCCTGCTGATGGGGGCGACACTGCTCGTCGCGGCGGTCGTCGCGGGGATGCGGTTGCGGCGCGAGTCCGCACCGAAGCACACGAACGCGCTCACCCGGCTGGTGCGGGACCAGTGGCCGCTGATCGGCGTGCTGACCCTGCCGCTGTTCCTGGAGCTGACCCAGGCACTGCAGCGCGGCCCGCGGGATTACCTGATGCTGCTGTGCTCGATCGCGAGCGCGGCGCTCGCCGTCTACGGCACGGTGCGGCCGGTCGTCGCCGGGGTGCTGACATCGGGCGTGTTCCTGCTGTCCGGGTTCTTCGGCTGGGTCGCCCCGGTGCGCTACAACCTGCCGTTCCAGGCCATGCCGCTGACCGAGATCGTCGCGGGCATCGTCCTCGTCGTGCTCCTGGTGCGCACGGCACGTCCGGCACAGGCGTGGACGGTCATCGGCGTGATGTCGGTGGCGGTCGCCCTCACCACGGCGGCCAACGTCTACAGCCGCACCGGTTTTTACTCGCTGGGGCTGCGGTCATTCGCGCTGGCCGCGCTGCTCGTGCTGGGCATCTCGGTGGCGATCGGGCTGTACTTCCGGGCCCGTGACTCCGAACGCGCGAAGGTCGTCGAGGCCGCGGTGACCGAGGCGCAGACCTCGGAACGGATGGCGCTGGCCCGCGAGCTGCACGACGTCGTCGCCCACCACGTCACCGGCATCGTGGTGCAGGCGCAGGCGGCGAAGCTGATCGGCGGCAAGAACCCGGCACTGGCACTGGACGCGCTGCAGCGGATCGAGGAGGCGGGCACCGAGGCGCTCGTCGCGATGCGGCGCCTGGTCCGCAGCATGCGCAGCGACGACGGGCAGACCGAGCAGGCGACCACGGACCTGGAAGCCGATCTGCGCAGGCTCGCCGACACCGCGCACCACGGCGTGCGCACGGACCTGAAGCTGGCGCTGACGCCGGACATCCCGCAGGAGGTCGCGCGGTCGGCGCTGCGCCTGGTTCAGGAGTCGCTCACGAACGTCGGGAAGCACGCCGCCGGCGCGACGCGCGTGGTCGTTCTGGCCGAGGTCCACGACCGCGAGCTGCACATCAGGGTGACCGACGACGGGAGGATGGAGCACGTGCGTCCCGCCGGCGGTGGAGTCGAGACAGCGACGCGCAGCGTCTCCGTTGAGGGTGGCGGTGGGTGGCGGGAGGGAGGATACGGTCTCGTCGGGATGCGGGAGCGGGTCGAGTTGTTGCACGGCCGGCTCCTGGCCGGGCCGGTCGAAGGGGGCTGGGCCGTGGAAGCGTGGTTGCCGCTCGAAGGGGAAGCCGAATGATCCGGGTGCTCATCGCCGATGACCAGAGCATGGTGCGCACCGGGTTCCGGATGATCCTGGAGAGCCAGGACGACATCGAGGTGGTCGCCGACGTCGCCGACGGGGTGGCGGCGGTGACGAAGGCGCGCGAGCTGCGGCCGGACGTGTGCCTGCTCGACATCCGCATGCCCGGGCTCGACGGGCTGGAGGTCACGCGGCAGCTCGCGGGGCCGGACGTCGCCGACCCGTTCAAGGTGGTCGTGGTCACCACGTTCGACCTCGACGAGTACGTGCACACCGCGCTGCGCAACGGCGCGAGCGGCTTCCTGCTCAAGGACGCGGGCCCGGCGCTGCTGATCGAGGCGGTGCGCGCGGCCGAGCGCGGGGACGCGCTGGTGTCGCCGCAGGTCACCGTGCGGCTGCTCAAGCACTTCGACGGCACGACGGCCCGTCGCGAGGTCGACCCGCCCAAGGAACCGTTGACGGCACGTGAACTCGACGTCGTGCGTGCGACGGCCCGTGGGCTGACGAACACCGAGATCGGGGCCGAGCTGTACCTGTCGCTGTCGACCGTGAAGACACACCTGGCCGCCGTCCAGGGCAAGATCGGGGCGCGCAACCGCGTGGAGATCGCGGCGTGGGCGTGGCGCAGTGGTTTGATGGACTGATGTCGTCGAGGTACACCGCTCCCGTTGTCCTGCCCTGTGATCCCGCCTGCACCGTCGTGCGCGACGGAGTCCTGGACGTCGACGACAGCGGGCGCATCACCTACTGCGGCCCGGCCGCCCAGGCACCGGCGACGTCGGCCCCCGTCACCGCGTTGACGGGAATCCTGTTGCCCGGCTTGGTGAACACGCACGCGCACAGCCCGATGACGTTGCTGCGGGGCATGGGCGGCGACCTGCCGCTGCTGCGCTGGCTCAACGAGATCATCTGGCCCGCCGAGGCGAAGCTGCGGGCGGAGGACGTGCGGGCCGGGATGGTGCTGGGCTCGCTGGAGATGCTCAGCCACGGCGTGACCACGAGCGCCGAGATGTACTTCCACCCCGAGGAGATGGCGGACGCGGTGCTCGCCACCGGTGCCCGCGCCGTGCTCGGCGGCCCCATCATCGGGCTGCCCGGGATCGACTGGCACGCGATGGTCCGGTCCACGGAACGGTGGATCGACACCGACGGCCTGCGGTTCGGGCCGGGCGAGCGGATCGAGCTGTCCTTCGCCCCGCACTCGGCGTACATGCTGCCGACGGAGGCGTTGCGGCTGACCGCGGAAGCCGCCGCGGCGCGGGGCGCGCTGGTGCAGATCCACGTCGCCGAGGCGGCGGACGAGGACCAGGAGCAGCGGGCGGAGTACGGCTCGGTGCCGCGGCTGCTCGGCGAGGTGGGCCTGCTCGACGGGCGGTTGCTCGCCGCACACGCCGTCCACCTGTCCGATGAGGACATCCAGCTGTTCGCCCGGCACGGGGTCGGCGTCGCGCACTGCCCCGGCTCGAACGGGAAGCTGGCGTCGGGGATAGCGCGGCTGGCGGACCTGCGGGCGGCGGCGGTCGCGGTGGGCCTGGGCACCGACGGCCCGGCGAGCAACGACGACCTGGACCTGTGGGAGGAGATCCAGCTCGCCGCACTGCTCGCCCGTCTGTCCACAAAGGACTCGACGGCGCTCGACGCACCGAGCGCCCTGCTCATGGCCACCCGCGGCGGCGCCGAGGCGCTGGGCCGGGACGACATCGGCGCGCTGGAACCGGGCCGCTGGGCGGACTTCGTGCACATCGAGACGGACGGCTTCGCCTTCGCGACCGGGCTCGACGTGCCCGACCCGCAGCTGCTGTCGAACCTCGTGTGGGCAGCGGGTTCCCGCCGCGTGCGGGACGTGTGGGTCGCAGGCGAACAGGTACTCGCCGACGGCGAATCCCCCCGCGTGGACCGGGAAAAGGCCTACGCCGCCGCGAGCGAGTCGGCCGCCAGGATCCGGGCCTGAGGGTTCGAGCGGCGCAGCCGCTTTCACCACCCAGTCAGCTTGCACCGCCGCGGGTTTGAACGTGGCAGCCGCGCGGAGCGCGTCCGTTGAGGGTGGTGCGGGCGACGGGTGGGCGGCTCCTCGCGAGGACAGCGGCTCCGTGGTGGGAGGCACAGCCGCGGAGCGTCCGTGCGGGGTGGTGGTCGGGCTGGCGGGCGGGGGGTCATGAGGAGGCGATCCCGGAGCGAGGGGCCGTCTCAGGTTCCGCTACCCGCACCGGCCCGCAAATCACCCCAGAACAGCTATTAGCGGTCGAAGGTCCAGCGGGTGGCACCGTAGGGCTCGGCGGTGGCGACGCCGACGACCTTGGTGAACGTGAACCGGTAGACGTGCCACGGCGGCGCGCCCGCGCTGGGGGCGCTGTACGGCGCGGTGAGCGCGTCCCCCTCGACCTCGGCGGGCCAGCCGCCCGCGCGGTACCCCGCGGCGACCGCTTCGAGGGTCTCGCCGTCGGTCACGCGCTCCGCGGTGCCGTCGAGCACCAGGTCGATCCCCGGCAGCCGCGCGGAGATCGTGCAGCGCGGGTTGACCGCGAGGTCGCGGGCCTTGCGCGCCCTGGGGTTGCTGGTGAAGTACAGGTAGTCGTCCAGCCACTGCGCGCCGATGCCGGCCGCGTGCGGGATGCCGTCGCGGCAGGTGCCGAGGAAGTGGGTGACGTCGGGCGTCGGGTCCTGCGCCAGCGCGTCGCGCGCCCGGCTCCAGGGCAGTGCGTCGCTGCCGTAGCGGTCCAGGTTCTTGGTCTCGGAAGGAGTCATACCGGTACAGACCGCGGACGCGGCCAGAACTCATCGGCGCCGGGGACGCACCACGACCTCCGTCGGGTGCGCGTCCGGCGTCGCCGTCACCGCGCCGAGCACGGCGGCGGCCACGGACTCCGGGCGCAGGTACTCCTCCGGCCGGTACTCGGTCCCCTCGGCCGCGGTCACGGCTTCCTGCATCTCCGTCGCCGTGCGGCCGGGGAAGACCGACGTGACGCGGACGCCGTGGGGTTCCTCCTCCTGCCGCAGGGTGTCGGCGAAGGCGCGGGCGGCGAACTTGCTCGCCGCGTACGGGCCCCAGCCCGCCTTGGCGTTCATCCCCGCACCGGAGTTGATCACTACGACGTGCCCGCGCGCGGCCCGCAACGCCGGCAGCAGCAGCCGCGTGAGTTCCACCACCGCGAGCACGTTGACCTCGTAGTCGCGGCGCCACGCGTCGATCGGCGCCTCCTCGACGGTGCCGAGCTCGGCCACGCCCGCGGAGTGCACCAGCACGTCGAGCCGGTCGATCCCCGCCGCGGCCTCCGCCAGTGCGGCGAAGTCGGTCAGCTCCACCGGCCACGGCCGCGCGTCCCGCAGCTCGGCGGCCTGCTTCTCCAGCGCCGACGCGTCCCGTCCGCCGAGCAGGAGGCGGTAGTGCGGCTGGAGGGCGACGGCGGTGGCGGCGCCGATGCCACGCGAGGCACCGGTGACCAGGGCGAGTGACGACATGCGCCCACGGTAACCGGTGCCCCGCCGGGCTTCAGTCCCGCCAGACGGAGACCACCGCGGGACGGGCGAGCGAGTTCCCGCCGTCCGGCCAGTGCGAGGTCGGCGCGGCCGGCGTGCCGTTCTCACCCGGGTGCTGCACGGCCACGACGACGAAGTCGTTCGTGACCACCGGGCCGCACGTCTCGGCGCCGACCGGCACGGTGAGGAACTGCTTGACGTGCCCGCGTTCCGGACCGGCGACCGGCACCGAGAACAGGCCGTCGTTGGAGCCGAGCGCGTTGCCGTCCGTGGAGATCCACAGGTTGCCGTACGGGTCGAACGCCACGTTGTCCGGGCAGGAGATCGGGCTGACCTGGTCCTTCGGGAAACCACCGAAGTAGGTGTCAGCCGTCTTCGGGTCACCGCAGACGAGCAGCAGGCGCCAGGCGAACTTCGTCGACGCGGCGTCGCCCCAGGCCTCCTCCCACTCCAGCACGTGCCCGTTCTTGTTGCCGTTGCGCGGGTTCGCCTCGTCCGCGGCGGCTTTGCCCGCGGCACCGCGGTCGGTGTTGTTGGTCAGCGCGGCGTAGATGCGGCCGTTGACGGGATTCGGCTCGATGTCCTCGGGCCGGTCCATCTTGGTCGCGCCCGCCTTGTCCGCCGCGAGCCGCGTGAAGACGTACACCTCCTCGGCGGTGAAGCCCTCCACGAAGGACTTGTCGCCGCTGGCGAGCGGGATCCACTCGCCGGTGCCGTCGAACTCGCCGTCGGCGGGCAGCTTGCCGGTGCCGTCGATGTCGCCGGGGTTGTCACCGGTGAACTTCGCGACGTACAGCGTGCCCTCGTCCAGCAGCGCCATGTTGTGCCTGCGGGCCAGCGCGCTGTTGCCCGGCTTGTACTTGCCCTTGGAGACGAACTTGTAGATGTAGTCGAAGCGCTCGTCGTCACCGGAGTAGACCGCGACCCGGCCGTCCCTGGTGATCTTGACGTTGGCGGCCTCGTGCTTGAACCGGCCGAGCGCGGTGTGCTTGACCGGCGTCGAGTTCGGGTCGTTGGGGTCGATCTCGACGACCCAGCCGAACCGGTTGGGCTCGTTGGGCTCCTGCGCGACGTCCCACCGCTTGTCGAACCGCTCCCACTTGCGGGTGCTCGTGCCGGTGCCGACGCCGTAGCGCTTGAGCCGCGCCTGCGCGACCGGGTCGGTCACCTTGTCCGCGTTGGCGAAGTACTGGTGGAAGTTCTCCTCACCGGAAAGCACGGTGCCCCACGGGGTCACGCCACCCGAGCAGTTGTTCTGCGTGCCGCGCACGCGGCGGCCCGTCGGGTCGGCGGAGGTCTTCAGGTACTTCGAGCCGGCGGCGGGACCACGCACCTCGAACTCGGTGTTCAGCGTGATCCGGCGGCCGTAGCGGCTCGGCACGACCTTCAGCCCGCCACCGCGCTGCTTCTCGACCTGCACGACGGACAGCCCGTGTGCCGCCCACGCGACCTCGACCTGCTCGCGGGTCGGGTTGTTCGCGTCGTACTGCGGGAACATCTGGACTTCGGTCGTGTACTCGTGGTTCACGACCATCAGCCACCGGTTGTGCCCGCAGCCGATGAGGCCCACGAAGTCGTTGTTGTAGCCGAACTGCTTGGCCTGCGCGGCCGCCGTCTGCTTCGCCGGGTCGAACTTCGGCGCGCCGGGCACCACCGGGTCGCCCCAGCGGATCACGACGTTCTGCCGGAAGCCGCGCGGCACGACGAGCGCGTCAGCGGTGTTCGGCGCGACCGGCGTGAAGTCCGTGCCGGGCACGGGACGGCCGGGCCGGGTCAGCGCGACCGGGGACGCGGCGGCCTCCGGGGCGGCGGTGCCGGACAGGGCGGCGAACCCGCCCGCGGCGGCGGCCATCACGGCACCGGCCTTGAAGGCGCCACGCCGGGAGAGCACGTTCTTCGCGACGTCGCCGAAGTACTCGTTGTCGGAGGTGTTCGGCGCCTCGTGGGCACAGGCGTTGCCGCAGCGGTACTCGCAGGTCACCGGCGATCTGCCGGAGTGCGCGAACAGGGGCAGAGACAGCACAAGGCCTCCATCACTCAGTCAGGGGAACGCCCGTGACGTTAAGCAACGAAGGCCAGGTACCGACAAACTCCGGGTAAACAGCTCCTAAAGCTCTTCGCCCACCAAAGCCGCCCCTTCCGGCAGTTCCCGGACGTCAGCGGACTTTTCGCGCACGAACAGCAGCCCGCCCGCGATCACGCACAGCACCGCCGCGACGAGGAACGGCGAGTGCGGCGAACCGAACCAGTCCGCGACGTGCCCGACCAGGGTCGCGGCGACCGCACCACCGAGCCAGCGGCAGAAGTTGTAGCCCGCGCTGGCCACCGGCCGCGGCGCGTCGCTGATCGACATCGCGGTCCCGGTGAACAACGTGTTCAGCAGGCCGGAGATCAGCCCGGACACGATCACCCCGACCACGACGACCGGCTTGCTCGGCACCGCGAGCACGAGCATCAGCACCGCGTACCCGAGCACCGAGACCGCGGTGGCGTGCCGCTCGCCGAGCCGGTGCGCGAGTTTCGGCGCGAGCACCACGCCCGCGATCGCGACGCACAGGCCCCAGCCGCAGAAGACCAGGCCGACGGCCACCGCACTCCACTCGAGCACGAACGGCGTCCACGCCAGCACCGTGAAGAACGCCGCGGTGTAGAGCGCCGAACCGATCGACGTGCGCAGCAACCCCTTGTGCGCCAAGGCGCGCAGCGGGTCGGCCAGCCGGATCTTCGGCCGTTCCTCGTCCGCGTCGCGGTTGAGGAAGATCGAGCACAGCACCAGCGCCGCGGCCATCAGCACCGCGGTGCCCATGAACGGGCCTCGCCACGAGATGCTGCCCAGCAGAGCGCCGAGCAGCGGCCCGACGGCGAGTCCGACGCCGAGCGCCGCCTCGTACAGCAGGATCGCGCCGGCCTGCCCGCCGGTCGCGGCGCCGACGATCACCGAGAGCGCGGTCGCGATGAAGAACGCGTTGCCCAGCCCCCACACCGCGCGCAGCGCGACGAGCTGGGTGATCGACCCGGCGGCGGCACACAGCGCCGTCGCGAGCACGATCAGCACGAGGCCGGTCAGCACTGTCCTCTTCGGACCGAACCGGGCGCTCGCGGCGCCGGTGATCAGCATGGCCAGCACCTGGACGCCGAGGTACGACGAGAACAGCAGGGTGACCTGAGACGCGGTGGCGTGCAGGCCCTCGGCGATGGACAGCAGGATGGGGTCCACCAGCCCGATGCCCATGAACGCGATGACCGCGGCGAACGCGGTGATCCAGACCTGTTTGGGCTGGCCCTTCACCGCGTCCAGCAAGCTTCCGTGAGCGTTACCGCTCATCGAGCACTTCCTCCTTCTTCTTGGCTGGATCGATCAGCCGTCGCAGTGCCGGCAGCGCGGTGTCGATGGCCGCGCGCTCGGCGGGGTCCAGAGCGGCGAGGCGCTCCCGCAGGAACTCCTCGCGGGCCACGATCAGCGCGTCGATGTACTGCCTGCCCGCCTCGGTGGCCTCGACGAGCACCGCCCGGCGGTCCTCGGGGTCGGCGGTCCTGGTCACGAGCCCGAGCCGTTCGAGCCGGCGCACCAGGTCGGTCATCGACGGCTGCCGCACCCCCTCCAGGTCGGCGAGCGCGCTCATGCGCCGCGGGCCGTTCGTGACCAGCTCGCCCAGGACGGAACCCTGGGTCAGGGTGAGCTGGTGTTGCGGGGTGAGGCGCCGGACCATGTAGTACAGGCGGAAGACGAGGGGCCGCAGCTCGTGGGCGAGTTCGTGCACTCCGGATGTCACTTAGCCAGTCTAAGCAATTTTATTTAGGGTGTCGAAGTAATTGGCCTCACAGGTACCGTGCTGGGCATGGAAGCGGTGGTTTTCGACCTCGACGGCGTGCTCGTCGACTCCGAACGGACGTGGGACGAGGTGCGGCGCCACGTCGTCGCCGAGCACGGCGGGCGGTGGACCGAGGAGGCCACCCGCGCCGTCCAGGGGATGAGCACCCCGGAATGGGCGCGGTACCTCGTCGAGGAGCTGGGCGCGAAGCTCACGCCGGAGCGGCTCGCCGAGGTGGTGGTCGACGAGATGGCGCGGCGCTACGCCGACGGCCCGCCGGTCCTGCCCGGCGCCCCGGAAACCGTCCGCGCGGTGGGTGAGCGGTACCCGGTCGCGATCGCCAGCTCGTCGCCGCCCGTGCTGATCAAGGCGTTCCTCGAAGCCACCGGCCTGACCGGGCTGGTGCGCGTCGCCGTGTCGAGCGAGCAGGTCGCGGCGGGCAAACCGGCGCCCGACGTCTACCTCAAGGCCGCCGAGCAGCTGGCCGTCCGGCCCGAGACGTGTGCCGCCGTCGAGGACACCACGAACGGACTCCGCGCCGCGATGGCGGCGGGCATGGCGGTCTACGCCGTGCCGAACCCGCACTTCCCACCGGACCCGGCGGTGCTCGCCGAGGTGGCGTTCGTGCTCAAGGACATCACTGAACTGGTTGAAAAACTCTAGAAACCCCGGTCCGACGCGCGCAGCCGCCCGACCGGCGCGGGCTCCTCACCGGACAGCGTCGTCTCCGGCTCCGGCAGGCCGTACATGCGGTACAACCACCGCCGCACCTGCTCCACCGGGTACTGCGGGCCGTACACGACAGCCTTGTAGATCACGCCTTCGAGGACGCTGCGCAGCATGACCTCCTCGACGGCCGGATCCTCGGCGCCGCGCCCCGCGAACAGCTCCCGCAGGCTGTCCTCCAGCAGGCTCAGCCGTTCGTCCTTGCGGGCCTCGACCTCGGCGAAGATCGGGTGCGTCGACGGTTGCACCACGAGGCTGAGGATCACGCCCTGCACCGGCAGGTTCCCCAGCAGCCCGCCGAGCACGCCGTCGATGATCCCGGCCAGCCGCTCGTCCGGCGTCCCCGGCACGTCGACGACCGCCGCGACCCCGTCGAGGTAGGCGTCGATCAGCTCGTCGACCAGCAGGTGCTTGTTGGGGAAGTAGTAGGAGGCGAGCCCGCGCGAGACCCCGGCCCGCCGGGTGATCTCCGTGATCGTCGCGCCGTGGTAGCCCTTTTCCGCGAACACCTCCAGCGCCGCGGCCAGGATCTTCTGCCGCGACTCCGCCCGCATCTCCTCGTTCAGGCTGGCCGACCGGGCCACCGCACTCCTCACACGCGAAAAAACCGGCGCTCGCCGGCAGACCCCCTCTACTCTGCCTGCCGGAGAGCACCGGAACCCGAGTGACTTTGACTGTACGTACATCCAGTCGAGCACGCCGCAGCCCTCCCCCGGCCGGGTGAGGGCCGGAGGAGGAAAGCGGGGATCAGCGCTCGATCTCGCCGCGGATGAACGCCTCGACCGAGTCACGGGCCTGCGAGTCGTTGTACTGCACCGGCGGCGACTTCATGAAGTACGAGGACGCCGACAGCAGCGGGCCGCCGATACCGCGGTCCAGCGCGATCTTCGCGGCGCGCACGGCGTCGATGATGATGCCCGCCGAGTTCGGCGAGTCCCACACCTCGAGCTTGTACTCCAGGTTCAGCGGCACGTCACCGAACGCGCGGCCCTCCAGCCGGACGTAGGCCCACTTGCGGTCGTCGAGCCACTGCACGTAGTCCGACGGTCCGACGTGCACGTTGGCCTTGCCCATGTCGCGGTCCACCTGGGACGTGACGGCCTGCGTCTTGGAGACCTTCTTGGACTCCAGCCGCTCCAGCTCCTTCATGTTCTTGAAGTCCATGTTGCCGCCCACGTTGAGCTGCATGGTGCGGTCGAGCTGGACCCCGCGGTCCTCGAACAGCTTCGCCAGCACGCGGTGCGTGATGGTGGCGCCGACCTGGGACTTGATGTCGTCACCGACGATCGGCAGCCCGGCGTCGGTGAACTTCTGCGCCCACTCCGGGTTCGACGCGATGAACACCGGGATGGCGTTGACGAACGCGAGACCCGCGTCGATCGCGCACTGCGCGTAGAACTTCTGGGCCGCCTCCGAGCCGACCGGCAGGTACGACACCAGCACCTCGGCGCCCGACTCCCGCAGCGCGGCGACCACGTCGACCGGCGCCTCGTCGGACTCCTCGATGGTCTCCTGGTAGAAGCGGCCGAGCCCGTCCATCGTGGGCCCGCGCAGCACCGGCACGCCCAGCGGCGGCACGTCCGCGATCTTGATGGTGTTGTTCTCGCTGGCCAGGATCGCCTCGGACAGGTCGCGGCCGACCTTCTTCGCGTCCACGTCGAACGCGGCGACGAACTCCACGTCGCGGACGTGGTACGGGCCGAACCGCACGTGCATCAGGCCGGGCACGCGGGACGTCTCGTCGGCGTCCTGGTAGTAGTGCACCCCCTGCACCAGTGATGCCGCGCAGTTGCCGACGCCAACGATGGCCACCTTCACGCGGCCGCTGTTGTCGCCCATGCCGGTTTCTCCTTCGGTCGTTTCTTGACAGGTCAGTGCTGCTCGTCAGCAGGAAAAGAGGTGCGGCCGCCTAGTTGTGCAGGCCGCGCTGTTCGGCTTGCTCGTGCGCGATCAGCTCGTTGAGCCAGCGGACTTCGCGCTCGCTGCTCTCGAGGCCGAGCCGGTGCAGCTCGCGGGTGTAGCGGTCGATCTTCTCCTCGGCTCTGGCCATGGCCGCCCGCAGGCCTTCCCTGCGCTCCTCCACGCGACGGCGGCGGCCCTCGAGGATGCGCATCCGGACATCGGCCGGAGTCCTGGAGAAGAACGCGAGGTGCACCCCGAAGCCTTCGTCGTCCCACGTCTGCGGGCCGGCGTCACCGAGCAGCTGGGCGAAGTGCTCCTTGCCTTCGGCAGTGAGCTTGTACACCCGTCGCGCGCGCCGGACCCTCGACCTGGACTGTGGCTTCGCGTGCTCACCGACCTCATCGGCTTCCTCGACGATGAAGCCAGCCCGCTGCAACCTCCGCAGGGTCGGGTACAGCGAGCCGTACGAGAACGTGCGGAACATGCCGAGCGTCTCGTGCAGCCGTTTGCGCAGCACGTATCCGTGCATCGGCGCCTCGTGCAGCAGCCCCAGGATGGCGAACTCCAGCACGGTGCACCCCCTTCCGGGCGACAAACGACGTCATGCCGTCAACCTAACGCCCGATTATATCGAGCCGATACATCGAAGTGGCGCAGATAACGATTCAGAACACCTGGGGTTCACTCGGACAGGGTGGTGAAGTTCACGCAGGAGTTATCGAACCGTCGGCGTGTTCCTCCACCCCGCCCAGTTCTTTACCCAGAACAGCTCATGGCACCCCCACACGGGCCACGTACTCTGTCAGCGTGCAGAAGCAGCGACACGTCGTGGACTACGGCTTGCAACGCCGCGCGTTGCTGACCGATTTCCGCGCCGGTCGCCTCGGTAGGAAGGACGTCTGCGACGCGGACCCGTACCTGCTCAGGGCGGCGAAGTTCCACGGAGAGCCGGCCACGGCCGAGTGCCCGGTCTGCCTTTCGTCGTCCCTGATGGAGGTGTCCTGGGTCTACGGCGACGAGCTCAAGCACGTAGCCGGATCCGCGAGGACGCCCGCCGAGCTGTCCCGGATGGCGGGGCTGTTCGGCGAGTTCACCGTCCACGTCGTGGAGGTCTGCCGGGCGTGCCGATGGAACCACCTGGTGCTGTCGTACGTCCTGGGCACGGGAACACCACACGGCCCGAGCAAGAGGACCGCCGGGCAGTGACCGCAGGGAAACCGTGACCGCACCAGCGGCGTACCCCGAACCGCCGTTCTGGGAGGCTCATCCGTGAACGACCAGTACAACCGCTCCTGGCCAGGTCAGGAGCCCGACGATCCCCGGCAGGGGCAGTGGCAGGGTGGCGGCGCGCCGCGCCGTCCGCAGGGCCGCCCCCAGTGGCCCGGGGAAGGGCAGCAGCCGCAGTGGCCCGGCGGGGGAGACCCCGACGGCGCGCCCGGACAGCGGCGTGTCCCGCCGGCAGGCCGTCCGGTGCCGCCGCGCCGTCCCGGGCCCCCGCCCGGTCCGCCCAACGGCGGCCACCGCACGCCGCCCCCACCCTCGGGTCCGCCGGACCGCGAGCCGGGTCTGCTCACGCACAACCCGCTCGGCGGCGGTCAGCCCGAGGACGACTACGACGGGTACGACGACTACGACGACGAGCAGGCCCGGTTCGACGAGTACGGACCCGAGGACGAGCTTCCCGCCGAGGACGAGGGCGGGAAGAAGGGCAAGGCCGCGCTGACGCCCCGGCAGCGGAAGAAGCGCCGGTGGAAGATCGTGCGCCGCACGCTCTACGCCCTGTTCGGCCTGTTCGTCATCGTGCCGGCGATCGCGTTCACGATCTCGTACTTCCTGGTCGACGTGCCCACCCCGGAAGAGGTGCTGGCGCAGCAGAGCCAGGTGGTCACGTACTACTACGCCGACAACTCGGTGATGGGCAAGGAGGTCCCGGACACCGGGAACCGCGAAATCCTGAAGCCCGGGCAGATTCCCGAGACGGTCAAGCACGCCGTGTACGCGGCCGAGGACGCCACGTTCGAGACCAACAACGGGTTCGACGTGCTCGGCATCGCGCGCGCCGTCTACAACAACCTCACCGGCGGTACCGGTGGTGGTTCGACCATCTCGCAGCAGTACATCAAGAAGGCCACCGAGAACGAGGCGCCGACGCTCACCCGCAAGGCCACGGAGCTGGTCAAGTCGTTCAAGATGAACCAGACCCAGCCCAAGGAAGACATCATCACGGCGTACCTCAACATCGTCTACTTCGGACGGAACGCCTACGGCATCCAGGCGGCGGCGCACGCGTACTTCAACAAGGACGCCGCGCAGCTCAGCCCGTCGGAGGCGGCGCTGCTGGCCGGTCTGATCCAGGGCCCGAGCAAGTCGGAGAACACCACGTACGCCCAGTGGCGCTGGAACTACGTGATGGACAACATGGTCAAGTACAACTGGCTGCCCTCCGCGGAGCGGCAGGCGGCGCAGTTCCCGGCCCCGCTGCCGAAGGACCAGACCAAGCCGCAGGCGATCAAGGGCCCTGCGGCGTTCATCCAGTCCGAGGTCGAGGACGAGCTGGACGCGGCGGGCTACTCCAAGGAGAAGCTGCAGGCCGGTGGCTACAACATCTACACGACCATCGACCCCGCGGCGCAGAAGCTGGCCGAGGACATCTCGCACAAGTACATGGACGACCAGCCGGACACGCTGAAGAGCGCGCTGGTCGCGGTCGACCCGAAGACGCGCGGGGTGATCGCCTACTACGGCGGCCCGAACGACAAGAGCGACCAGCGGGACTGGGCGTCCACACCGCACAACCCGGGTTCGTCGTTCAAGGCCTTCGACATCGCCGCGTTCCTCAAGATGGGCAAGGGGCTCGGCGAGACCTTCAACGGCACGTCACCACGCCAGTTCGGCTCCCGCACGGTCCGCAACGCGGGTGCGTCGAACAGCTGCGGTACGGACTGCACGGTCGCCGAGGCGACGATGCGCTCGACCAACACGGTGTTCTTCGACATGGTCGCGAACCAGACGGGCTGGCAGGCCGTGCGCGACGCCGCCGAGGAAGCGGGCGTGCAGAGCCTGAAGAACAGCAAGGCCGCGCTGGACAACAACATCTCGCTCGGCGGTGGCACCACCGAGGCCACCCCGCTGGACATGGCCTCGGCGTACGCCACGTTCGCCGCCGACGGGATCACGCTGGACCGCCACTTCGTCACGAAGATCACCGATCCCGGCGGCAACGTCGTCTACCAGGCGCCGAGCAACCCGCAGCCCGCCTTCGCGGAGAACAACGCCGACAAGAGCAAGCAGATCGCGGGCAACGTCACGACCGCGCTCAAGCCCGTGATCGGCTTCTCGAAGCTGAAGTGCCCCACGGGTCACGAGTGCGCCGGCAAGACCGGTACGCAGCAGTACGACTCGAGCGACCCGGACCTGGCGAGGTTCAACTCGCAGGTGTGGATGATCGGCTACACCCCGTCCATTTCGGTCGCCTCGTGGGTGGGTTCGGATCCGAGCAAGCCGCTGAAGGACAAGAACGGCGAGTCGGTCGGCAGCACCGGGCTGCCCGCCCAGATGTGGCAGGAGTTCATCAACTCCTACCTGCAGGGCAAGCCGAGCGAGAAGTTCTCCACGGTCCAGCCGATCGGGAAGTCGGCGACCGCGGCCGCCAACGACGACTCGTCGAGCAGGAAGTCGACGCCGCCGACCTCGACGTCGTCCTCGGCGCCCCCGCCGCCGTCCACGTCGAGCACGCCGAGCAGCTCGTCGGAGGCGCCGAGCTCCAGCAGGTCGAAGCCGAGCCTCCCGTCGGGCATCTCGTGGCCGCCGTCGGGTCGCGACAACTTCGGCACCGGTGACTCGACGGGGCAGCCGGGCGGCTGATCCGGACGAGGACCGGCAGGGCGGTGGGTATCGGACGATGCCCACCGCCCTTTCGCTGTACCCGACCGGGCGTCTTCAGCCGGAACCCACTCCACTGCCCGTAACATCGCCCGGGTGTCCAGCCCGAGCGACCGAGAACCCCTGCCCACGTCCCTGAGCGCGGAGGAGCGGATCGCCCCCAGCCGCACCGAGCCGCTCGTGGCCGCCGCGAGCAGAGCGATCGGCGGGCCGGTGGGCGAGCACGCCGCCGTGGGCAGGCACTGGTTCTGGTCCCCGCAGCGCGTCGGGCTGGCGATGGCGACGCTCGCGCTGTTGCTGTGCTGGTTCGGCAAGGCGAGCTGCATCCAGCAGTACACGGACGACAACGGCCAGAACCAGCTCGACTGGCGAGCGGGCCGCCCGTACGTCGCGATGTGCTACACGGACATCGTGCCGCTCTACAGCGCCGAGCGGCTCGACCAGGCGGGCACGTTCCCGTACCGCACCGGCTGGGTCGACAACGCGGGCACGCCGGACGCGCAGCAGCGGTACATGGAGTACCCGGTGCTCACCGGCCTGTTCCAGTGGGTCAACGCGAAGCTGACCGCCGGGTGGCTGGCGGTGCACGACGCGGGCTGGCTGCCGGGCGCCCTGCCCGTCGCCGTCTACTTCGACATCACCGCGTTCTGGCTCGCGGTCGCGTGGCTCGTCACCGTCTGGGCGGTGGGCCGCACCGCGCGCCGCAGACCGTGGGACGCGGCGCTCGTCGCGTTGTCCCCGCTGGTGCTGGTGCACGCGTTCACCAACTTCGACGCCGTGGCGACGGCGTTCGCCGCCACCGGCCTGCTGGCCTGGGCACGCCGGAAACCCGTGCTGGCCGGCGTCCTGCTGGGCGTCGGGGCCGCGGCGAAGCTGTACCCGCTGCTGTTCCTCGGACCGCTGCTCGTGCTGTGCCTGCGGGCCGGCCGGTTCCGGCAGTGGGCGCAGACGGCCGGGGCCGCCGTCGTCGCGTGGCTCGCGATCAACCTGCCGGTCGCGCTCGCGTTCAACGCGGGCTGGCGGGAGTTCTTCCAGCTCAACGTCGAACGCGGGATGGACCCCGACTCGCTCTACAACGTCGTCTCGTACTTCACCGGCTGGTCCGGTTTCGACGGTGCGCTGCAGCCGGGCCAGGTGCCGACGTGGCTGAACGTCGTCAGCGGCGGCCTGTTCGTGTTGTGCTGCGCGGGAATCGCGTACGTCGGGTTCACCGCCCCGGTGCGGCCGCGGGTCGCGCAGCTGTGTTTCCTCGTCGTGGCGGCGTTCCTGCTGGTGAGCAAGACGTGGAGCCCGCAGTACTCGCTGTGGCTCGTGCCGCTCGCGGCGCTGGCGATCCCGCGCTGGCGGCTGTTGTTCGGCTGGATGCTGCTGGACGCGCTCGTGTGGGTGCCGCGGATGTTCTACTACCTCGGCGTGGACCACAAGGGACTGCCGCAGGACTGGTTCCTCGGCTTCGTCGTGGTCCGCGACCTCGCCGTGGTGGGGCTGTGCGTGCTGGTGCTGCGGGAGATCTACCGCCCGGCGCTGGACAAGGTCCGCCTCGCCGGCGACGACGACCCGGCGGGTGGCGTCCTCGACGGCGCGCGGGACGTCCTCGCCGCCAAGCCGCGCGTCGCGGTCAGCTGAGGGCTTCCCGCAGGTACGCGATGTCGTCGGCCTGCCCGTCGGACGGGGTCTCGACGACGACGGGCGCCTGGGCCTCCTTGGCGACGGCGGCCAGGAGTTCGGGCTCGATCGTGCCGCCGCCGTGCACGACGTTGGCGTGCCGGTCGCGGGTCGAGCCGAACTCGTCCCGCGAGTTGTTCAGGTGCACGAGGTCGATCCGGCCGGTGATGGCCTTGACCTTCGCGACGAGCCCGTCCAGTTCCCAGCCCGCCGCGAACGCGTGGCACGTGTCGAGGCAGAACCCGGCGCCGTGGTCGCCGACGACGTCCCACAGCCGCGCCAGCATGTCGAGGTGACGCGCCATCGCGCCGTCGCCGCCCGCGGTGTTCTCGATCAGGATCGGCACGCCGAACCCGCCCTCGTCGGCCTGCCGCTCGAACAACTTGCCCCAGTTGGCGAGCCCCTGCTCCGGGTCCTCGTCCTTGCGCACGTGCCCGCCGTGCACGATCAGGCCCTTCGCGCCGATCTCGGCCGCGGCGGCCGCGTGCTGCGCGACAGCCTTGCGTGAGGGGATCCGGATGCGGTTGTTGAGCGAGGCCACGTTCACCACGTACGGCGAGTGGATGAAGACCGTGACCCCGGCCGCCTCGACCTCGGCCGCGCTGGGCGCGGGCACCGGCTTCTTCCAGCCCTGGGGGTCGGCGAGGAAGAACTGCACGACCTCGGCGTTCCGCTCGCGAGCGGCGGACAGCGGGTCGTCATCCCGGACGTGGGCACCGATCTGCATGACGCCACGCTAGCGCGTTGCTCCGAATGCAGTAGCGTGAGCGCGAGCCGCCGACGCCCAGGGGGAGTGATGAGGAAGACCGCGCAACGGGTGCTCGCCGTAGGCCTCTTCCTCGGCGCAGCAACGGGTTTCGCCTCCCCGGCCGTCGCAGGTCCAGTGTTGCCGGGGGACTGCGCGGCGACGCTGGGCGGCTCGGGGCGCGCGCTCGCACTGGACGTCGCCGGGCTGACGGTCGGCACAGGCCCGTCCTCGCCGGGTGACCCGCTCGCCACCGTCGACGTCGCCGACGCGGCCAAGGCGCTGCACGTCAGCAGGGTCCCGGGCACCGGCGCGGTCCGCGTGCTGTGCACCGACGCCCAGGGCACGGTGAACACCCTGCTCAGCGGCGCTCCGGCTCCGGCGGACCAGCCGACGCCTCCGCCCAGCACTTCGCCGAAGCCCCCGGCGCTGTCGGAGCAGCCCGCACCGAGCACGCCGATCGCGGTGGAGCCCGTCGAGGTGCGGCCCATCTCGTTCCCGCTCGACGCGACGTCCCCGCTGACGGTGGACGCGCTGCCACTGGGCGACCTGTCCGGTCTGCTGCCCCCGGTCGCACTCGCGCCCGACGCGCCGGGAGTCATCCCGCCCACCGGTACGAGCCCGACCGTGACCACGCAGAACTCCGGCTCCGCGCAGGCGCTGCCCGCCCCGGCGCAGCCGGCGCGGCTGCCGCTGCTGCTGGCCGCGATCGCGCTGGCCGCCGTGGGTGCGGGGCTGGCGCACAGCTGGCTGCGCCGCAGGCTCGGCTGAATTTCGCGCCCTGCACGCGTCACTCCACTCGGTTACCTTCGTTATCTCAGTGAGTGACGCCGCCACTGGAGGGCTCCGATGCAGGGTCGAACGCGCAAGGTCGCGGCGGTCGGTGCGGCCGCCTTCGCACTGGCCGGATCCGCGGTGCTGGCCACGCCGGGCACCGCGAACGCGGCGGAAACGGTCACCGCGAAGTGCGGGGACACCGTCACCGTCCACCCCGGTGACACCATCAAGAGCCCACTCGGCCTGCAGACCGTCACCGACGGGCTGACCTCGATCGTCGGCGGGCTGCTCTCCGGCCTGTGCAAGATCACCGTGAACGTCGTCGACACGGTGGTCGCGCCGGTGCCGGTGGTCGGCGCCCCGGTCGCGGGCGCGGTCGACAACACCGTCGCGGGCGCCACCAACGGGGCCACGTCCGCCGTCCAGGGCGTGACGGGTGCGCTCACCGGCGGCGGGCAGCCCGCGCCGCAGAAGCCGCCGAGCAACGGGGGCTCCCCGCAGACCGGTCCGACGGGCGGCACCCAGGGCGGTGCGGCCGGCAGCCCGAACACGGGACTGGCGAACCTCATCCCCGGCCCCAGCAGCCCGGTGCTGCCCGGCAGCGACGCGGCGATGTTCGACCTGCTGCCGTTCGGCTCCAGCGGCTACGCCCCGATGCGCGACTACAGCGACGTCCCGTACGCGCTCGCCGGGTTGTTCGCGCCGTCGCCCGGCGTCCGCTACGGCGGCCAGATCCCGGGCTACGCGCCGGAGGTCGGCGCGCTCGGCAACGGTTCCGGCCAGCAGAACCGCGCGGTGCAGAACGCGGGCGAGGCACAGGCGATGCCCGGTGGCACCAGCGGCGGACTGCCTGGTGACCTGGGCCTGCCGATGCTGCTGGCCGTACTGACGTTGTCCGGGGTCAGCGCCGCACTGGTACGCACTTGGGTTCTCAGGGGAGCTACTGCCTAGTATCTTCGTGGCCTGCTTCTCGTTGTCCCCTCGGACGACGCTCGCGACCACTGGAGGACTGCACCCGTGCGGATGCCAACGCGGACCGACCTGACCAGGACGACGCGACGGGTACTCACCGCCGGCGCGCTCGCCGCCCTCTTCGGCGGCCTCGCGTTCCAGGGCACGGCCTCGGCGAGCACCGTGCTCGCGCAGGGCTGCACCGGCAGCGTCGTCGGCAACATCGGCGACCAGGTCGCCGTGCAGGGCAAGGACCTCGCCGGGATCGTGAAGGCCGGCGCGAAGGAGCAGGAGATCTTCCTGCACTTCAACGGTGTCGACCCCGACGCGCTCGCTGACGCGATCACGAAGGCCGGCGCGCTGACCGTCGGCTCCGTGCCCAACGCGCCCAACGGCTCCATCACCGGCGAGAACGTCGCCGCGGCCGTGAAGCAGGCGCTGCAGGACGCGAGCGGACTCGGCGTCACCGCCGACCAGAAGCAGAAGACGCTCGGCTCCATCACCACCAAGGTCGCGGGCAACTGCGGCATGACGACCTACGCGGGCAACTACTCGTCGGTCACGGCGCTGCCCTCGGGCGGCACCGGCGGCGCGATGCCCGTCCAGCCGACCACGCAGCCCGGCACGACTTCGACGGGCACCTCGACCGCGCCCCCGCGTGACTACGGCAACGTCCCCGCCGCGCTCCCCGGCGTCGGCGTCGCGGTCTCGCCGGGTGCGCGTTACCCGTCCAGCGCTCCGGTCGCCGGACTGCCCACGCCGGAGGTCCTCGGCGGCAGTGCAGCCGGCGGGCAGAACGACGTGCGCAACACCGGCAACGCCGACGCGCTGGCCTCCGCACCGTCGTCGAACACGGTGCAGCTGCCCATGCTGCTGGCGGTCGTCGCGCTGGCCGGGGTCAGCGCCGCGCTGGTCCGGACCTGGGTGCTGCGAAAAGTGTCGTAGCGGCCGGTTACCCTGGTAGCCGACAAACCCTCCTGCCACGGACAGTCCGTGGCCGCGAAGCCCACAGGAGGTGAGTGGTTGTGTCACGCCATTACGAGGTAATGGTCATCCTCGATCCCACGCTGGACGAGCGCACCGTCGCTCCGACGCTGGACAACTTCCTCAACGTGATCCGCCAGTCCGGCGGCAGCGTGGAGAAGGTCGACGTGTGGGGCCGGCGGCGCCTGGCCTACGAGATCAAGAAGCACGCCGAGGGCATCTACGCCCTGCTGGACGTGAACTCCGAGCCGGACGCGGTCAAGGAGCTGGACCGGCAGCTGTCGCTGCAGGAGAACATCCTGCGCACCAAGGTCGTGCGCAAGGTCGCTCCGCGCAAGGCCGCCAAGGTCGCGGCGAAGGCCTGAGGCGGCGACCATGGCCGGAGACACCGTCATCACGCTCGTCGGCAACCTGACCGCCGACCCCGAGCTGCGGTTCACCCCCTCCGGGGCGGCCGTCGCGAACTTCACCGTGGCGTCCACGCCTCGCACCTTCGACCGCGCCAGCGGTGAGTGGAAGGACGGCGAGGCGCTGTTCATGCGCTGCAACATCTGGCGCCAGGCGGCGGAGAACGTGGCCGAGAGCCTGACCCGCGGCGCGCGCGTCGTGGTGCAGGGCAGGCTCAAGCAGCGTTCGTTCGAGACCAAGGAAGGCGAGAAGCGCACGGTCGTCGAGCTCGAGGTCGACGAGATCGGCCCGTCGCTGCGCTACGCCACCGCGAAGGTGAACAAGGTCAGCCGGGGCACCGGCGGCGGCGGTGGCGGCGGATACGGCGGCGGCGCGCCCGCCGACGACCCGTGGGGTTCGGCCCCGCCTGCCGGGGGCGGCGGCGGTTTCGCGGACGAGCCCCCCTTCTAACCAACCACTCTTTTCGGAATTCCCAGGAGCATCACCGTGGCCAAGCCACCCATTCGCAAGCCCAAGAAGAAGGTCTGCGTGTTCTGCAAGGCGGAGCAGAAGGGCCGTCCCGAGCTGATCGACTACAAGGACACGAACCTGCTGCGGAAGTACATCTCCGACCGCGGCAAGATCCGTGCCCGCCGGGTGACCGGCAACTGCAGCCAGCACCAGCGTGACATCGCCATCGCGGTCAAGAACTCCCGCGAGATGGCGCTGCTGCCCTACACCTCGACCGCGCGCTAAGGGAGGCACGTCAATGGCGAAGATCATTCTGACCACCGACGTGGCCAACCTGGGCGGTCCCGGTGACATCGTCGAGGTCAAGGACGGGTACGCGCGCAACTACCTGCTCCCGCGGGGCTACGCCATCGTGGCCACCAAGGGTGCGGAGAAGAACGTGCAGACCATCCGGCGCACCCAGGAGGCCCGCCGGATCCGCGACCTCGACCACGCCAAGGAGGTCAAGAACCAGCTCGAGCAGCTCGGCACGGTTCCGCTGACCGCGAAGGCCGCGGCGGGTTCGAAGAAGCTGTTCGGCTCGGTGACCACCGGCGACATCGCCGCGGCCATCAAGGCGGCCGGCGGCCCGCTGCTGGACAAGCGCATCCTCGAGACCGAGGGTCACATCAAGACCGTCGGCAAGCACCAGGTCAGCGCGCGCCTGCACCCGCAGGTCCAGGCCTCGGTGCGGATCGAGATCAAGGCCGGGGAGTAGTCCTCCCGCGCCCGCAGCCCGGAAAAGCCCCCTTCCGCCCGGAAGGGGGCTTTTCCCTTTCGGACACGGGAACCGGAGCGGCTGCGCTAGCATCCAACATGCTGCTTCCCCAGGACGGGACGCGACACGTAGCGAAGGGGGTTCGTCACGATGACGCAGCCGGCTCCGTCCAACGCGCCGGTCGACACGCTGACCTCGGTCCCGCCACCGGCCCCCATCCAGGTGGGCAAGAACGGCACCCCGGGCGGATACCAGTTCGACCCGGACGAGGTGCAGGGCGTGATCCAGAAGTGGCAGAAGCTCTACGACGAGCTCCAGGACGACATCGCGAAGGCGAGGACAGTGGCGAACGTGCGCCCGCCCGGCCAGGAGTTCGCCAGCAGTGACTTCGTCCAGCGTGGCGCGGGCCCCTCGGGGGACACATTGCTGCAGCAGCACGAGCGGATGCGGGATTACGTGCAGAACTACATCACCGCGCTGCAGAAGGCGAGCGGGCAGATCACGCAGTCGGAAGATGACGCACAGCAGGCAGCCGCGAAGCAGGGACAGGGAATCGTATGAGCAAGACCCGGGCGTTCCAGCTCGGCGCGGCCGTTCTGGCGGCTGCCGGTGTGCTGTCGGCCTGCTCCGGCGGGAGCGGTGGTGGGGGTTCGATCCCACCGCTGAGTTCCACGCCCGGCTCGACTGCCGCGAGCAGCTCCGCCGAGCAGCTCGCCCCCGCGGTCGCCAACCCGCTGCCGACAGACGCGCTGGTCAGTGACCCGTGCAGCGCGCTCTCGGCCGAGCAGGTCCAGAACATCGGGCTTTCCGGTCCCGGCACGAGTGAGCAGAGCGACGCGGGGCCGATGTGCAAGTGGAAGTCGGCCACCTCCCAGTTCAACGCCGTGTTCATCTCGCCGATCACGGCGAACAAGAACGGGCTCAACGACATCTACGCGAACAAGCCGAAAGACAAGTACTTCGAGCCGACCACGGTGAGCGGCTACCCCGCGGTGTACGCGGACATCCTTGACAGCCGGGCCAACGGTGACTGCTCGCTGTGGGTCGGCGTGACCGACCAACTCGCGGTATCGGTGTCCACCCAGATCGGCACGGGGCAGAACAAGTCCAATCCCTGTCCGGTCGTCGAGCGGGTGGCCACCGCGATGATCCAGCACCTGCAGGGCTCATAGGAGGGGATGAGCAGATGGGGAACGGCGCGCTGATCGGGCAGACCGTGGGCACCGCGATCATGCCCGGGACCGGCACCATCATCGGCACGGTGGCCGGTGGGTTGTACGACCTCTTCTCCGGCCCGGAGGCCCAGCAGCGGCAGGCCAGCGTCGGCGGGCGGACCATCGACGCGCGGCAGATCTGGGAGCAGATCCACCCCGGCAGCTCCGACTCCCTGCACCAGGGGGCCGGCGCGGCGGGCCAGCTGCAGTCGGTGCACGACCAGCGTGCCCAGCTCATCGACGAGATCAACAAGGCGATGGACGCCGCCTGGCAGGGGGACGCTTCGCAGCAGGTGCAGGCCGGGGCGCACCCGCTCGGCATCTGGCTGCGTGACTCCGCCAGCAACCTCACCAAGAGCCAGGGCTACCTCACCTCCCAGGCCGACGCCTTCGACGCCGCCCAGCGCAAGGTCCAGGAAATCGCCGCCACCCCGCCGCACGCGGGGTTCGTCGACCACATCAACCCGTGGAGCGACAAGGACGACGAGATCCGCAAGTACAACGAGCAGGGCCAGACCAACGTCGAGGCCTTCAACGCCTACTACCAGGCGAGCGCGCAGAACGCGGCGGGCATGCCGCAGTTCAGCGCCTGGCAGGGCAACACCTTCTCCGACGGCAACGGCAAGGGCGACACGGGCGACACCAACGGCAACGGCCGCATCGGCAACACGCCCAGCACCGGCAACGTCGGGGGCTACCAGCCGTCCAACGTCGGCAGCATCCCCGGTGGTGGAGTCGGCAGCATCCCCGGCGGGTCGACCGGGAACCTGCCCGGCACGTCCGGCTCGCATTTCGGCACAGGCACGGGTACCGGCAGCGAGACTGGTCACGGCCCCGGCTACCAGCCGAACGTGCCCGGCTCCACCTACCCCGGCTACCAGTCCCCGAAGTGGGACGACAGCACCTCCGCCGCGGGGTACCGGCCCAGCACCTCCGGCACGGACTTCAGCAGCGACTTCGGTCCGACCGGCTCGGGTTACGGGATCGGCGGCACCGGCGGCGGTTTCGGTTCCGGTTCCGGTGGTGGGTTCGGCCCCGGTGGGGTGGGCTCGATCGGTGCCGCCGGTTTCGGGCCCGCCGGTTCGGGTTCGCTCGGCGCGGGCTCCAGCACCGGTGCCGGGGCGGGCAGTGGTGCCGCCGGCGGCGCCGCGGGTGCCGGGCGCGGTCTGGCCGGCGCAGGTGGCGCGGGCGCCGCGGGCCGGGCCGGGACCTCCGGCATGGCCGGCATGGGGCACGGCGGCCGCGGCAAGGGTGCCGAGGACGAGGAGCACCAGACGAAGTACCTGGTCAGCGAGGACCCCAACGAGTTGTTCGGCACCGACGAGCTGACCGCCCCACCGGTGATCGGCGAGTGACGTGCTGACCACCCCGATCAAGCTCGCCACCCCGATCCTGCTGAACCTGATCCGCCGTCGCGGTGGCGAGCCGCACCCGACGCTGTCCAGCATGCCCGTCTGGTTCGACGAGAGCGCCCAGCGCGGCGTCGACCAGGAGGTCAACTCCCTGCTCACGCAGCACGGGCTGATGGGGCCGCGCGGTATGGACCGCGGCCTGCTCAACGCGGTCGAGTCGATCTCGCGCCCGGACGTGGAGTACTACGGCTGGTTCGAGGGACAGTTCCCCGGCACCCCGGGCAATTTCACGGTGTACGCGGGCAGCGGCAGCGGAGGCGCCTTCGTGCTCGTCCGCGTGCTCACCGACGACACGGTGATCCTCGCGCCCGAGCGCCCCGAGGAACTGCTCGACGGCTTCGTCAACCAGATCCCCGCGGCACGACCCGCGCCCGGGCAGCCCCTCGTCACGACGAAGGCCGAGTTCGAGTCCGGGCGGGACGCGCTCCCCGAGGGCGAATACACCGTCATGCGCTCGGGGCGTGATGCCGCACCGGCGCCCGCGAAGGAGATGAAGCGGATCATGGAGGCGCCGCGCACCGGTGCGGGCAGCCTCTACGTCGCCGCCCGCACGCGCAGCGGCACCCGCCGCCGATGTGAACGGCCGCTGAACTTCGTGGACACCACCGAAGGGCGCTGGCTGATGGAGGAGCGGCCCGGGCGCGGCGAATCGCTCGTCGTCTTCACCCCCGGTGCCCCCCAGGTGCTCGCCGAGCGGTTACGGAACGCACTGAGCGCGCTCGGCTGAACGCGGGCGGTATCACCCGATCAGCCCAGGCGACTGGCTGTCTACCGTCCGTAGCAATCATCCACAGGCCGACCTGCCCCCTCGTGCACAACCGTCAGCGCGACACGCCGAAGAACCCTGCCGGCGCGACACGCCGACGAGTTTTCCGCAGAGTTGTCCACAGCTTGCCCACAGGGCCTGACCAGCACTTTTCCCGGGTCGCCCCACGGCTGTCCCCAAGTTGTACACAGTCGCGGGGCCACCTGTGATTCGTTCGGCCTGCTCTTCCACAAGCTGTCCACAAGGTGTCCCCAAGCGATCAACAGGCAGGTTTGCCTTGCTCCTTCCGAGCGATCTAGCGTGCCCGGGAAGCAGTAGCGCGCAGTGCGCGACACGCCCGCCCCCGGAGGTGGGCGCCGAGCCGGTGAGACGGCATAATCGAACTGGTGTTCGCTTGACGAGGAGGTGTCCGCGCGGTGGCGCTGACGGACGACCGCGGTCCCGCCTACGCATCCGATCCCGGTCCGGAGGACCCGGGGCCGCGACGCGGTGAGTTCGACCGGCAGCCGCCACAGGACGTGGCGGCGGAGCAGTCGGTACTCGGCGGCATGCTGCTGTCGAAGGACGCGATCGCCGACGTGGTCGAGGCGCTCGGCCCGAGCGACTTCTACCTGCCGAAGCACCAGGCGGTCTACGACTGCATCCTCGACCTGTACGGCCGCGGCGAGCCGGCGGACCCGATCACCGTCTCCGCCGAGCTGGAGCGCCGCGGCGAGCTGGCGCGCGTCGGCGGCGCCCCGTACCTGCACACGCTGATCGCGACGGTGCCGACCGCCGCGAACGCCGGGTACTACGCCGAGATCGTCGCCGAGAAGGCGATCCTGCGGCGGCTCGTCGAGGCCGGCACGAGGATCGTGCAGTACGGCTACGGCGCCGCGAACGAGGGCGGCGAGATCAACGAGGTCGTCGACCGCGCGCAGGCGGCGATCTACGAGGTCACCGAGCGGCGCACCAGCGAGGACTACATCGCGCTGGAAGAGCTGCTGCAGCCCACGATGGACGAGATCGACGCGATCGCGTCCCGCGGTGGCACCGCGCAGGGGGTGCCGACGGGGTTCGCCGACCTCGACGAGGTCACCAACGGGCTGCACGCCGGTCAGATGATCATCGTCGCGGCCCGTCCCGGTGTCGGCAAGTCGACACTGGGGCTGGACTTCGCCCGGTCCTGCTCCATCAAGCACGGCATGACCAGCGTCATCTTCTCGCTGGAAATGAGCCGGATCGAAATCGTCATGCGCATGCTCTCGGCCGAGGCGCGCATCCGCCTCGCCGACATGCGTGGTGGCCGCATGTCCGACGACGACTGGACGCGGCTGGCGCGGCGGATGAGCGAGATCAGCGAAGCACCGCTGTTCATCGACGACTCGCCGAACATGACGATGATGGAGATCCGGGCGAAGGCGCGGCGGCTCAAGCAGCGCAACGACCTCAAGCTCGTCGTGGTCGACTACATGCAGCTGATGACGTCCGGTAAGCGCGTCGAATCGCGGCAGCAGGAGGTTTCGGAGTTCTCGCGGCAGCTGAAGCTGCTGGCGAAGGAGCTCGAAGTCCCGGTGGTCGCGATCAGCCAGCTGAACCGTGGTCCCGAGCAGCGCACCGACAAGCGGCCGATGCTGTCGGACCTGCGTGAGTCCGGTTCGCTGGAGCAGGACGCCGACATGGTCATCCTGATCAACCGCCCCGACGCGTGGGAGCGGGACGACCCGCGTGCCGGCGAGGCGGACCTGATCCTGGCGAAGCACCGTGCCGGCCCGACGAGCACGATCGTCGTCGCGCACCAGCTGCACTACAGCCGTTTCGCGGACCTCGCCCAGACCTGAGCCGGGTTCAGCGCTCGTCGAGGACGCCGAGCAGAGCCGAGGCGACGCGGGCGACCGACTGGTCGTTGTCGTGGGCCAGCTGCGCCAGGAGTTCCCGCGCGGCGGCCTTCGGCAGCTCGAGCAGTGCCTGGGTCACGCGGATGCGCGCGGCGGAATCCGCGGTTTCGGCGAGCGCGCCGGTCAGCGCGGTGATGATCCGGTCCGCCACAGCCGGGTCCGACGCGAGCGTGCCCAGCACCTCGGCCGCTTCGACGTCGTTCGCACCCTCGATGATCATTTCGACGAGCGTCGGCACGGCCGTCGGCGCGCCACGCCGCGCCGAAGCGAGGGCGGCCTGCCGGCGCACGCCCGGGTCCGGGTCGTCCAGTGCGTCCGCGAGCGCCGCCGTCGCCTCGTCCCCGGGCAGCTCCGCGAGAGCCAGCACCGCCCGGCGCCGGATGCCGGCGTCCTCCGACCTCAGGCCGGACGCCAGGCTCGCCACACCGTCACCCGTGCGCGCGAGCGCCCACCGCAGGGCGCCCGCGACGTTCGCGTCGGGTTCGGTGAGGACCGCGCTGGCCAGCAGTTCGGCGGGTACCGGCAGGTCCTCGGCCAGCACCGCCTGCTGCCGCCGGGCGGCGAAGGGTGAGCCGAGGCCGTGCAGGAGTTCGACGGTGCGCAGGACGTCCTGCCAGCCGGAGGGCGCCGAGGCGTCGATCGCCCGCAGCCGCTGGAGCAGTTCCTGCTCCCGCTTCAGCCGCTCCTCTGTCCGCCGGATGAGGTCGCCGACCAGCGTGGACGGGGTGAAGGCGGGGTCCTCCAGCGCCCGTCCGATCTGGCGCAGCGACAGCCCGAGCGACCGCAGACCTTCCACGTGGAAGATCCGCCGGATGTCCTCCTCGGAGTACTCGCGGTAGCCGCCCACGGTCCGGCCGGTCGGGCGCACCAGCCCGAGTGAGTCGTAATGCCGCAGCATCCGGGTGCTCACCCCGGACCGGCGCGCCACCTCGCCGATCAGCATCCGGTCACGCGCCCCGCTCCGGGCCGAGCGCGACGATCCGCTTCGCCTCGTCGACGTCCAGGTCGAAACCGGCGTCCGGGTCCTGGAGCAGGCGCCGCGTCGCCCTGGCGTGGGCGCGCACCTCGGGGTCGGCGTTCGTCATCGCCTCCCGCAGGGCCGGCTCGATCACGTCCCCGAGCGCGACGAGCGCCCGGCTGAGGCTCAGCCGCACGGCCCGGTCGCCACGGCCGAGTTGTGCCGCCAGCTGCGTGGCCAACTCCTTCTCCTCCCCGGCGGGCACGAGCACCACGGCCGCACGCCACGCGCTCCGCGCGACCTCGTCGTCGGCGTCGTGCAGCAGCGACCGCGTGATCGCGGGCCAGGCCGTCCGGTCCCCGATCTTGGACAACGTGTGCAACGCCTGGCTGCGGGCCTGGGCGCGCTCGGAGCGGAGCTCCGCCAGGAGCCTGGGCACCGTGAGCTCCGCGGGCAAGCGGGTCAACGCCCAGGTGAGCATGTCACGCACGAAGAAGTCCGGCTCGACGGCGCACCGCGCGAGGAGTGCGTCGACCAAGCCGGGGTCGGGCTGCGTACCCGCCGCGAGAGCCGCCTTGAGCCGCACCGACGAGTTGTCCGCCCGCAGTGCGTCCAGCAGCCGTGTGGATGTCGGGTTGATGGGGACCACCTCCTCCCCACCAGTGAAGACCTTGTCACGGTGTCAAGGTCAAGAACCGAGGACGCCGCAGCGGTGCAGGCTCTCCTCGACCCGCAGGCGCTCGATCTCCCGTTCCAGCCCGGGCGGCAGCGTGTCGAGCCACTGCTCCTCGCCGACGGCGCGGCACGCCTGTGCCAGCAGCTCGTCGTAGGCCTGTTCCGTCGCGAAACGGCGCACGGCCGGGGCGTGCGGGGGCAACCGGTCCAGTGCCCGGCGGACGCGGCGCAGGTCGGCGGCCAGGCGTTCGATGGGCGGGCCGGCCGGGGCCGGCGGGCGCCGTCGTTCCCGCCAGGCGAAGGCGACGCGGGGGAGCTTGGCGAACAGCCAGAACACGAGCAGCGGTCCGAGGCAGACCGCGAAGTAGGCGAGCACGTTCCCGATGGGGACCGTCATGCCTGAGGATAGGCGCGGGCCCCACGGCCTCCGCCACTCTTGACCGGTTCCGGGCACGTGGAATATCTCCCGCCCCGCGGACGTCGGTTATCTTCGTAGTTGAACATTCAACCGATGGAGGCTGCGATGGGTGCGACCCCCGTGCTGTACCTGAGCCACGGCGCGCCGCCGCTCGCCGACGACGCCACGTGGACCCGCCAGCTCGCGGACTGGTCGGCGGAACTGCCGCGCCCCAAGGCGATCCTGGTCGTGTCGGCGCACTGGGAGGAGGCGCCGCTCACCCTCGGCGCCACGACGACGGTCCCGCTCGTCTACGACTTCTGGGGCTTCCCCCAGCGCTACTACCAGGTGACCTACCCGGCGCCGGGAGCACCGGAACTCGCCGAGAAGGTCCGCAAGCTGCTGCACGGACCCGGTACGCCCGTGCACGACGCACCCGACCGCGGCCTCGACCACGGCGCCTACGTGCCGCTCGTGGAGATGTACCCCGACGCCGACATCCCGGTGCTGCAGCTGTCGATGCCCTCGCTCGACCCGCGTGAACTGTTCACGCTCGGGCGCAAGCTCCGGCCGCTGCGCGACGAAGGGGTGCTGATCATCGGCAGCGGTTTCTTCACGCACAACCTCGCCGCGATGCGCCAGGTGGACGGCACCGACGGCCGCCCGCCGCTCTGGTCGGCCGAGTTCGACGCGTGGGGCGACGAGATGCTCCGCACCGGGAACGTCGACGCGCTGCTGGACTTCCAGCGCAAGGCCCCGGCCGCCACGCTCGCGCATCCGCGCATCGAGCACTTCGCGCCGCTGTTCGTGACCCTCGGCGCGGGTGACGAAGCCGCACCGGAGACCGTCATCGACGGCTACTGGTACGGCCTCGCCAAACGCTCCGTGCAGCTGGGCTGACACCCGGACGCGGGTTCGGGGCGCCGTTGCCCCGGACCCGCGTCCGGTTCCGCGTCAGTGCTGGAAGGGCAGACGCAGCCCCTCGCCGCCGGTCAGCTTGTCGACCAGCGACGCCGGGCTGGCGTCCAGGTTCGGCAGCGCGGGCAGCTGGGCCTGCGGCAGCACCCCGCCGACGTTCTCCGGCAGGACGTGCTGACCGGCCAGTGCGTCGGCACCCGGGGCCAGCGGCAGCTTCGGCAGCACCGCGGTGACCGCCTCCGCGCCCGGCACCGCGTCCACCGACGGCAGCGCGCCGTTCTTCGGGAGCAGCGACATGTTGGTGGCGATGTCGGTCAGGTCCGTGCGGGCCGACCGCTGGGCGGGCAGGCTGCGCAGGTCGGGCAGCTTCGGCAGGCTGGTCGCCGACAGCTCCGAGGTCCTCGCGGGCAGGTCGATGACCGACGCCTCACGGTCGGCCACGAGGACGTCCGTGACGTTGCGCGTGTCCGAGTCCGCCACGGCGAGCAGGCCGGGCGAGATGTCGAAGATCTGCGCCACGACGCCCAGCGGGACCTGCTTGTCCAGCCCCGACAGCGCCTTGTGGTGGCCCGCCGTCTCGGTGTCACCGCTGACGGTGCCGACGGTCGTGTTGTCCGCGACCGCGTGCGCGACCCCGCCGAGCGAAGCGGCGACGCCGAACACCTGAGCCACGGCCGCGACCGGCACGTCGAAGATGTCGCCGGACAGCGCACCGTCCACACCGGACGTCGTGGAGTCACCGCCCGAGGTGGCCTCGGTGTTGTTCAGCCCGGTGCCGCGCGCGACACCGACCAGGCTGGCCGCGTCGCCGAAGACCTGGGCGACCGGCAGCGCGTCGGCGCTGACCACGTTGCCCGCGATCGAGCCACCGTCGCCGTTCGTCGCGGAGTCACCGCCCGCCGTGGACACGACGTCGTTGACCGCCTCGCCGGAGGCGACACCGCCCCACACCGCACCGAGGCCGAACACCGAAGCGGCCGAGCCCACGGGCACCCGCACCAGGTTGCCCGCCAGCGAGCCGCCCTCGCCGGTCGAGTGGCTGTCGCCACCCGCGGTCGAGTCGGTCAGGTTCTCGCTCGCGCCGAAGCCGTTCCCGATCCAGGCGGCGCCGAGGCCGTGGACCTGCGTGGGCAGCGACACCGGGACGTCGCCGATGTTGCCGGCGAGGAAGCCCTCCTTGCCGTTGGCCTTCAGGTCGCCGCCGGCCTGCGAGGTGGTGTCGGTCGTGGCCGCACCGTGGCCCTGGCCGATCCAGGCGCCGCCGATGCCGAACACCTGCGCCGGCAGCGAAACCGGCGCGGCGATCAGGTTCGCGCTGCCCGCACCGTGGTCGTCCTGGGTGTTGCCACCCCCGCCCGCGGTGACGTCCTTGGTCTCCTCGGCCGCACCGGTGCCCTGGCCGATCCAGGAACCGCCCACGCCGAACACCTCGGCGGGCACGGCCACCGGGACCTGCACGACGTTGCCGGCGCCGGTCGAGTCGTTGCCGAGGCTGCCGTTGTAGCCACCGGCGGTGACGGTCTTGTCCTCGGTCGCCGAGCCGGACGCGTTGCCGATCCAGGAACCGCCCACGCCGAACGCCTCGACGGTGCCCGCGGGCTGCGGGTGCACGCTGTTGCCGCCCAGGAACGACCCGTTGCCGTTGGTGTAGGTGTTGCCACCGGCGGCGGTGTCGACCTCGTTGTCGCAACCGGTCGCGTGAGCGTTGCCGATCCAGGTGCCGCCGACGCAGAACGCCTCGACGGGCAGCGCGACCGGAGCGTCGACGATGTTGCCCGAACCCGCACCGTTCTGGCCGGTGGTGGACGTCGTACCGCCCGCCTGCGCGTCCGTGCTGATGATGTTCCCGGCGCGCTGGACGTCGGAGCCCGCCACCGAGTTCCCGATCCAGGCCGCGGCGTTGCCCACGACGGTGGCGGGCACCGCACCCTGCGGCTGGACGACGTTCCCCCCGAGGAACGCCTCCTCACCCTGCGTCTGGATGTACTGGTCGCCGTGCGGACCCGCCTTGGTGTCGCCGGCGGCCGCGGCGGAAGCCGCGCTGCCTGCCGCGTCGGCGTCGCCGCCCCAGGACACGGCGTTGTTCGAAGCCTTGACCGGCAGGGCGATCGGCAGCGCCGCCACGTTGCCGGTGCCCGCGCCGTGCGAGCCGGCCGTGTCGACGTAGCCGCCCGAGGTGGCTTCGCTGGTGCTGTCGAAGTCGGTCTCGGCATGGCCGAGGAACCAGCCGAGCGCGTTGCCCGACACCTGCACGGGGGTGGCGCCCTGCGGGCTCACCACGTTCCCCGCCACCGCACCGTTGGTGCCGTCGGTCGTGGTGTCACCGGTGGTGGCGGCGGACTGCGTCGCGCTGCCCGAGGTCCGGCCACTGCCGACGAGGCCGAGCGCGTTGCCGGAGATCTGCACCGGCAGCGCCCAGTCGAGGTTCACGGCGTTGCCCGCGAGGCCGCCGCGCTCACCGCTGGTGCTGACGTCGCTGTTGTGCTCGTAGACCTGCGTCGAGTCGGACTGGACCGCGGCGTCGCCGAGCACGCCGACAGCGTTGCCGGTGATCTGGATCGGCAGCGCGACGTTGCCGACGACCTTGTTGCCCATCACCGGGTCGCCGGTGGACTCCACCGAAGGGCGGGTGACCTGGTCGGTGCGCTGCCCGCCGCCGGCGTGCGACAGCGACTGGCCGACCTGGCTCGCCGCGCCGGTGACCTTGGTCGTGACCCCGTTGGTCGCGCTCAGCGCGGGTGACGCGGGCTTGAGGGCCCCGGTCTTGCTGACCGGCGCGAGCGCGCGGTTCAGCTTGTCCGTGACGGGCTTGGTGCTGATCTCCTTGTGGACATCCGGCAGGTTGACCTGCTTGCCGAGGGTTCCGACGGCGTTCTGCGAGATGTCGACGGGGATGCTGGCGTTCAGGTCCAACGGTCCGGCGGGGGTGTCCGGGTTGACGTTCTCGTCGGCCGAGGCGATGCCGGTGCCCAGCATCAGCAGGCCACCCGTGACCAGCGCGGTCTGGAATCCGCGCTTTGCCCAGGTCTGCATTGAGAGTTTCTCCTTCTTCGTTGGGTTCCCTTGCGGGGCTTGTGGGGTGGGTGAAGTCACCCGAGGTCGCGGCGGAGGCGCGACGAGGACAAGCGGGGTGCGAGGGAACACGCGACCGGCACAGGAGAAACCGGCGAACAGGGCGCGTTCCGCTACCCCGCTCGCGACTCAGTCAGGCGTGACGCCGGGCTGCTCGCCCGGCTGGACCGGCGTGTGCCGGATGCCGAAGCGCACGGCACGCAGGCCGGTGGCTCCGACGACGGTCAGCGGGCCGGCGGGAACGCCGAACAGCGGACCGTCCACATGACCACCGGTGACGGAGCCACCGGGGCCGAACGGAAGGCCGGAGGGGGCCAGCGGGCCGCGCTCCGGCGAGAACGGGAACCGGTCCGGCTGCGTCGCGTGCGACTGCCGGCCGGACTGGTCCCGCGCATCGAGGTGCTGCGCCGCCGCGGCGTGCGCGTCGGGCAGCACGGCCGCGACCGGGCCCAGCGGCCCGGCGGGCAGCGCCGGCGCCACGGGGTTCGCGGCGGCCGGGGCGGAGGCCTGCGTCTGCTCGTCGGCGTCCGTCCTGCCGGGCAGGCCGGGCAGCTTGATCAGCTCGCCGGTGGCGGCGGGGCGCAGGAAGTGCAGGACGTCGTGCGACGGGGTCAGCGCCTCGCTGAGCACGCGCGGCGCCGACTGCGGTTCGAGCGTCACCCGCACCGCGGTGTCGACCACCTGCCGCGCGGGCTCGACGACGGTGCGCTGCGTGAACCGCTGCACCGACTCGGCGACCTCGGCCGTGATGCGGCGGCTCTGCTCGAGCGCGTCGGCCGCGACCTGCTTGCCCTGCGAGAGGCGGAACTCGGTGTGCTCCGCGCGCTCGGCTTCCGTCGCGTCGGCGGCCGTCGCCTGCTCGTCCTGCTGGACGACGGCTTCGGGGCCGGACACGGGGGAAGCGGTTTCCGCGGAGGCGCTGGCCGTGGACACGGCCCACGCGGCGGCAGTACCGGCGACGGCGCCGCCGACCACGAACAGCGCGCGCGTCAGCCAGCGACGGGCACGTGCTGTGCCCCGCTGCGCGGACGCGTTCTGCTGCTTCACGGTTCTCCTGCCGAGGAATTCGTCCGTTCGTCCCGCGATTTCCGAAAACGGTTCGCATTGCTGTCCGAACGGGCTTGCAGTGGAGAGGTAATCAAAGGTGACACCGGGCTCGCATCCCGGAGAGACCTTGATCGCTCGATGGTGTGAAGATCGCTCAGTGTCCGGCGGACTCACCGACCGTCACCGGAACAGGCGTTTCACACAGGCGGGGCCTGCCGGGAACGACTACCCGAGACAGACCCCACCTGACGACGAACCACTCGATCGAACTAGTCGACCACGCCTTCGAGGATGGACGGGATGGCGCCCGCCCAGGCGGAGCTGATCAGGCCGGCCGCACCGGCACCCAGCAGCGCGCCGGACTGGTTCCAGGCGTTGACGTAGTCCGCGCCCGTCGGGTGCTGCGGCACGACCACGGGCGCGGTCAGCTCGTCGGCGGAGGCGATGCCCCCGGCCAGGCCGAACGCGCCGGCGGACAGCGCGATCACAGCGACCGTGCGGGTGAGGGTCTTGCGCATGGGACGGTTCCCTTCGTGTGCGTTGGTTGCCGATGGATGGAGGATCATCGGTGCGGGCTCGATTTCGACCAGAAGGTCGAAATCCTTTCCGCGGTTCCCGAGGGTCGTTTGTTCGCCCTCGTTGATCACTGTAAACAGCAAGGTGAGTAATTTTCCACCGGTGCCACCCAGTCGTGTAATGCCTGCTCCGCGCGGTGAGAAAACGCTTTCCGGACATGCGGAAGGGCGCTCCGAAATACACTTCGGAACGCTCCGCGAAATGGGGATGGGCCGCCGAACCTCCCCAGCCCGGCGGCTCCTGTCGAACCTCTTCGCACTCCCGGAAATGAGATAACCAAAGCAGCGGACGGCTGTACACAGTGGACACACCAGGAGCACTCGATCGTGTGGATTGAGCGGTGTGCCAGTGGGTACGCGCCACGCTTCCGGGCGTACCCGTCCGTTTCGCCGGAGTCGCTAGGGTGATGCCGTGACCGACCGCCCCAAGACGCACCCCTTCGGCGAGGACGCCGGCACGACCGCCGCCGTGCCCCGCGGGCTCCGCATCGCCGCGGCCTTCTCGTGGCGGTTCCTGCTCGTCATCGCCGCGCTCTACGTCGTCGTGTGGCTCATCGGCAGGCTGTCGGTGGTCGTCATCCCGGTCTCGATCGCGCTGCTGCTGGCCGCGCTGATGGCCCCGGCCGTCTCCCACCTCGTCACCATCCGCGTACCCCGCGGGCTCGCCACCGCGCTCGTGCTCGTCGGGGGGCTCGCGATCCTCGGTGGCCTGCTCGCGTTCGTGATCATCCAGTTCACCGACGGGCTGCCGCAGCTGCAGAAACAGCTGAACAACAGCCTCGACCAGGTGCGGGACTGGCTGATCAACGACCTGCACCTGCGCCAGGAGCAGATCCAGCAGTTCATCGACAACGCCATCGGCTACCTGCAGCACAACCAGGCGGCGCTGACCACCAACGCGCTCACCACCGCGGGCACCGTCGGCGAGATCCTCACCGGGTTCCTGCTCACGCTGTTCGTGACCATCTTCTTCCTCGCCGGCGGCGAGCGGATCTGGCACTTCCTGATGCTCGGTGTGCCCGGCCAGGTCCGGGACCGGGTCGACGTCGCCGGGCGGCGCGGGTTCGCCTCCCTCGTCGCGTACGTGCGCGCGACCGCGGCGGTCGCCGTGGTGGACGCCGTCGGCATCGGCATCGGGCTGTGGATCGTGCGGGTGCCGCTGGTGGTCCCGCTCGCCACGCTCGTGTTCCTCACCGCGTTCGTGCCGATCATCGGTGCGGTCGTCGCCGGCGCGGTCGCGGTGCTGGTCGCGCTCGTCACCAACGGGTTCGTCACCGCGCTCATTGTGCTGGGCATCGTGATCCTGGTGATGCAGCTGGAGAGCCACATCCTGCAGCCGCTGCTGCTGGGCCGCGCGGTCCGCCTGCACCCGCTGGCCGTCGTGCTGGCGATCGCCGTCGGCCTCGTCGTCGCCGGGATCGCGGGCGCGCTGCTCGCGGTGCCGCTGCTGGCCGTCCTCAACTCCGGGATCCGCTCGCTGCTGCACGAGACCGACCCGCACCCGGAGGAGGTGGACGTCCTGCACGACCAGGAGGCGGCCGCGCCGGACGGCGACCCGGGGAAGGTCGAGGACGAGGATCGATGAGGCAGCGCTTCGGCCCCACGGCCGTCGAACCCGCGGCACCACTGTGGTGGGGCGGGATCGGGCTGCGGGTGGTGACGTGGCTGTTCGCGCTCGGCGCCGTCGTCGTGCACGACCGCGACTACGCACGGCCCGCGCTCGCCTGGGTCGTACTGGGCTGCATGGCGGTGTGGACCGTGCTGACCGGGCTCGTCTACTCGCGCGAGGCGTTGCGCTGGCGGTGGCGCTGGTTCGTGGTGCTCGACGTCGTGGTGGTGTGCGGGCTGATGCTGACCTCGCCGCTGATACTCAGCCCCGAGCAGCTGGCCAATGTGGACCCGCTGATCACGACCGTCTGGGTCGCCGGGGTGCCGGTGGTCGCGGGGACGCGGTTCGGTGGTTACGGCGGGATGGCGGCCGGGCTCGTGGTCGGCGCGGCGACGGCGGTGGCGCGCCAGGCGTTCACGCTCGACGTCGCGCGGGACGGGGTGCTGCTCGTCGCGACGGGGCTGCTCATCGGCATGAGCGCCACGACTGCCCGCAAGTCCGCGGCCGCGCTCGCGGAGGCGTGGCGCAAGGAGGCGGCGACCGCCGAGCGTGAACGGCTCGCCCGCTCCATCCACGACAACGTGCTGCAGGTGCTGGCCCGGGTGCGCCGCCGTGGTGCGGAGGTCGGCGGCGAGGCCGCGGAGCTCGCGGAGCTGGCCGGGGAGCAGGAGATCGCGTTGCGCGCGCTCGTCACCACCGAGCCCAGCACGACCGGCGCGGGGGAGACCGACCTGCGGGCCGCGCTGCAGCTGCTCGCCTCGTCGAAGGTGCAGGTCGCCGCGCCCGCCGACGACGTGCTGCTGCCCGCCCGCGTCACCGCCGAACTCGTCGCCGTCGTCCGCGAGGCCCTGTCCAACACGGCCAAGCACGCGCCAGGCGCGAAGGCGTGGGTGCTGCTGGAGAACCTCGCCGACGAGGTCGTGGTCACCGTCAGGGACGACGGCCCGGGCATCCCCGAAGGCAGGCTCGCCGAGGCGGAGGCGCAGGGACAGCTCGGCGTCGCCCGGTCGATGAAGGGCCGGGTACTTGAGCTGGGTGGGAGCATTTCCCTGGAGACCGCTCCGGAGCGGGGGACCGAATGGGAGGTTCGGGTGCCGAAGGCGGGCAGGAAGCGATGATCTCGGTGATGGTCGTCGACGACCACCCCATCTGGCGGGACGGCGTGGCCAGGGACCTGACGGAGCACGGGTTCGAGGTGCGGGCCACCGCGCCCGACGCCGACGCGGCGGTGCGCATCGCCAGTGCCGTGCGGCCCGACGTCGTGCTCATGGACATCAACCTGGGCCAGTCCTCCGGCGTGGACGCCACGCGGGAGATCACGATGGCGCTGCCGGACACGCGGGTGCTGGTGCTGTCCGCCAGCGGGGAGCACAGCGACGTGCTGGAGGCGGTGAAGGCAGGTGCGTCGGGCTACCTCGTGAAGTCCGCGTCCGCGCAGGAGCTCGTCGAGGCCGTGCACCGGACCGCCGCGGGTGATCCCGTGTTCACCCCGGGGCTGGCGGGCCTCGTGCTCGGCGAGTACCGGCGGATGGCGGAGGGCCCGGCGACCGACAACCCGGTGCCGCGGCTGACCGAGCGCGAAACCGAGGTGCTGCGCCTGGTCGCGAAGGGCCTCACGTCGCGGCAGATCGCCGAACGGCTCGTGCTGTCGCACCGCACGGTGGAGAACCACGTGCAGTCCACCCTGCGGAAGCTCCAGCTGCACAACCGCGTCGAACTGGCCCGGTACGCGATCGAACACGGGCTGGACAAGGAGTAAGTCCGGGTTTTTCCCGGATCCGGGCCGGGGTCCGCCGAATTACGCTGCCCCCATGGGCGAAGAGACCGAGACCGCGACGCTCAGCCCGCGGGACCTGCGGGTGTCCGACGAGGAGCGCGAGCACGTCGTCGCGATACTGCAGAAGGCGATCGGGCGGGGGCTGATCGACCTCGACGAGTTCACCGAGCGCACCGACATCGCGCTCGCCTCCCGCACCCGCGGCGAGCTGAACGCCGTGCTGGTGGACATCCCCGGCACGGTCAACCGCGATCTCGGCGCCCCGCCGCCGAAGGCCACCGATCCCTCGCAGCGGCTGGAGCTGTCGGCGAAGTACTCCTCGCTCGTGCGCAACGGGCGGTGGATCGTGCCTGCCGAGGTCGTCGTGCACAGCAAGTACGGCTCGACCAAGCTGGACTTCAGCGACGCCCAGGTGACGAGCCCGACGGTGCAGATCGAGCTGGACTGCAAGTGGGGTTCGGTCGAGGTGATCGTCCCCGAGGGCATGGCCGTGGACCTCAACTCGATCACCGAGCTCAAGTACGGCTCCCTGGACGACAAGACCGGCAGCAACGGCCTCCCGGGTACGCCCCGGCTGGTGTTCACCGGACGCGTGCACGGCGGTTCAGTGGTCGTCCGGCGTCCCCGTCGCGGGCTGTTCTCCTAGCGGCTGTCCGCGCGAACGCGACGAGGACGGCGCCCACGGCCATGCCCGCCGCGGCGACCAGCACCGCCGCCCGGCTTCCGGACGCCCCGGCGAACGCGATGAGGACCGCGAGCCCGACGGCGTTGCCGAGGTTGAGGGTCGTGGAGGCCATGCCGTTGGCCACGCCCTGTTCCTCCGGCACGACGCCGGTGGCCGCGGTGATCCACATCGCCGTCCACGTGACGCCCTGTCCGACGCCGGAGACGACCAGCCCAGGCACGACGGCGCCGTAGCCGCCACCGAAACCCACGGCGAGCACGACGGTGCCGACCGCGCCCACGCCGAAGCCCGCGACCAGCGTGGTGCGTGCGCCGAAGCGGCCGGTGAGGCGCTCGCCGAGCTGGGTGCCCGCCGCGATCGCGAGCGAGGGCACCAGGAACGCGAGCCCGGTCTGCAGCGCGCTCATCCCGCGGACGGTCTGGAACAACACCGTCAGGAAGTAGGGCAGCGTGCCGAACGTCGCCATGTAGAGCGCGGTCACGCCGATCCCCGTGAGGAGCGCGCGGTTGCGGAGCAGGCTCGGCGGCAGCAGCGGGTCCGCGCCGCGTGCCTCGACCACCGCGAACACCCCGAGCAGGACCACGGCCAGTGCCGCGGCGAGCACGACGCCGGGTGAGGTCCACCCGGCGTCCGGGCCTTGGACCAGTGCGAACACGAGGAGCGTCGCGCCCGCGGTGGCGGTCAAGGCGCCGGGCAGGTCGAAGCGGCGTCCGGTGGCGCGCGGCGGGTCGGCGGGCACCACGGCCAGCGCGGCCACGGCGACCAGCCCGGCGAGGGGCACGTTGACGAAGAACACCGCGGACCAGCCGAAGGCCTGCGTGAGCACGCCGCCCAGCAGCGCGCCCACCGTGAGGCCGCTGGCTCCCGCGCCGCCCCACACCGCGAGCGCGCGGTTGCGCTCGCGCCCTTCGGGGAAGAGCGTGCCGATCAGCGCGAGGGTGGCGGGCAGCAGCAGCGCGCCGCCGATCCCCTGCACGGCCCGCGCGACGACGATCATCAGCTGTCCCGTGGCGAGGCCTCCTGCCAGCGACGACAGCGCGTAGAGCACCAGCGCGAGGACGAACACGCGACGGCGGCCGAGCAGGTCCGCGGCACGGCCACCGAGGAGCAGGAACCCGCCGGCGAACACCACGTAGGCGCTGACCACCCACTGCTGGGTCTGGCCGGAGAAGCCGAGGTCCGCGCCGATCTCGGGGAGTGCGACGAACACGATGTTGAGGTCGAGCGCGTAGATCAGCTGGGCGAGTGCGAGGAGGACGAGCACCCAGGCGGGGCGAGTCGAGGAAGTCACGGTAGGAATGTACGCGTATATACGTACAGTCAGTCAAGAGGAAAGTTCGTATCTACGCGTACTGATCTACACTGGGCCCATGCTCGCGCAGCACCCGGAACCGCACCAGATCCGCCTGGAGAACGTGCTGACCGCACTCGGCAACCCGCTGCGGATGAAGATCGTGCGGCGGCTCGCGGACGAAGGGGAACGGCCCTGCGGCACGATCCTCACGGGCGTGTCGAAGTCCACCCTCACCCGGCACTGGCAGGTGCTGCGCGACAGCGGCGTCATCTGGCAACGCCCGCACGGCAGGGAGAACCTGCTGTCCTTGCGCCGCGAAGACCTCGACGCGCGGTTCCCCGGCCTGCTGGACGCGGTGCTGGCCGCCGCCGGGGAGGACTAACCCCTCGCGACCGCGCGCGCGGCCTTCGCGTCCCCGGTCGCCAGCACGGCTTCCGCGAGCGCTTCGCACTGCGCGAGCGTGACGGCGGCCAGGCTCGCGCCCACCGCCCGCACCGCCGGTGCGTTCATCGACAGGCTGGTCACCCCGAGGCCCGTCAGCACCCGCGCGAGGAGCGGGTCCGCCGCCGCCTCGCCACACACGCCCGCCGGTTTGCCGGTGGCCTTCGCCGCGTCGCCGACGAGCTTGATCAGCCGCAGCAGCGCGGGCTGCCACGGGTCGTTGAGCGCCGCGACGGCGCCGAGCTGCCGGTCGGCGGCGAAGGTGTACTGCGCCAGGTCGTTCGTGCCCAGCGAAACGAAGTCGACCGCGTCGAGGATCTCCCTGGCGGACAGGGCCGCGGCCGGGATCTCGATCATCACGCCCGCCCGTGCGATGCCCGCCGCGCGCACGCGCTCGGCGAACCATGCGGCCTCCTCGGCGGTGGCGACCATCGGCGCCATCACCGAGACCTCGGCGCCGGAATCCTGTGCCGCGCCCGCGATCGCTTCGAGCTGGCGGTCCAGCACCTCGGGCCGGTCGAAGGCGACGCGCAGGCCGCGAACACCCAGCGCGGGGTTCGGCTCGTCCTCGGGGGACAGGAACGCGAGCGGTTTGTCGGCACCCGCATCGAGGGTCCGGACGACGACGGGCTTTCCCGCGAACGGCGTGAGCACGGCCGCGTACGCCGCGCGCTGGTCGGCGACGGACGGTTCGTCGGCGGCGTCGAGGTAGCAGAACTCCGTGCGGAACAGGCCCACTCCTTCGGCACCGGCCTCCGCGGCGGCGCGGGCGTCGGCGGGTTTGCCGACGTTGCCGAGCACCTTGACGAGGTGACCGTCCGAAGTGGTCCCGGTGCCGTTCCACTCGGCCGGTCCGCCCGCGACGGCCGTCAGCACCGGTTCCGCGGCGTCGGCGACCTCGACCTCGCCGGTGTCACCGTCCACGAGCAACGCGGCGGCGTCCAGCGCGAGCACGCCGCGGACGGCGACGACCGCGGGAATTCCCAGCGCCCGCGCCAAGATCGCGGTGTGGCTGGTCGGCCCGCCCTCCTCGGTGACGAGGGCGAGCACCTTCGCCGGGTCGAGCCCGGCCGTGTCCGCGGGGGCGAGGTCGCGGGCCACCAGGACACTCGGCGTGGTCAGTTCGGGCACGCCGGGCGGTTCCACGCCGAGCAGCTCGGCCACCACGCGGTCCCGCACGTCCTCGATGTCGCGCACGCGCTCGGCCATGTACCCACCGGCGGCGGCGAGCGTCTTGGCGAAACCGTTCGCGGATTCGTAGACCGCGCGCGGGGCTGGCAGCCCTTCGGCGACCACGAGCCGTTCGGCCTCGCTGATCAGCGCCGGGTCCCCGGCCATCGCGGCGGTGGTGATCAGGATCGTCGCGGCCTCACCGGAGGCGGTCGCGGAAAGCGCTTCCAGACGGGCGGCGACGGCCTGCGTCGCCGGAGCGATCCGCGCCGCTTCGGCCTGCGGGTCCTCGGGTTTCGGCGTGCCGGCGGGCTCGCCGAGCGGTTCGGCGACCCGGACGACGGGACCGCGGGCGCGGCCGGGGCTCACGGCGACTCCGGTCAGCCTTTCGTGCGACATGGTCTAGACCATACCTTTCCCCGACCACGACGGACAGTGTCAGCGGCCCTCGAGTTCGGCAGCGGACGGATAGGACGGCTGCGCACCCCGGCGGGTCACCGAGATCGCCGCGACCCGGGCGGCCTTGCGGGCCGCCGTCTCCAGGGTGACCCCGGTGGCCAGCGACGCGGCTAGCGCCCCAGTGAACGCGTCCCCGGCGCCGGTCGTGTCCACCGGCTCGACGGGTGGCGCCGGTACCTCGGTCTCCCCGTCCCCGGTGAGCACGAGCGCGCCCCGCGCGCCCAGGGTCACCACCGCCGAACGCGGCCCGAGTTCCAGCAGTTTCCCGAGTCCGACGCCCTCTCCCAGCAGGGCGGCGGCTTCGTGTTCGTTGACGAGCAGCACGTCCAGCGCGGCCAGCGTGCGCGGCGACAGCTCCGCGACCGGCGACAGGTTGAGCATCGTCCGCACCCCGGCCGAAGCGGCCTCGGCGATCGCCCATTCGACCGTCGGCAGCGGGATCTCCAGCGACGCCACCAAGACCTTCGCCCCGGCGAAGTCGAGCGCGCCGGGTTCGAGCGCGCTGTTGGCGCCGGGCGAGACGAGGATCGAGTTCTCGCCGTCGGGGGTCACGGTGATGTAGGCGATGCCCGTCGGCCGGCCGACTTTCCGCACGAGCTCGGTGCGCACCCCGGCGTCGCGCAGGGACTCGGTGAGCATGGCCCCGTAGGCGTCGTCGCCGATCGCGGCGAGCAGCGCGACGTCCGCACCGAGCCTCGCGGCAGCCACCGCGGTGTTGGCGCCCTTGCCGCCGGGCAGGACGGTGGTGTCGCCGCCGAGGACGGTTTCGCCGCTGCCCGGGCGGCGTTCGGCCGGGACCACCAGGTCGGCGTTCGCGGAGCCGATGACGAGGACTTCGGTGTGCACACCCCGAATCTAGTGGCGCGCGGCGCCTCCCCCAGAATGGGCGGGAAGTTCGGTTGGCAAATGTGAAGATCTTTGTAACTTCTCGGCCGGGAGATGCGACACTAGGGTGAGTGCCCGGTCTGGATCACCCGAATGGGGGAATTAGCCGTCTGACCGTCCCGACGGCACCATTCCGGACTCTCCTAAGCTGTCCGTGCCCGGCCCCGCCGGAAACGGGCATCGGGTCGCCGGTACCGATCGCGTAGCCCCCCGAGTGATCGGTACCGGCGGCGCCCCTCTCCTTCCGCGGAAACCGCGTTCCGCGGGCGCACCCCCGACCTAGAATGCGGGAATGGACAAGCCGACGCGCCGAGGGCGCGTGCGGGTCGCGACCGACCAGGACATCCGGCGGACCGCCCGCACGCTGCTGGTCCAGCGCGGCCCGGAAGCGGTGACGCTGCGCGCGATCGCCCGCGAACTCGGGATCACGGCGCCGGCGCTCTACCGGTACTACGGCTCCCGTGACGACCTCGTCGAGCACCTCCGCCTCGACGTCATCGCCGACCTCGCCGCCGAACTGACCGAAGAGGTCGGCGCGCTCGCCGCGGACGGGGCGGCCCAGCTGTTCGCGATCTGCCGCGGGTTCCGCCGCTGGGCGCTGACGCACACCAAGGAGTTCACGCTCGTCTTCGCGTCACCGACCGGCGAAACCGGGTCCGCCGCCGGCAGCGTCGCGACCCTCCAGCGCGCGAGCGAACCCTTCGGCCGCATCTTCCTCCTGGCCGCGGGCCGGATCCTGGCCACGCACCAGCTCACCATCCCGCAGGCCGACGCCGTGCCGCCCGAACTGCACGACGACCTCATCGCCTTCCAGGACGAGCTGCTCACCGTGCTGCGTGAGTCCGGCGCCGAGTTCCCGCCGGACAAGCTCAACCTCGGCACGACGTACGTGATGATCCAGTTCTGGGCGCGGCTCTACGGCCACATCACGCTCGAGGTGTTCGGGAACTACCCGATCCCACTGTCCAAACCGGACGCGGTGTTCGACGCGCTCCTGGCCGACCTCGCGCGGGAGATCGGCCTGGAGCCCGCCCTCTAGAGGACCACGTTCACCAGTCGCCCCGGTACGACGATCACCTTGCGGGGCTCGCCGCCGTTGAGCAGGGCCTGGATCTTCTCCTCGGCCAGCGCCGCCGCCTGCACCGCGTCCTTGTCGGCGTCCGCGGCGACCGTGATGCGGGCCCGCACCTTGCCGTTGACCTGGATCGGGTACTCGACCGTGTCCTCGATCAGGTACCGCTCGTCCGCCACCGGGAACGGCCCGTGCACCAGCGTGTCCGTGTGGCCCAGCCGGTGCCACAGCTCCTCCGCGATGTGCGGGCACAGCGGCGCCAGCATCAGCACCAGCGGCTCCACCAGCTCACGCGGCGTGCCCTCGGTCGCGCCGTACACCTTCGTCAGGTGGTTGTTCAGCTCGATCAGCTTCGCGCCGGCGGTGTTGAAGCGCATCTCCGCGTAGTCCTCGCGGACCCCGGCGATGGCGCGGTGCAGCTGCTTGCGGTCCTCGGCGGTGGGTTCCGCCGACGTGACCCGCAGCTCGCCGGTCTGCTCGTCGACCACCAGGCGCCACAGCCGCTGCAGGAACCGGTGCGCGCCCACGACGTCCTTCGTCGCCCACGGGCGCGAGACGTCCAGCGGGCCCATGGCCATCTCGTAGAACCGGAAGGTGTCGGCCCCGTAGTCCGCCGCCATCTGGTCGGGCGTGACCACGTTCTTCAGGCTCTTGCCCATCTTCCCGTATTCCTGCTTGACCTCCTGGCCGTGGAAGAAGAACTTGCCGTCCTTCTCCTCGACCTCCTCGGCAGGAACGTAGACACCACGGGAATCGGTGTACGCGTACGCCTGGATGTAGCCCTGGTTGAACAGCCTGCGGTACGGCTCCTTCGCGGAGACGTGGCCCAGGTCGTACAGCACCTTCTGCCAGAACCGCGCGTACAGCAGGTGCAGCACCGCGTGCTCCACGCCGCCGACGTACAGGTCCAGACCACCCGGGTCCGCGACGCCGTGCTCCGCGGGGCGCGGGCCCATCCAGTACTGCTCGTTCTCGGGGTCGACGAACGCTTCCGAGTTCGTCGGGTCGACGTAGCGCAGCTGGTACCAGCACGAGCCCGCCCACTGCGGCATCACGTTGGTGTCGCGGCGGTACTGCTTCGGGCCGTCACCCAGGTCCAGCGTCACGTTGACCCAGTCCGTCGCCTTCGCCAGCGGCGGCGACGGTTCGGAGTCGGCGTCCTCCGGGTCGAACGTCTGCGGCGAGTAGTCGTCGACGTCCGGCAGCACGACCGGCAGCTCGCTCTCCGGCAGCGGGATCGGCCTGCCGTCGGAGTCGTACACGATCGGGAACGGCTCGCCCCAGTACCGCTGCCGCGCGAACAGCCAGTCCCGCAGCTTGTACTGCGTCGTGCCCTTGCCGTGGCCGTGTTCCTCCAGCCACTCGATGATCGCCTTCTTGGCCTCGTCGACGTCCATCCCGTCCAGGAAGCCGGAGTTGATCGCGGGGCCGGCACCGGTGTACGCCTCGCCGTCGAAGCCCTCCGACGGCTGCACCGTACGGATGATCTCCAGCCCGAACTTCTCCGCGAAGTCCCAGTCACGCTGGTCCTGGCCCGGCACCGCCATGATCGCGCCGGTGCCGTACCCCATCAGCACGTAGTCGGCGATGAAGACCGGGATCTCCTTGCCGTTCACCGGGTTCACCGCGGTGGCGCCGATGAAGACGCCCGTCTTCTCCTTGCTCTCCTGGCGGTCCAGTTCGGACTTGCGGGAGGCCGCCAGCCGGTACGCCTTGACCGCCTCGGCCGGGGTCGCCGCGCCACCGGTCCACGCCTCGTCCACATCGGACGGCCACGACGCGGCGGTCAGCTTGTCCACCAACGGGTGCTCCGGCGCCAGCACCAGGTACGTCGCGCCGAACAGCGTGTCGGGCCTGGTGGTGAACACCTCGACCCGCTCGTCGCCGACGGCGAAGGCGACCTGCGCACCCCGCGAGCGGCCGATCCAGTTGCGCTGCATGGTCTTGACCTTCTCGGGCCAGTCCAGCAGCTCCAGGTCGTCCAGCAGGCGGTCCGCGTACGCGGTGATCCGCATCATCCACTGGCGCAGGTTCTTGCGGAACACCGGGAAGTTGCCGCGGTCGGTGCGGCCCTCCGCGGTGACCTCCTCGTTGGCGACCACGGTGCCCAGGCCGGGCGCCCAGTTCACCGGCGCCTCGGAGATGTACACCAGCCGGTGCGAGTCGATGACCTCCCGCTGCTCCGAGGAGGACAACTCACCCCACGCACGGCCGTCCGGGGTCGGGCGCTCGCCCGCGGCGAACTCCGCCTCCAGCTCGGCGATGGGCCGCGCCTTGGCCTGCGCCTCGTCGTACCAGGCGTTGTAGATCTGCAGGAAGATCCACTGCGTCCACTTGTAGTACTCGGGGTCGATCGTCGCGATGCGGCGCCGCTCGTCGTGGCCCAGGCCCAGCCTGCGGATCTGCCGCAGGTAGGTCTCGATGTTCTCTTCGGTGGTCTTGCGCGGGTGCTGCCCGGTCTGCACCGCGTACTGCTCCGCGGGCAGGCCGAACGCGTCGAAACCCATGGTGTGCAGGACGTTCCGCCCGATCATCCGGTGGTAGCGGGCGTAGACGTCGGTGCCGATGAAGCCCAGCGGGTGCCCGACGTGCAGGCCGGCGCCCGACGGGTACGGGAACATGTCCTGGACGAAGAGCTTGTCCGAGGGCAGCGGCGTCTCGGCGAGGGGGCCGACGGGGTTCGGCGCGTGGTACGTGCCGTGGTCGGCCCAGTAGTTCTGCCAGCGCAGCTCGATCCGGCCGGCCAGGTCCGCGTTGTAGCGGTGGCCGGGGATCTCCTCGGTTGCCTCACTCACACCTGCAATGGTATGCCGCCGGTCCGAATCGTTTTGACCCGTATCCTTACCCCGTGTTCGTACTCGCGCTGATTCCCGTCGTGCTCGGTCTCGTCGTCGGCTGGGGCGGGGTCCTCGGCTGGCAGGAGAAACTCGCGGACCGCGGCGCGGGGGTGCGCACGGAGGCGACGCTGCGTTCCGCGCAGGCCTTCCGCACGGCGAACAAGGTCGCCGGACTGCCCACGATGGTCGCCGGGGCGGTGGGGATCGTCGCCGGGCTCGCCGGGCTGTTCATGCCCACCACCGCGGGCGTCGTCGTCGCGGCGCTGGTCGGGCTGATCGGGATGTTCGCGCTGGTCACCGCCGGCGGGCTGCTCGGGCACCGCGCCGCGCTCGCCGTCCCGGAGCCCGTCGCTCCCGGTGGGGGCGGGTGCTCTGGTTGTGCGTGCGGGGGTTGTTCGCTCCAGAAGGCCTAGCGGCGCGAAGCGCCTCCGCTGGGGGTGGTGGTCGGGCGAGGGGCTGGCCTTAGTTTCGTTGCAGGTCGCCGGGGTGGGTGGCCAGTAGCGCCGTCGGCACGCCCTGGCGGCGCAGCACCTGCGCCCACAGATCGCGATCCGGCGTCGCCAGCACGTCACCGGGCAGCGCGGGCACGATGAGCCAGTCGCCGCGGTCGATCTCGCCCGCCAGCTGACCCGAGTCCCAGCCCGCGTACCCGGCGAACACGCGCAGCCCGCGCACCTTCGGCACCAGCAGGTCCGGATCCGCGTCGAGGTCCACGAGCGCCACCGGACCGCGCACGCCGATCAGCCCCGGCACGGCCGCCGCCGTCTCCCCGGCCCGCAACGCCGCCAGGCACAACGCGGTCTTCTTCTCCACAGGACCGCCGACGAACACCGACTGCGGTTCGACCACGTGCCTGCCCCAGCTGGGCAGCACGTCGTCCACCGGCACGTCACTCGGCCTGTTGAGCACGACACCGAGCGTCCCCTCTTCCCGGTGGTCGATGATGAAGACGACCGTCCGGCGGAAGTTGGGATCGAACATGGTGGGGGCGGCAACCAGGAGCGAGCCCGGTTCAACCTCGGCGTCCGCTGGCACGCCCGTCATGATCCCACTCACGTCCCCGGCAATTCGCACGGAGCGGGAACAACACGCCGCCGGGGCCCGTTGGACGTGGTGGCCGGCGCACTCCGTGTCCCCCGGGCCCACTTGAGAAGAGCCTTTGTGGAATACCGTTCGGCTGGAGCCACACTGCGCCACGCCGCCGAGAGGCGACCAAGTGCGCCGGCCCCTTCCGTTCACCCTGAGATCTTGATCCGGCACCGTATGCTGTCGTGTTGTGACGGCTAGCGCGGAACCTGCGACGGTGAAGCTGGGGCCTCGCGCGTTCTTCCGCATGCCGGGTTTCCGCAGGCTGCTGTTCTCCCGCTTCGCCGCGCAGTGGTCCGACGGGGTCTTCCGCGCCGGGCTCGCCGGAGCGGTGTTGTTCAACCCCGAGCGCGGCGCCGACCCGCTGACCATCGCCGGCGGGTTCGCCGTCCTGCTGCTGCCGTACTCCGTGATCGGCCCGTTCGCGGGCGCGCTGCTGGACCGGTGGGACCGGCGGCGGGTGCTCGTGACCGCGAACCTGCTACGCGGGCTGACGATCGTGCTCGCCTCCGCGGCCGTCGGGTTCGGGCTCGCCGGCACGGAGTTGTTCGTGCTGGCGTTGCTGGTCGAGGGCGTTTCGCGGTTCGTCGGCTCCGGGATGTCGGCTTCGCTCCCGCACGTCGTGCCCCGGCACTCGCTGGTCACGGCGAACGCGGTCGCCACCACGCTCGGCGCGATGGTCGCGGTCGTCGGCGGTGGTTGCGCCATCGGGCTGCGGGCGGTGATCGGCTCCGGTAACACCGGTTCCGCCTGGACCACGGCGACCGCGGTGCTCGGCACGATCGTCGCCGCCTTCATCGCCTCGCGTTTCACCGCGGGGAGCCTCGGCCCGGACTCCGTCGACGAACCCGAGGACGCCTTCGTCGCCGTGGCACGCGGGCTCGCCGACGGTGGGCGCGCCGCACTGGGTGCGCCCACGGTCACGGCCGGGTTCGTCGCGCTGTTCGCGCACCGGGCGTCCTACGGCATCTCGCTGCTGCTCACGGTGCTGCTGCTGCGCTACTCGTTCACCGACTCCGGACTGCTCAAGGCCGGGCTGCCCGGGCTGGGGCAGCTCGCGGTGATGGGCGCCGCGGGCATCCTGCTCGCCGGGTTCGCCACGCCGCGGCTGGTCAACCGGTTCGGCAGGCACCGCGTCGTGCTCAGCTGCCTGCTGCTGGCCGCCGCGAGCCAGGCCGGGCTCGGGCTGCCGATGCGGCTGCCCACGATCCTGCTGGCCGCGTTCCTGATCACCGGTGCCGGCCAGGTGCTCAAGCTGTGCGTCGACTCGGCGGTGCAGCGGGACATCGGGGACGAGGCCCGCGGCCGCGTGTTCGCGCTCTACGACACCCTGTTCAACATCACGCAGGTGGTCGCGGTGGCGGCCGCGGCGGCCTTCGTCCCGCTCGACGGGCGGTCGCCCGCGCTGCTGCTCGTCGCGACGGCCGTCTACCTGCTCGGCGGGGGTGGCTATCTCCTGGCCATCCGCCGCAAATCGTGAGTCCGGCCGGAGCTTCTCGCTTACAGTGAGCGCGATGGACGCCACGGCAGGACAACCGCTCGCCGTGACCTTCCGGCACGCCCGGGTGGTCGACGCGCCCGGCTCGCCGCTGCCCGAGGACGAGGTGCCGAGGGTCCTGCGGTACCTGGAACGCCAGCCCGCCGTCCTGGTCGGCAGCGGCTTCGGACCGGACAGGTTCACCGGCGAGGTGGACGTGCCGGAGAGCTACCACACGGACGGCACGTGGGTCTGGCACGCGTCGGTGCCGCACTACCTGCGCAAGCACGGCATCCCGCCGGAGCCGGACTTCCTCGCGCACATCCGCGCCCAGGACCACCGGCCGCCGTATGTCGACAAGTTACTGCGCCGCACGGCGGCCGCCGACCTGCTCGGCCGTCCGCGGCCCCGCGCCGACGCCCGCGACCTCGGTCCCACCAGCGGGGACGTCGCCGCGGCGCTGGAGACGCAGACCGACCCGAAGCTCGACGACGCCGCGCTGCTCGTCGTGCTCGCGGAACGGCTCGGCCAGCAGGGGGTGTGGCCGGAGGCGTACCGGATCGCGGCACGCGCCGACCACGCGTGGTGCCTCAACGCGACCGACCGGGGCTGGGAGGTCGCGTGGTACGAGAACGACGAGCCGGTCGAGGCGCACCACTTCGAGCAGGCGCAGGACGCGGCGCAGTTCCTGCTCGGCACGCTGCTGCTGCACCCGGCGCGGCGCACGGCCGGTCAGGAGACGCCGCTGGAGACCTCGGCGGAGCTGGCGGACTGGCCCATCCAGCCCACCGAAGGCGAACCGCCGCTGACGTTGTTGCGCAACAAGCGGATCGTGCGCCTCGCGGCGGGCACCGTGGTGCTGCGCTTCGGCGGTGACGGCGGGAACCTGGTGCACCACGACGAGACCCGGTTCCCCACGACGTCGCTGCCGATCGAGCGGGAACGCGACGAGCGGAAGTACCGGGTGTGCCGCCCGCTGTCGGTGATCCTCGGCATCGCGGTGCCGTGGGCGGGGCTGCCCGGCGGCGCGGTGAGCTACGTCCTGCCGCGGGCGGTCCGCGACCACGTCACCGATGGCAGTCTCGAGCGATTTGTCGGTTAGGTTCTACGAGTCCGTGACACAGGCACAGGGGGAGAAGTGCGTTACCGAGTAGAGCTGGCGGCCCGTCCGGACGGGTTGTACGGCGTGTGGCGGGGCCGGGCGTTCCAGGCGGAACGCTCCACGACGGACGGCACCCTGCTGCTCGTCGCGGCCCCCGACGAGGACGCGCCGGAGGACTTCGACACGGAATGGCAGTCGCGCCCGGCGAAGGTCGTCCCGGAGGACCAGGCCGAGGGCACCTTCACCCTCCAGACGCACTGCCTGTTCGACGACGAGATCTTCCGCATCGCCCCCGACCCCGACCCGCGCGTGCTGACGCTGCGCTGGTCCGGGACGGACGAGGAGCGGGCCCGCCAGCTGGGGCTCACGGAGCTGACCGCGACCGCGGCCCCGGACGAGATCACCGCGTTGTGGCAGGAACGCCACGACTTCCCCGGCGCCACCCGGCCCCAGCCGGGGCAGGGGGACCCGGAGGAGCTGGTCCGGTCGATCGCGCTGACCGTGCGGGCGGTGCTGCCCGAGGGCTGGCAGCGGGTCGCGGCCCAGTTCCGGCAGGTGGGGGACTACGCCGAGATCGAGATCCGGTCGCTGGGCGAGGCGGAGTCGGTGTCCCTGCCCGCGCCGCCGCGGCTCGGCCAGCTGTTCTCGCAGCTGCGGTCCGCGATGTACCGGCCCGACACGGGCACGTGGTTCCAGGGCACGCTCACGCTCGAAGCGCCGTCGTCGTTCTCCTTCGACTACGACACGACGAGCGAACCGAACTGGCGGCAGTCCCCGCGCGACCGGCTGACCGCCCGGTCCTACGACGCCGAGCTGGAGCGGTTCCCGCGTGAGCGCAGGCAGGTGCCGGAGTGGCTGGCCGGCAAGGCCGGGCTGCCGCTGGACATGCCGTTCCGGCAGGCGCGGCTGCCCGAGCAGCCGCAGCCGCTGGCGCAGGAGGAGGTCCGGCCGGTGCTGGACTACCTCTACCGCGCGCCGGTCGTGGTGAGCAGGCCCGGCTGGCTGCCCGACACGGTCAACCCGGGCGGCCCCGCGGACGTGCCGGACGCGTTCCACACCGACGGCCTGTGGATCTGGCCCGCCGCCGTGCCCCACTACCTGCGGAAGTACGGCATCCCGCCGGAGCCGGAGCTGCTGGAGCGCATCAGGGCGGCGGCCTACCGCGTGCCGTACCTGTCGTCGCAGGTCCGGGCGGTGGCGGAGGCCGAAGTGCTCGGCCGCCCGCGCCCGCCGGTGCCCGCGCCGCCGGAGCCGGACCCGGTCGCGGTGGTCGACCGGGGCGGCGAGCCGCCCATGGGGCTGCGGGCGTCGCAGGTGCTGACCGTGCTGGAACGGCGGCTGGGGGAGTACGGCATCCCGCAGTCGGCGTACCGGATCGGCGAGGCCGTCGAAGGCGCGTGGTGCCTGGTGCGGACGAAGGCGAGCTGGGAGGTCAGCGGCCCGGGCGGTGGGGAACCGGCGGCGTTCTCGCACGTCGAGGAGGCGGCGCGGTTCCTGCTGGGGTCGCTGCTGCTGTACCCGGCACGCACGGAGGAACCGCAGCAGCTGGACTGGCCGATCGTGCCGCTGCGGGGTGAGCCCCCGCTGAACTTCTTCCGCGCGAAGCGGATGATCGTCCTCCCCGCGGGGACGACGGTGCTGCGCTTCGGGAACGACACGGGGAACCTGGTGCACGAGCCGGGAACGCGGTTCCCGGAGGCGTCGCTGGCGCCGGAACGGGAGCAGCTGCAGCAGCGGTACCGCCTGGTCCGCGGCCTGCCCGCGCTCACGGGCGTGACGCTCCCGTGGGGCCCGATGCCCGGCGGCGCGATCGGCTACCTCCTGCCGCGCCCCATCGCGCAACACGTGGAGATGGGCGCCCTGGAGCGGCTCTAACGCTGGAGGTTGGTGATCAGCGCGACGATCTGCGACATGCCGAGGGAGATCTTGGTGAAGCCCTCGTCGACCTTCCGCTCCAGGCGGTCGACCTTGCGCTCCAGGCGGTCGAGGCGCCTGCCGTGCTCCTCGAGGATCTTGCCGTGCTCCAGCTGGGTGGCGCGCAGGGAGTTCAGCAACGCGTTGTCCATCCGCTGCCGTGCTCGCCACGCTTCGGTCGCCATGCGGGCATCCTCCCTCGCGGTCTTGGCGATCTCAAGCGCTTCCTTCGCAGTGGCCTCAGCGACGACCACGCGGCTCTCCAGTTGTTCGGTCATGGCGCCACCGTAGGACCCGCCAAAACTGCCTCTGACCTGCGGACGCGCTGTATCGCGGCATCGCGGCCTAGCGCGGCATCCACAAGGTCACGCGGGTGCCGCCGCCGGGGCTGGACTCCACGCGGGCGCTGCCGCCTGCCTCCGCGAGCCGGGCAGTGATCGACTCGCTGATGCCGAAGCCCGCCGGGCGGTCCGACTCGTCGAAGCCGGTGCCGTGGTCGCGGATCACCACGGCGATGCCGCCCCGTTCCTCCGCCACGCGGACCACCACCTGGTCCGTGCCGGCGTGCTTGAGGGTGTTGCGCATCGCCTCGCGGGCGGCGTCCCTGATGGCCAGCTGGCGCACTTCGTCGAGGGTGTCCTCATCAAGCTCGGCCATCACGAGCTGGGCACGCAGCCCCTCCCTGGCCATCTCCGCCGCGAGCGCCGTCAGCTTCTCGCCGAGCGGGCGGGCCGCCTCCTCGTCCGCCTCGCGCTGCGCCGACTCCAGCAGCTGCCGCACCTCCAGCGCCTGCGCCCGCGCGACGCCCCGCAGCTCCGCGAGCTGCTGCTCCGGGTCGCCACCCCGCGGCAGCGCGATGCTCTCCAGCGTCTGCAACACCGTGTCGTGCAGCGCGCGGTGCTGCCGGGCGCGCTCGGCGAGGCGTCCGTGCCGGATGCCGTACGCCAGCGCGAGCCGCGTGCCGAGGCCGAGCAGCACGAGCGCGCCGGTGGCCGTGAGCAGGACGCCGAGCATCGTGCCGAGCGCGGCGAAGCCTTGTTTCACGTTGAACACGCCCGTGTTGAGCTGCCACGCGAGCATGCTCAGCGGGATGCTGAGCAGCATCAGCCCGCCGCCGTAGCCGATCCCCAACGCCAGGGTCAGCAGCGCGATCCCGCCCAGCAGCTCCTTGTCCGGCACCTGCATCGCCGCGGCGAACGACGACTCCGGGACCGCCGCGGCCACCACGAGGTACGCCGCGAGCGTGAACACCACGTCGAGCAGCAGCAGCCTGCCCGCGTTGCCGTTCTCGAACGGCGCCGACCGCAGCAGCCAGCGCAGCCCGAACACGTTGAGCGCCACGCACAGCACCGCGACGACGACCACGACGGGCGAGCTGCCACCTTCGGCGAAGAACGCCACCAGCGCGCCCACCACGGCGACGATGCGGTACAGCAGCGGCACCATCGCCACGTAGCGCGTCGCGCGCAGCAGCAGGTTGTCGCGCACCCCGGTGTCGACCGGCCCCGCCATCCGCCGCATCCGGCGCAGCGCCGGCACGGGCGTCGGGTCGGCGATGCTGTCGTCCAGCTCGCTGGACGCCGTCGCCATCGCCGGGGCACCCCGGCGGAGGAGGGTCAGGAGGAACCCGGCACGTCGCTGTTCCGAACTCACGCCTGTTCAGTCCCCCTCGGGCCGCCGGAAGTTACGAAATCCCGTTTTCCTCGGCCCAGCGCCGCAGCTCCGCGACGGCCTCTTCGTGGGACAGGGGCCCGCGGTCCAGCCGCAGCTCCTTGAGGTACCGCCACGCCTTGCCGACCAGTGGACCCGGCGGCAGGTTCAGCAGCCGCATGATCTCGTTGCCGTCGAGGTCGGGGCGCACCTTCGCGAGGTCCTCCTCGGCCTGCAGCCGGGCGATCCGCTCCTCGAGCTCGTCGTACGTGCGCTGCAGCGCGGCGGCCTTGCGCTTGTTGCGCGTGGTGCAGTCGGCACGCACGAGCTTGTGCAGGCGCTCGAGCAGCGGCCCCGCGTCGGTGACGTAGCGCCGCACCGCCGAGTCCGTCCACTCGCCCTTGCCGTAGCCGTGGAACCGCAGGTGCAGGAACACCAGCTGGCTCACGTCGTCCACGATCTGCTTCGAGTACTTCAGCGCCCGCAACCGTTTGCGCGCCATCTTCGCGCCGACGACCTCGTGGTGGTGGAAGCTCACGCCGCCACCGTCCTCGAACCGCCGGGTGGCCGGCTTGCCGATGTCGTGCAGCAGCGCGGCCAGGCGCAGCACGAGGTCCGGCCCGTCCTGCTCCAGCGCGATCGCCTGCTCCAGCACGGTCAGCGAGTGCTGGTAGACGTCCTTGTGCTGGTGGTGCTCGTCGATGGCCAGGCGCATCCCGGGAACCTCGGGCAGCACGTGCTGGGCCAGCCCGGTGTCGACCATCAGCTCCAACGCGCGGCGTGGCTGGGCGCCCAGCAGGAGCTTCGAGATCTCCGTCTGCACGCGTTCGGCGGTGATGCGCTGGATCTCGCCCGCCATCTCCGTCATCGCCTCGACCACGCGGGGCGCGGGCGCGAACCCCAGCTGCGACACGAACCGCGCGGCCCGCAGCATGCGCAGCGGGTCGTCGGCGAAGGACTCCTGCGGCGTGGCCGGGGTGTCGAGGAGCCGCTGGGAAAGCGCTTCCAGCCCGTTGTGCGGGTCGACGAACTGCTTCGTCGACAACTCGATCGCCATCGCGTTGACCGTGAAGTCCCGGCGCAGCAGGTCACCCTCGATGGTGTCGCCGAAGGTGACCTCGGGGTTGCGGCTGACCCTGTCGTAGCTGTCGGCGCGGAACGTGGTGATCTCCAGCGTCGCACCGCGCTTCGTGACGCCGACGGTGCCGAACTCGATCCCGGTGTCCCACACCCCGTCCGCCCAGCCGCGCACGATCTCGAGGATGCGCTCGGGCCTGGCGTCGGTGGTGAAGTCGAGGTCGCTCGACAGCCTGCCGAGCAGCGCGTCGCGCACACTCCCGCCGACGAGGTAGAGCCGGTGGCCGGCGTCGGCGAACCGGCCGGCCAGCTCGTCGGCGAGCGGGGAGATCCGCATCAGCTCGACCACGGCGTTCCGCTTGGCAGCGAGTTCGTTCACTGGGACACAACCACCTGCAGGATCTCCTGTTGCCGGACGAGACACGAGTAGCCAGCGTACCCATCGACCGAAAGTGAGGGCTCAACTACGCGTTCGCAACCGCTGAGCACCGGCAACCACTAGCATCGCAGCATGTCTGGATCGGCCGGTCGTTCCGACGGCGGCAAGCCGCGACGCAGGTCGCGACGGCGCCGCGGCCGGAAGATGACCACGGTCGACGAGACGTCCGCCGGCGGCCTCGTGGTGGACGCCGGGCGCGAGCGGGCCGTGTTGATCGGCAGGCTCGACCGGCACGGCAAACTGCTCTGGTCCCTGCCCAAGGGGCACATCGAGGACGGCGAGACGGTGGAGCAGACCGCACTGCGCGAAGTCAAGGAGGAGACCGGCATCTCCGCGCGTGTGCTCTGCCCGCTGGGGACGATCGACTACTGGTTCGTGGCCGAGCGCCGGCGGGTGCACAAGACCGTGCATCATTTCCTGCTGGAAGCCGTCGGTGGCGAGCTCTCCGACGAGGACGTCGAGGTCACCGAGGTGGCCTGGGTACCGGTCGCGGACCTGGAGCGCTGGCTCGCCTACACCGACGAACGCGCCCTGGTGCGCAGGGCCCGAGAGCTGTTCGCGGACGAAGAGCCGGCGACCGAAGGAGTCGGAGAGTGAAGCGGTTCGCCGCCGTGGTGTCGGTCGCGTTCCTGATCGTGCTGCTCGCCCCGCTGTCCGCGGCCGCGCAGTCGGTGACGGACACCCCGAACCGGCTGCGGCTGGACGTCACGCAGATGAACCCCCGCGTGCTGACGTCCACCTCCACCACGCTCAACATCACCGGCACGGTGGCCAACGTCGGCGACCGGCGGATCACTGACCTGCAGGTGAAGCTGGACCTCGGCGAGCGGCTGGGCACGGAAAAGCAGGTCCGCTCCGCGATGTCCGGTACGCCGGCCGCGGCGGCGACCAGCACGAAGTTCCTCGACATCGACCCCGGCACGCTCGAACCGGGGCAGACCGGGCAGTTCACGATCACCGTGCGGCTCGACGGCACCGCGGGCGGCCTGCGCGTGCCGAACGCCGGGGTGTACCCGCTGCTGGTGAACGTCAACGGCACGCCCGCGTACGGCGGGCAGGCGCGGCTGGCGTCGCTGAGCCTGCTGCTGCCCGTCCTCGGCGCCCCCGGCAAGCCGCAGGCCCAGCCACCGGCTGATCCCTCGGAGGTCACCGTCGTGTGGCCGATCGCCGACACGCGGCCGCGGATCGTCGCGGCCCCGTTCAACGGCAAGGTCGTGCTGGGCGAGGACGTGCTGGCCGGGGACCTGCGGCCCGGCGGGCGGCTCGACGCGCTCGTGTCGTCCGCGCTGGCGGTCCGCGACGACGCGCAGCTGTCCCGGTCGATCTGCTACGCCGTGGACCCCGACCTGCTGGACACCGTGGACACGATGAGCCGCGGGTACGAGGTCCGCACGCCGACGGGGAACGTGCCCGGCAGCGGCGCCGACGCGGCGAAGGCGTGGCTGGGCTCGCTCAGGCAGCTGGTCGCGAACCAGTGCGTGATCCAGATGCCCTACGCCGACGCGGACCTGTCCGCGCTGGCGGGCGTCCGCGGCGGTGACCTGATGGCGTACGCGCTGAACACCGCGCAGCACGTGCAGCAGCTGATCGGCACGCAGCCCCTGCCGGGCGTGCTGTGGGCGGACGGCCCGCTCGACTCCGCCGCGCTCACCGCCCTGCAGAACGCGGGGATCAGGACGCTCGTGGCCGACCCCGCCGACCTGTCGGGAGACGCGGAGGACGCGGCGACCGTCAAGGGCACCTCGCTGCGGGCCCAGCCTGCCGACTCCCTCGTCGCGACCGGGCTGGCCGGGGCGCGGGGCCGCTCGGCGTCGGCCGCCGCGACCCCGCCGGACGACCCGGCGATCGGTGCGCAGAACGGCCTCGCCGCGCTCGCCTTCCGCGGGCTCACGGGGTCGACCGGCTCGGTGCTGGTCACCCCGCCGCGGCGCTGGTCGCTGCCCGAGGCCGAGCTGACGCGCCTGTTGCAGGGGGTCGGCGAGCTGATCAGCAGGCGGATGCTGACCGCGCTCCCGCTGAACCAGCTGCTCGCGACCGCGCCCGCCGAGACGACGACGATGAACTACACCGCGGAGGACGTCGCCGCGGCCACGCCCACGTCGGTGACCGGCACGATGTCCTCGATCGAGGCGACGATGGCGGACCTGCGGAGCGCGATGGCGATCGACCCGGTGGCGCAGGTCGACCCCGACCAGCTGCTGATGCCGCTGCGGTACGCGCTCGTGCGCAACACGTCGACGGCCTGGCCGCCCGGCACGGACGCCGCCGAGGTGTCCGCGGCCGACTCCCGCACCCAGCTGCAGGCGCTGCTCGGCCAGGTCACGGTGGACACCCCCGGCGTGCCGATCTCGCTGGCCTCGGGTTCGGCGCCGCTGCCGGTGTTCCTGCACAACTTCCTGCCGGTGCAGGTCAACGTGCGGGTCACGCTCAACAACAGCACCGGGCTGCGCACGGGTGACATCGGCGACGTGCTGCTGCCCGCGGGGCTCGGCAGCAACAACAAGATCACCATCCCCGCGGAGGCGCTGCGGGCGGGCCGGTTCAGCGTGACCGTCGCGCTGAGCACGCCGGGCGGCACCCAGCTGGGCAGCCCCGCCCGGTTCGAACTCCGGTCCAACCAGTACGGCGTGGTGACGCTCGTGCTGACGATCGCCGGCGGTGTCGCGCTGGTGCTGCTTTCGGGTCGGCAGATCTATCGCCGGGTCCGTGGCCGGGGGAAGCAGTGATTACCCTGGAGTGACGATATCGACCGCCGAGGATTGGGCACGCGTTGGACAGAGAGCCGGGGTGGCCACCCGAGCGTCCCGCCGAACGTGTGGCGAGGCGGCCACCGACTGACCGCCAGCCGCCGTCGGAGCAGCCCACCCGGCGGGTGCCGCCGGTCAACGGCCGCCGCCGGCAGCCGCCGCCCCCTCGGGCCCAGGTCCCGCCGCCGCCCGTGCGGCAGCAACCGCCGCAGCGCCAGCCGCAGCCCCCGCGCCGCCAGCCGGTGCGGCCGTGGCGCCAGGAACGCGAGCGCCAGCAGGACAGCATGCCCTTCGGGGCGCCGCCGCTGCCGCCGAACGACCCCGACGCGACGATGTTCATCCCCCGCATCGGCGGGGTGCCCGCGAGCTCGAAGTGGCCGGTCGCCGACCCGGACTCGATGCGGCCGTACGACACGCTGGCCACGCGGATGCTGCCGCGGCTGCCCAGCCCGCCTCCCGCCGCGAGCACGTTCGGCGCGGGGCCGGGCCTCGACGCGACGGGCTACCTGCCGAAGGTCGAGCCGCCGGCCAAACCGGCCGCGCCGTCGCTGGCCAAGTCGAGCAGCCGGATCGCGATCGCCTCCCTGATCAGCCGCATCACCGGCTTCTTCTGGAAGATCATGCTGGTCTGGGCGGTGGGCACCGGCATCGTCAACGACTCGTTCAACATCGCCAACACGCTGCCGAACATCGTGTTCGAGCTGCTGCTCGGCGGGGTGCTGAGCAGTGTCGTGGTGCCGCTGCTGGTCCGTTCGCAGGACGACCCGGACGGCGGTGAGGCGTACACGCAGCGCATGCTCACGGTGGCGTTCGTGCTGCTGCTGGTCGGCACGGTGATCGCCGTCATCGCCGCGCCGCTGTTCACGTCGCTGTACCTGGACAGCGGCAGCGGCAAGGCGAGTCCCGAGCTGACCACGGCGTTCGCCAGGCTGCTGTTGCCCGAGATCCTGTTCTACGGCGTGTTCGCGCTGCTCTCGGCGGTGCTCAACGCGAAGCAGATCTTCGGTCCGGCGGCGTGGGCGCCGGTGGTGAACAACCTGGTCGTGATCGCCACGCTGGCCGTGTTCATGGTGCTGCCCGGCCAGATCAGCCTCGACCCGGTGCGGTTGGGCGAGCCGAAGCTGCTGGTGCTCGGCATCGGCGTGACGATGGGCATCGTCGTGCAGGCGCTCATGCTCGTGCCGCCGCTGCTGCGCACCGGGTTCCGGTTCAAGTGGCGCTGGGGCATCGACCGGCGGATGCGGGAGTTCGGCGGCCTGGCGCTGTGGATCCTCGGCTACGTCGCCGTCAGCCAGATCGGTTTCACGATCAACACGCGGGTGCTGACCAGCGGCGACGCCGGTGGCGTGACGATCTACTCGAACGCCTGGCTGCTGTTCCAGCTGCCCTACGGCGTCATCGGGGTGTCGCTGCTGACCGCGATCATGCCCCGGCTGAGCCGCAACGCCGCCGACGGCGACACCCGCAAGGTCGTCGCCGACCTGTCGTACGCCTCGCGCATCTCGACCGTGATGCTCGTCCCGATCGCGGCGGTGCTGAGCGTCATCGGCTCCCCGGTCGGCGTCGCGTTGTTCAGCGGCGGCGAGAACTCCGCCGCGCAGGCGCAGCGGCTCGGCGAGGCACTGGCGATCTCGGCGTTCGGCCTGCTGCCGTACGCGCTGGTCATGCTGCAGCTGCGGGTGTTCTACGCGATGAAGGACGCCCGCACCCCGACCCTGATCATGATCGTGATGACGCTGGTCAAGATCCCGCTGCTGTACCTGTGCCAGGCGCTGCTCTCCGACGAGAACATCGTGCTGGGCGCCATGATGGTCAACTCGCTGACGTTCGTGGTCGGCGCGATCATGGGCCAGGTGTGGCTGTGGGTGAGCCTCGGCAACCTCCGCAGCAAGCGCGTGCTCGGCGTCATCCTGTTCACCGTCGTCGCGAGCGTGCTGGGCGTGGTCGCGGCGGTGCTCGTCGGCACGGTCGTGCCGGACTTCGGGCCGCGGCTGACGGCGTGGATCAAGCTGGTGCTGCAGGGGATCGTCGGCCTCGGCGTCTCGTTCGGCGTGCTGGCTGCCCTCAAGGTCGAGGAGCTTGCCCCGGCAACCAAGCGGTTCACCCGTTTGGTGAAGCGCCGGTAACAATCGACACACCGATAACCCTGAATGACCCGTCGTACTCGCGTACGCTCGTCTCTTGAATGGGCGAAAAGAGAGAGCGTGGGGTGGACGAGAAGCGGAGCGAGCACGTCGGTGTCCGCGCGCGGGGTGGTTCCCTCGCGCCCGGCAGTGTCGTCGGCGACGGCAGGTACCGGCTCCTTGCCCAGTTCGGGATCGACGAACGCGCCGGTGCGCACCTCTGGCGGGCCCGTGACGGGCAGCTCCGCCGTGACGTCGCGCTGACGCTGCTGGTGGGTGACCCGGCGGACGCCGAGTCGGCCCGCATGGCGCGCCGCACCCTCGAACGAGCCGCGCACGCCGCGAAGTTCACGCACGAAGGCGTCGCCCGCGTGCTCGACGTCCTCAGCCTCGGCAACGGCATCACCTCCAGCGAGGGGCTGCTCGGGGTCGTGGTCACGGAGTGGACCAAGGGCACCGACCTGATCGACCTGGTCGCCGAGCACCCGGTCGCCCCGCTCACCGCCGCGCGCATGGTGCAGAAGCTCGCCGGCGCGGTCGAACGCGCCCACCACGCGGGTCTCGTGCTCGGCCTCGACCACCCGCAGCGGCTGCGGCTGACCACGGACGGCACGCTGCGGCTCGCGTTCCCCGGTCCGCTGCCGGACGCGACGCTGCGTGACGACGTCAAGGCGATCGGCGCCGTGCTGTACCTGCTGCTCACCGGCCGGTGGGCGCTGCCGGGCGGTCCGGCGGCGATCCCGGCGGCCCCGCACGCGCCGAACGGCAGACTCGTGCCGCCCCGTTCGCTGGTGCCCTCGGTGCCCGCCGAACTCTCGTCGCTGGCCGTGCGGACGATCGAGGACGGCGGGCACGGTGGTATCCGGACCAGCGCCGCCATCCTGCAGGCGCTCGAACTGGCCGCCGAGGCCGAGGAACGCACCCAGCTGATCAACGCCTCGGGCGTCAAGCCCGACGACGACGGCACGATCTGGACCACCAAGAAGCCGGTCAAGGACAAGGCCAGGCGGCGCAAGCTCGCGCTCGGCGTCACGGTGCTGGTGGTCGCCGCGGTCGCGATCCTCGCGTGGCTCGGGATGCTCGCGATCAGCTTCTTCCAGGACAGCCCCACGGCCGGTCCGCCGATCAACGTAGCCCAGCCGACGTCGACGGCCGCCCCGCCGCCCACGTCGTCGGAGGCGCCTCCGCCCACCAGCGGCAGCCCGAGCGGGCAGGCGCAGCTCGGCGCCCCCGTCAAGCCCGCCAGTGCCAGCGTCTACAACCCGGACGGCGACGGTGACAACACGAGCCGGGCGAAGAACCTGATCGACGGGGACCCGGGCACCACGTGGCGCACCGACCAGTACCGGCAGCAGTTCCCGACGATCAAGCAGGGCGTCGGGATCATCGTGAACTTCGACAACCCGATCAACCTGGGCAAGGTGACGATCGACGGTGGCAGCGCGGGCACGGTCGTCGAGCTGCGGGCGGCCGACTCCAAGGAGCCGCCGCTGAGCTCCACGCGGGTGCTGGGCACGGCCACGCTCAACGGGCCGACCACGGACATCACACTGCCCCAGCCCCAGCAGGGGGAGTACTTCGTGCTGTGGATCAGCCAGCTGACGAACAGCTCCGGGAAGTACCAGTCCCAGATGGGCGAATTGACGTTCCTGCCTGCCCAGTAGTGTGTCGCGGGTGACCGCAGCCGTACCGACGGACGCCGAGCTCATCGCGGCGCATGCCGCGGGGGACCCCGCAGCGTTCAGCGAACTGGTCCGGCGGCACCGGGACCGGATGTGGGCCGTCGCGTTGCGCACGCTGCGTGACCCCGAGGAGGCGGCCGACGCGCTGCAGGACGCCTTCATCTCCGCCTTCCGGGCCGCCGGCAACTTCCGTGCCGAGTCCCAGGTGACCACGTGGCTGCACCGCATCGTGGTCAACGCCTGCCTCGACCGCATGCGCCGCAGGCAGGCCCGCCCGACGGTGCCGCTGCCGGAGACCGGGTTCAACGAACCCGCCACCCCGCGTGACTCGATGGCCGACCGCGAGACGCGGCTGGTCATCACCGCCGCGCTCGACCAGCTGCCCGAGGACCAGCGCACGCCGATCGTGCTGGTGGACGTCGAGGGCTACTCGGTCAGCGAGACCGCGAAGCTGCTCGGCATCGCCGAAGGCACCGTGAAGAGCCGCTGCGCCAGGGGCCGCGCGAAACTCGCCAAGGTTCTCGGTCATCTGCGGAACCCGGATGCGATTGCGAACGTCCCAACTTCCGAAAGCAAACGCCGACGGGAGGCTCGATGACGGACGAGAGTCGGGGGATCGCCGGCCGGCCGTGGTCTGTCGACCTGCTCGCGGACCTGCAGGCGGGCGCGCTCGACGAGCACGAGGCGGCCGGGTTGTGGCCGCGCGTCCAGGCCGACCCCGAGGCCCGCGCGATCCTCGGCGCGCTCGAGGCGACCACGGCAGACCTGGCGAGCCTGGCCACCGCGCCCGCGCCGCCGATGCCCGCCGAAGTGGCCGCCCGGATCGACGCCGCACTGGCACGGGAGGCGGGGCAGGCCCCGCCCGCCCCGGTGGTGGACCTCGCGGCCGCACGGCGCAGGCGGAACAAGCGGATCGGCTGGGTCAGCGGTGTCGTCGCCGTGGCCGCCGCCGCGGTGGCCGCGATCGCCGTCGTGGTGCCGAAGTCCGCGGACACGACGGGTACGCCGGTGGCCCAGCCGCCCGCGAGCAGTGCGCCTTCCGCCGGTTCCCTCGCCGTGCGCAGTGACCAGCCGCAGGCCGCGGTCGGGCAGCTGAGCACCGGGGTCAAGGACTACGGCCCGCTCGGTGACGCGCAGCGGCTGAGCACGTGCCTGCAGGAGGCCGGGTTCGCGCCGACCGCCGCGCCGATCGGGGTCCGCCCCGGCACGGTCGACGGCAGGCCCGCGGTGCTGGCGCTGCTGACCACGGGCAAGCTCGCCGAGTTCCGGCTCGTCGGGCTGGCCCCGGAGTGCGGGCCGCGGGCGCTGCTCGACAAGGTCGTCGGCAAGTAGCCTTCCACCCCGCGCGACGGGCGTCACCCCCGGGAACAGCTGACCCTACGATCGTGTTGAGCCTGGTACGCAGGTCACGACGAGCGGAGGTCACGGGTGGCAGCGGAAAACGTTCGGAACCTGATCATCGTGGGATCCGGACCGGCTGGGTACACGGCGGCGGTCTACGCCGCGCGCGCCCAGCTCGAGCCTCTGGTGTTCGAGGGTTCGCAGTTCGGTGGCGCGTTGATGACGACCACCGAGGTGGAGAACTACCCGGGCTTCTCCGGCGGCATCCAGGGTCCGGACCTGATGGACGAGATGCGCAAGCAGGCCGAGCGCTTCGGCGCGGAACTGCGTGCCGAGGACGTCGAGTCGGTCGAGCTGACCGGCGACGTCAAGTACGTGACCGCGAACGGCGTCCGGTACGCGGCGAAGGCCGTCATCCTCGCGATGGGTGCCGCCGCGCGCTACCTCAACGTGCCCGGCGAGCAGGAGCTGCTCGGTCGCGGCGTGTCCGCGTGCGCCACCTGTGACGGGTTCTTCTTCCGCGAGCACGACATCGCCGTCATCGGCGGTGGCGACTCCGCGATGGAGGAGGCGACGTTCCTGACGAAGTTCGCCAGGTCGGTGACGATCATCCACCGGCGCGAGGAGTTCCGCGCCTCGAAGATCATGCTGGAGCGCGCGCGGTCGAACGACAAGATCCGCTGGGCGCTGAACAAGCAGGTCACCGAGGTGCTGGGGGACGGCAAGGTCCAGGGCGTGAAGCTGCGGGACACCGTCACCGGCGAGGAGTCGACCCTCGACGTCACCGGTTTCTTCGTCGCGATCGGCCACGACCCGCGCAGCGCGCTGGTCCGCGGCCAGGTCGAGCTCGACGACGACGGGTACGTCGTGACCAAGGGCCGGACGTCGTACACCAACCTCGACGGGGTGTTCGCGGCCGGTGACCTGGTCGACCGCACCTACCGCCAGGCGATCACCGCCGCCGGCTCGGGCTGCAGCGCGGCCATCGACGCCGAGCGCTGGCTCGCCGAACACGCCGGTACCGAGCAGGCCGAGACCGCCCCCGAGCTGGTCGGCGGCGGCTACGGTTCGGCCAACTGACCACCTGACGTCGCATCCCACAGGTAAGGAGAGAGTCATGTCCAACACGGTGAAGGTGACCGACAAGTCGTTCGCCGACGACGTGCTGACCAGCGAGACCCCGGTCCTCGTCGACTTCTGGGCCACCTGGTGCGGCCCGTGCAAGATGGTCGCCCCGGTGCTCGAGGAGATCGCGGGCGAGCACAAGGACAAGATCAAGGTCGCGAAGCTCGACATCGACGAGAACCCGGGCACGGCCCGTGACTACCAGGTCATGTCGATCCCGACGCTGATCCTGTTCAAGGGCGGCAAGCCGGTGAAGCAGATCGTCGGCGCGAAGCCGAAGGCCGCACTGCTTTCGGATCTTTCCGACGTTCTCGCCTGAGCGAGGCAACCTGGACCCGGGGGCCTGCGTCTTCTCAAGACGGCCCCCGGGTTCTGTGCTGCCCATCCCACGCGCGGGTGACGTACTGACCGGCCCTGCGCGGTCACGGAGAGTCCACAGGGCAGAATAAGGATCCGGGTCAGCTACCCGGAACTGTTTGCGCCGCACCGGATTTCCCCGCCGGTGCCCAAGGAAGAGCGAGGAGTGCATGCGGGTACTCCGCCGCGGTGACGCCGGTGAAGACGTCGCTGAGATCCGGTCGATGCTGGTGTCGTTGGGCCTGCTCACGGCGCCCGGCGCCGCCGACGGACACGCACTCTTCGACCAGGAGGTCGAGCGAGCCGTCCGCGGTTTCCAGCAGCGCCGGGGCCTGATCACGGACGGCGTGGTCGGCCCGGCCACCTACCAGGTGCTGCGGGGCGCGACCTTCCACCTCGGGAGCCGTCCGCTCGCGTACCTGATCTCCTCGCCCGTCTCCGGTGACGATGTGTTCGCACTGCAGGACAGGCTCACCGAGCTGGGGTACGACGCGGGTCGCCCGGACGGGTTGTTCGGCCCACGTACCGAGAAGGCCCTCCGGAACTTCCAGCGCGACTACGGGCTCACCGTCGACGGCATCTGCGGCCCGGCGACCGTGCGCGCGCTGCGCCAGCTTTCGCCGCGGGCCCGCGGTGGCCGCCCGGTGTTCCTGCGTGAGCAGGAGCAGGTGCGGCAGGCCGGTCCCCGACTGCGCGGCAAGCGCATCGTGATCGACCCTGGGCACGGCGGTCCGGACACGGGTGTCGTGGTCGAGGGCGTGCGGGAGGCCGACCTGGCGTGGGACCTCGCGCGCCGGCTCGAAGGCCGGATGAAGGCCACCGGCATGGAGGCCCTGATCTCGCGTGGCCCCGACCAGGGCCCGACCGAGGCCGAGCGGGCCGCGTTCGCGAACGAGGCGGGGGCGGACCTGTTCCTGTCCCTGCACTGCGACTACAACCAGTCGCCGCACGCCCAGGGCGTGGCGACGTTCCACTTCGGCAACGGCTACGGCACCACGTCGACGGTCGGGGAGCTGCTCGCGGGGTACATCCAGCGGGAGCTGGCCGCGCGGACGGGGCTGCTGGACTGCCGCACGCACGCGAAGACGTGGGAGATCCTGCGGCTGACGCGCTGCCCCGCGGTGCGCGTGGAGATCGGCTACCTGAGCAACCCGGGCGACCGGGCGCGGATGTCGGACCCCGCCTTCCGCGACGTCGTGGCCGAGGGCATCCTCGTGGCGGTCAAGCGCCTGTACCTCCTCGGCGAGGGCGACCAGCCCACGGGCACCTTCACCTTCGCCGACGTGCTGGCCCACGAGCTGGCGAAGGCCGAGTAGTTCAGGGGTTCGGCAAGAGAACGGCGATCTCGGCGGCCGCGTCGAGGGTTTCGCCGTCCGGCCTCCCCCGTCCAGGAGCCACTTCGGCGATGACGGTGGTGCTGCCGCGCCGGTCGGAGGCGTAGTGCAGCCCGTCGAACCGAACGTCCGCGTACCCCAGTGCGGCCGCCCCCGAGCGGGGACACGTTGCCGGTCCCGTCGGTGTCGGCTGCTGTTCGTCTTGGCGCGCAGGCTCCCGGCGACGTCACTCGCGGCGCATGGGCAGAAACGGCAGGAACCGCCCGAAGAGAGCAATCCACTCACATGGCTGTGTACAACCCTGTCCATCTGTCCACAGAACTGTGGACAACTAGGCGCGCAGGGTGCTCGGTTCCGCCGTGCGGATGGTGACCTGGTCGAGCAGCCGCTCCAACGCCGCCTCGACGTCTTCCTTCCACGAGATCGCCGAGCGCAGTTCCAGGCGCAGCCGCGGCCACTTGGGGTGCGGCCGCACGGTTTTGAAGCCCACGGCGGTGAGGAAGTCCGCCGGCACCACGCACGTGTGCCCCAGCGCGTCGTTCCCCGGCTCCTCGGGGTCCGCGTCCCCGAACGACTCGATGGCCCGCACACCGCGGCGCGTGAGGTCCTTCGCCACGGCCTGGACGAGCGTGCGCCCCAGCCCGCCGCCGCGGAACTCCGGCAGCACGTGAAAACCCGTCAACAACACGGCGTCCGCGCTGGGCGGGGACGTAGGAAAGGCATTGGCGCGCGGCACGGCGTTCGGCGGTGCGTACAGCACGAAGCCCACGGGCAGGTTGTCGCTGTAGATCAGGCGGCCGCAGGAACCCCATTCCAGCAGCACGCTGGACACCCAGGCTTCCTTCTCGACCTCCGTCGACCCGAACTCCTCGGCCTGGGCCCGCAGGTGCGGCGCCAGTTCCCAGTAGACACACCGGCGGCAGTGCTTCGGCAGCTGCTCCAGGTTGTCCAGCGTGACGCCCACGACGCGACGCGACACCCGACCTCCCAGATCGCCGTGCAGGACCGGCCGACGGGCGTGACGTATCGTCACTAGATTTCGGCCGCTTCTGAGGATAGGCGTCTGTGACGCACGCCGAAAGGCCGCGAACGTCACAAGGAAGGGTGGTTACACTCGACTGACTGACCGCCGACACGCTTGCGAAGTGCTGATGACTGCCTCGATGCCCGAACGCTCCGGCCGCCACAACCTCGATCCGCACCTCGACCGGTACGCAGCGCGCACCGCGGGGATGACCGCGTCGGAGATCCGAGCGTTGTTCGCCGTGGCGAGCAGGCCGGAGGTCGTCTCGCTGGCCGGCGGCATGCCGAACCTCGCCGCGCTGCCGCTCGACAGCCTCTCGGCGCAGATGGCCGAGCTGATCGCCGAGGACGGGCTCGTGGCGCTCCAATACGGCTCCGCGCAGGGCATCCCGGTACTCCGGGAGCAGATCTGCGAGATCATGGCCCTGGAGGGCATCTCAGCCCACGCTGACGACGTCGTGGTGACCGTGGGCTCCCAGATGGGCCTCGACATGGTCACCCGCATCTTCTGCGACCCCGGTGACGTCGTGATCGCCGAGGGCCCGTCCTACGTCGGAGCGCTCGGCTCGTTCGCCGCGTACCAGGCGCAGGTCGTGCACGTCGCGATGGACGACGACGGGCTCGTCCCCGAGGCGCTACGTGACGCGCTCGCCCAGGCCGAAAAGGCCGGCCGCCGCGTCAAGTTCCTCTACACGATCCCCAACTTCCACAACCCCGCCGGCGTGACGCTCGCCGTCGAGCGGCGCGCGGAGATCCTGGCGATCTGCCGCGAGCACGGCGTGCTGGTCGTGGAGGACAACCCGTACGGCCTCCTCGGCTTCGACGGGCAGACCTACCCGGCGCTGCGCTCCCTCGACCCGGAGAACGTCGTCTACCTCGGCTCGTTCTCGAAGACGTTCGCCTCGGGCCTGCGGGTCGGCTGGGTGCTCGCGCCCCACGCGGTGCGCGAGAAGCTCGTGCTGGCGGCCGAGTCCGCGACGCTGTGCCCGCCGACGCTGAACCAGCTGGTGGTCTCGCGGTACCTGGCGACGCACGACTGGAAGGGCCAGATCAAGACCTTCCGCGAGAACTACCGGGAGCGGCGCGACGCGATCCTCTCCGCGCTGGAACAGCACATGCCCGCCGGCTGCAGCTGGACCCGGCCCGACGGCGGCTTCTACGTGTGGGTGACCGTCCCCGAGGGCGTGGACACCAAGGCGATGCTGCCGCGCGCGGTGACCGCCCGCGTGGCCTACGCGTCGGGAACCGGTTTCTACGCCGACGGTTTCGGCAGCAGGCAGATGCGCGTGTCGTACTGCTACCCGACGCCGGAGCGGATCCGCGAGGGCGTGCGCCGTCTCGCCGGTGTGCTCGAGTCCGAAATGGACCTGGTCCGCACCTTCGGTAACGTCAGCATGAAGCCGATTTCCGGGCCGGAGAACCCGTCCCCGGACACGGCCTGATTCGCTGTCCACATCAGACACTCAGGGGAGTACGGCGTGGTTGTGCCCACCGTGGCGGTGCTGGCAGGCGGCCTCTCGCACGAACGGGACGTGTCGCTCCGATCCGGCAGGCGGCTCTCCGCCGCACTGCGCGACCAGGGGCTGACCGTCGAGGAATGGGACACCGACGCCGGGTTGCTCGACCGGCTGCGGCGGGACCGGCCGGATGCGGCCGTGATCGCGCTGCACGGCGGTGAGGGCGAGAACGGCTCGGTCCAGACCATTCTGGAGATGCTGAAGGTGCCCTACGTCGGCACCAGCTCGCAGGGCTGCCGCCGTGCGTGGGACAAGCCCACCGCCAAGGCGCTCGTCGCCGAAGCCGGGTTCTCGACCCCGGACTGGGTGGCGCTGCCCAACAGCACCTTCCGCGAGCTGGGCGCCCAGCCGGTGCTGGACGCGATCGTCGAGGACCTCGGGCTGCCGCTGATCCTCAAGCCGGACCAGGGTGGTTCCGCGCTCGGCACGCAGGTCGTGCGGGACGCGGCCGAGCTGCCCGCCGCGATGGTCGGCTGCTTCGCGTACGGCGACACCGTGCTGGCGGAGCGGCTCATCGACGGTACGGAGATCGCGGTCGGCGTCGTGGAGCGCGACGGGGGCCCGCAGGCGCTGCCCGCCGTGGAGATCGTGCCGGAGAGCGGGATCTACAACTACACGTCCCGCTACACCGCCGGCCTGACCGACTTCTTCGCGCCCGCCCGGCTGCCGGAGGACGTGGCGAAGGCGGTGGGCGAGCTCGCGGTCGCGGCGCACCGGTTGCTCGGGATGCGGGACATCTCGCGGACCGACGCGATCGTCGCGCCGGACGGCACCGTCCAGTTCCTGGAGGTGAACTCCTCGCCCGGGCTCACCGAGACGTCGACGGTGCCGATGGCGATGGAGGCGGCCGGCACGAACCTCGGTGAGGTGTTCGCCGACCTGATTTCGCGCGCGATCGCCCGCGCTGCCTGACCAGACGAACGAAGGGGCCCTCCGCGAGTCGCGGAGGGCCCCTTCAGTTATTCATCACCGTGACGAAATGACCTGGTGTCATCCATCATCGGAATCGCGTGTCCGATTTGCCGCTTCCGGCGCCATCAGGGCGACAATCCGCTCAAGATCGTCGACCGAGCCGAACTCCACGACGATCCGGCCCTTGCGCCGCCCGAGGTCGACCTTCACGCGGGTGTCGAAGGTGTCCGAGAGCCGGGTCGCCAGCTCCTGCAGCCCCGGCGCCTGAAGCGGTTTGCGCGGCTGGGCCTTCGGCTTGGCCGGCGTCTCGCTCTTCTTGAGCGTCACCGCCTCTTCGGTCGCACGCACCGAAAGCCCCTCGGCGACGATGCGGGTCGCCAGCTCCTCCTGCGCCTCCGGGTCCTCCAGGGACAGCAGGGCACGGGCGTGGCCGGCCGACAACACCCCGGCGGCGACGCGGCGCTGCACGGGGAGGGGGAGCTTCAGCAACCGGATGGTGTTGGTGATGACGGGACGGCTGCGGCCGATGCGGGTCGCCAGCTCCTCGTGCGTCACCTCGAACTCGTCGAGCAGCTGCTGGTACGCGGCGGCCTCTTCGAGCGGGTTCAGCTGGACGCGGTGGATGTTCTCCAGGAGGGCGTCCCGCAACATCGCCTCGTCGGCGGTCTGGCGCACGATCGCGGGAATCGTCTCCAGCTCCGCCTGCTGCGACGCGCGGAGACGCCGCTCGCCCATGACGAGCTCGTACTCGTTGTCCGGCAGTTCCCGGACGACGATGGGCTGCATGAGCCCGAACTCGCGGATCGAGTGCTCCAGCTCGGAGAGCGCCTCCTGGTCGAACACCTGGCGCGGCTGCTTCGGGTTCGGCCGGATCGCATTGATCGGCACCTCCCGGTAGACCGCGCCGGCGACCTCGCCCCCGGCCGGCTTGATCTCGCTGTTGGCGGCGAACCAGTCCTTCTCGCCGTTGCGCGAGGACGCCTCGGGCCGGGTTTCGGCGGGCGTTTCACTCGCCGCGGGTCCCGTGGGGATCAACGCCGCCAGGCCGCGGCCGAGCCCTCCTCTGCGCTCCGTCATAACGTTCCGCTCCTCGATCCGTTGGTGCTGCCGCGTTCGGCGATCTCCTTCGCGGCGTCCATGTAGCTCATCGCCCCCCGCGAGCCGGGGTCGTAGGCGAGCACGGTCTGGCCGTAGCTGGGCGCCTCCGACACCTTCACGTTGCGGGGGATGACCGTCTTCAGCACGACGTCGCCGAAGTGGCCGCGCACCTCGGCGGTCACCTGGTCGGCCAGCTTGGTCCGGCCGTCGTACATCGTGAGCAGGATGGTGGAGACCGTGAGCGCGGGGTTCAGGTGCTTCTGCACGAGGTCGATGTTGCTCAGCAGCTGCCCGAGACCCTCCAGCGCGTAGTACTCGCACTGGATCGGGATGAGCACCTCGCGGGCGGCCACGAGCGCGTTCACCGTGAGCAGGCCGAGCGAGGGCGGGCAGTCGATGAAGACGTAGTCGACGCCGATCTCGTTGAAGGCGTCCGCCCACAGCGACTCCTTCAGCCGGGACTCGCGGTTCTCCATCTCGACGAGTTCGATCTCGGCACCGGCGAGGTCGATCGTCGCGGGCACGCACAGCAGGTTCGGGGACTGCTCGCTGACGGCGGTCGCCTCGGCGAGCGAGACCTCCCCGAGGAGCACCTCGTAGACCGAGGGCGTCCCGGAGCGGTGCTCGATGTTGAGGGCGGTGCTGGCGTTGCCCTGTGGGTCGAGATCGATCACCAGGGTCTTGAGGCCGTGCACCGCGAGCGCCGCGGCGAGGTTCACCGCGCTGGTGGTCTTCCCGACGCCACCCTTCTGGTTGGCGACGGTGAAGACGCGCCGGTGGTCCGGCCGGGGCAGGCTGTTGGGTTCGGGATGCAGAACGCGCGCCGCGCGCTCGGCTTCTTCGGCGATCGGGGTCCAGTCTGACGAAGGCGGGGTCACCGGCCGAGCCACCTCTCTGGTATCGACACTCCACCGCGCACGTCGCACGGTTTCACGTGGAACATGGCCATCTTTTCATCCCGCTCGTTTCGGCCGGGCACCGACGGTGTTGCGCCGCCGTTTCCCCTGCGCCGGTGTCCGCGGGCGGATTCGCTCGACAATCACAACGGTTGTGGGGACCTCCACGAGGCCGACCCCACAATCGGAGACCTTCGCTTCACCGCCACCGGCACGGGCGACAGCGGTCGCGTCGCGGGCGATTTCGTCCCGCGCACTGGCCCCCTTCAATGCGAGCATCATGCCACCCTCGCGCAGCAAAGGCAGGCACCAACCCGCGAGGCGGGCCAGGGGAGCGACCGCGCGGGCCGTCACGACGTCGACCTCACCGACCTCCGCCCGGACGGCACGCTCCTCCGCGCGACCACGAATCACGCGTACGTCGAGATCGAGTTCGTCGACGACCTCCGTCAGCCACTCCACCCGCCGCGCCATCGGCTCGACGAGCGTGAGCTCCAGATCGGCGCGTGCGATCGCCAGCGGGATGCCGGGCAGTCCGGCGCCCGAGCCGACATCGACCACACGCGCACCCTTCGGGACGCACTCTCCGATGACGGCGGAGTTGAGCAGGTGGCGCTCCCAGAGCCGGTCGACCTCGCGTGGGCCGATCAACCCCCGCTCGACCCCATGTCGTTCGAGCAGCGCCGCGAACCGCTCCGCGTCCGGCAGCCCGGCGCCGAACACCTCGGCCGCCGAGCCTGGCACGTCTCCCACTCGTCACCCCGTTTCACGTGAAACCACTTCTGCCGATTGTCCCTGACGCCAACATCAAGAGGGGGAGGCGGACCCGTTTCACGTGAAACAGGACGCACAAAAAAGAGCGGCCCGCCGGTTCGTCCGGCGGGCCGCTCTTCGGGTTCCTGGTTTGTCAGTCCTCGTCGTCGGGGAGGACCACCACGCGACGCTTGGGCTCCTCGCCCTCACTCTCGCTCCGCGCGCCCTTCACGGTGGCGACCGCGTCGTGCACGACCTTCCGCTCGAACGGGCTCATCGGCTGCAGGCGGACCTTCTCGCCCGTCGACACCACCGTCTCCGCCGTCGACCGGCCCAGCTCGTGAAGCTCCTCACGACGGGCGGCCCGCCAGCCCGCGATGTCCAGCATCAGGCGGCTGCGCGTGCCGGTCTCCTGCTGCACCGCCAGCCGGGTCAGCTCCTGCAGCGCCTCGAGCACCTGCCCGCGGTTGCCGACGAGCTTCTCCAGATCGTCCCCGCCGTCGATGCTGACGACCGCCCGGCCCGCCTCGACGTCCAGGTCGATGTCCCCGTCGTAGTCGAGCAGGTCCAGCAGCCGCTCCAGGTAGTCACCGGCGATATCGCCCTCCTGCACCAGGAGGTCGGCGCCCGTCGGCCCGTTCTCGTCGTCGCCGGGCTTGTCCTGCTCGGTCTCGACAGCCTCGACCGTCTCCGACATCATTCGTCTCCTTCCCCGGGGAAGCCGTCAGCGACGCTTCTGCCCCGAGCCTTTCTGTCCTGAGTTCTTGCCACCGGAGCCCGGCTTCTTCCGCTGCTGCGCCGCACCGTTCTGCGGGCGCTGCGGTTGCTGCGCGAACCGGTGGGGGGAGCCTGCCTTCGAACTGCGCTTGCCGTTACCGCTCGACGCCGCCGTGGCACCGCCGCCTTCCGGCTTGTCCTCCGTGGTCACCTTGGGCTGCTGCGCCGGCTTCTGACCGGGCTTCGGCTTGGCACCCGGCTTCGGGGCGAGCGCGTCGCGCTTCTCCTTGGCCTCGGCCTTCTTCGCGGCCTCTTCCTTGTCGATGCGGGTGTAGACCAGGCGCTGCTGCATCAGGGTCCAGCCGTTGTTCGACAGCCAGTACACGAGCAGACCGATCGGGAAGAAGGCACCGAACACGAGCACGCCCAGCGGGAAGACGTACATCGTCAGCTTCTGCATCATCGCGGCCTGCGGGTTGGCGTCGGTGGCCGCCGCCGCCTGGCGGGCCGCCGAGTGCCGCGCCGTCAGGTGGGTCAGCACGCTCGCGAGGATCATCAGCGGAACCGCGACCGGGGCCACGTGCCAGTTCCAGCCGCCACCGGTGCCGCCGAGGACCGACGCGTGGTGGATGGCGTCGCCGATGTTGACGCCGAACAGCTTCGCGTTGACGTAGGACTCGACGCCCTGCTGGTCGAAGAAGTAGTTGTTGGTCTTCGGGCCGCCACCGGCGGGCTGGATGCTGAACGCCCGGAGCACCCAGTTCAGACCGATGAAGACCGGGATCTGCAGCAGCATCGGCAGGCAGCTGCCCAGCGGGTTGACGCCGTGCTCCCGCTGGAGCTTCTGCATCTCCGCGGCTTGGCGCTGCTTGTCGTTCGCGTACTTCTTCTGGATCTTCTTCAGTTCCGGCGCGAACTCCTGCATCTTCTTCATCGACCGGACCTGGTTCACGAACGGCTTGAACATGATGCCGCGGACCGTGAACGTCAGGAACATGATCGCGAGGATCCAGGCGATCGCGTTGTTGTCGCCGAAGACGAAACCGAAGACTTTGTGCCAACACCAGAGGATGAAGGACACGGGGTAGTAGATGAAGTTGAGCACTGAGCTACTCCTCGGTTGACAAACCAGGTCTGGTGTGGCGCCAGGAGAACTTCTCGGGCACCGGGTCGCGGCCGGGTGGCGTCCACGGACCGCAGCGCAGCAACCGGCGCAGCGCGAGGTACGAACCCCGCGCGGCGCCGAACCGGGTCAGGGCCTCAACCGCGTACGTGCTGCAGCTCGGGTAGAAGCGGCAGCTCGGCGGGAGGAAGGGGGAGATGCACTTCCGGTAGAAGCGCAGGGGGAGCAGCAGGATCCAGGCGACCGGACCCGGGCGGTGAGCCTCCTGGGTCTCGTCGCCGATCGCGGTCGTGTGTTCGTTCACACCGCCGGCCCATCTTCGTCGTTGTCGGAGCAGGCCTTGCGCCGCTCCGTGAGGAGGCCGAGCCGCCGCAGTGCCGCGTCGAGGTCGGCGCCGAGTTCGGCGCTGGACGCGGTGGCCGCCGGCGGCAACGCCCTCACGACCAACGAGCTGCCGGGCGGCACGGTTCCGAGCCGGGCGGCGACGAGGTGCCGCAGTCGCCTGCTCACCCGGTGCCGCACGACGGAGTTGCCGACGGCCTTGCTCACCACAAAACCCGCCCGCGTGCTTGACGCGGGCGGGTCGGGAACCACCAGTGCGTGCACCACCAGGCGCCGCCGCCCGGCGCGGGATCCGCGGCGCATGACCTCGCGGAAATCCTCACTTCGCCGCAGGCGCGCGGCAGGGGGCAGCATGGGTTGCGCCTGGAGGTGGCGCGATCAGGCGGACAGCTTCTCGCGGCCCTTGCGACGACGGGCCGCGAGGATCGCCCGGCCGGCGCGGGTGCGCATGCGCAGCCGGAATCCGTGCGTGCGGGCGCGTCGGCGGTTGTTCGGCTGGAAAGTGCGCTTACCCTTGCTCACGACTCTGCTTCTCCTGCTCTCGACATACCGGCGGTACGAGGAACCACCGTCAGGTCTGGTGTGTCCCTGCGGCTCGTGAACGCGGACACGCGAAGGTGCCCGCGGCAAGCGGGGACTTTACGAGGGTACGCACCCGCTCAGGTGACCCGCCAGCCACCCCCCTGTAGTGCGCGGACCGGCACTTTCGGGCATTCACCGCACCGCAGGGCGCGGGCCGGGTGGCGGGCGGGGGCGGGTCGTGGAATCCTTCTGCACCAGGCGTCTTGTCTGGCAGCGCGAGGCTTTGTTAGCGTGTCTCCTCTTGAGTCACCCGTCCGTGGGGCTCGGCGCCGCCGGCGAAAGGTGCGGAGGATCTTGCTGGCGTAGGTTGCACCCGCAGGTGGAGTCGCTGTGGGTCGCCGTACATTAGTGCACAGTTGTGGACAACTCTGTGGATGGCCGCTGCCCGCGACCGTGGCCGAGGGGTGGTTCCGCCTGGGGTGACGAGGGGAGGGGAGCTGAAGCGGTGTCCGAGCACCAGATGAATCTGGGTGTCGTCTGGGAGCAGGTGGTCCGTGAGCTGTCCGACGGGACACTCTCCCCCCAGCAGCGCGCCTGGATGCGCGTCACCCGTCCGATCGGTCTGCTCGACGGCACCGCGCTGCTGGCCGCCCCCAGTGACTTCGCGAAGGAAGCCATCGAGCGCGCGCTGCGTGAACCGATCACGCACGCCCTGTCCCGCCGCCTCGGCCGTCCGGTGTCGCTGGCGGTGAAGGTCGACACGGCCGAGGTGCCGCCTCCGCCGCCGCAACCCCAGTACGCACCGTCACCCGCTCGCGTGGACAACGTGCCCGCGGAAGCCCCGGCCCGGCCGGTGATGCCGCCGCTCGACGACGGCATGCTGCCGCCGATGCGGCGCACCCGCGTCCAGGCCGAGCCCGCGAAGCCGATCCTCGCGCCCGTCGACGACGACGGAGACGAAGAAGTGGACGAAGAGGGCGACGCGCTCGCCGCCGCACACGAGATCTGGCCGATGTTCTCCGGACAGCCGGTCGCCGGCCAGCCGTACACCGCGCCGGCCCAGCCGCAGACTTCGAAGACGCGCCTGAACGAGAAGTACACGTTCGACACCTTCGTCATCGGCGCCTCGAACCGCTTCGCGCACGCGGCCGCCTTCGCCGTCGCGGAAGCGCCTTCCCGCGCGTACAACCCCTTGTTCATCTGGGGCGAGTCCGGGCTGGGGAAGACGCACCTGCTGCACGCGGTCGGGCACTACGCGCAACGGCTGTTCCCCGGGATGCGCGTGCGTTACGTGTCGACCGAGGAATTCACCAACGACTTCATCAACTCGCTGCGCGACGACCGCAAGGTGGCGTTCCAGCGCCGCTACCGCGACATCGACATCCTGCTTGTCGACGACATCCAGTTCCTGGAAGGGAAGGAAGGAACCCAGGAGGAGTTCTTCCACACCTTCAACACGCTCCACAACGCGAACAAGCAGATCGTCGTGTCCTCGGACCGGCCGCCCAAGCGGCTGGAAACCCTGGAGGACCGGCTGCGCACGCGGTTCGAGTGGGGACTGATCACCGACATCCAGCCGCCCGAGCTGGAAACCCGCATCGCGATCCTGCGGAAGAAGGCCGCGCAGGACCGGCTCGCCGTGCCTGGTGAGGTGCTGGAGTTCATCGCCTCGCGCGTCGAGGCGAACATCCGCGAACTCGAAGGCGCGCTCATCCGCGTCACGGCGTTCGCGTCGCTGAACCAGCAACCGGTCGACGTCGGCCTGGCGGAGATCGTGCTGCGCGATCTCATCCCCGATTCGCAGGCGCCGGAGATCAGCGCCCCGACGATCATGGCGACGACGGCGGAGTTCTTCGACGTGACGATCGACGACCTCTGCGGTCCCGGCAAGACGAAAGCGCTCGCCACGGCGCGGCAGATCGCGATGTACCTGTGCCGTGAACTGACCGACATGTCGCTGCCGAAGATCGGCCAGACCTTCGGTGGTCGAGACCACACCACCGTCATGCACGCGGACAAGAAGATCCGCAAGGAAATGGCGGAGCGGCGCCGGATCTACGACCAGGTGCAGGAACTGACCTTCCGCATCAAGCAGCGCGCTCGGCAGTAGCCGCGCACTGCCCCCTGATCTCCGCCAGGCCGCGTTCGACCGCGGCCTCCTTGATCCGCGCGTGTTCGTTTCCATTGCGCGACGGGGGTTTTGGAGTGTTCAAGTAGGACAGTCGCCGCAGACGTCAGGCGGCCGTTGCGGGGCAACGGTTTCCGGCGCTGCTGTCCGCGACGGCGCCCTGCACGCCGGATCCGGCCGCGCTGCACCGAGTTTTCCCGCGGACGGCACGGGTACTCGAAGCGTGCGTTCGCCTGTGATCCCGGTAACGGGACCGCATCGAAAATAGATCTCCGTCCCTCACCGGAGTGAACTCCGCGGCCCTCCGCGTCTGAGGAAAGCCTGGGCACAAACCCACCCACAGTTGGGGAAGGTTGTGTGGACAACTGTGGATGGATGTGGACGGGCTGTGGGAAGCCGGGAGTTGTCCACGGACGCCCGAAACTGTCCACGGGGAGTACTCCCCAGCTGTCCACATCCCGCCGCGCCGTCGGACCTGCGACGACACCGGCTGTCCACACAATTCACAGCCCCTATTACTGTCACTGCCCTTGTTCTTCTCAAGAAGTTCTTGCAAAGCAAAAACAGGCGGCTGTGGATCTGGGGACAAGCGGGGACGAGGCAGGACACTTGTCGACAAGTCGATGGCCTGCCCCGAATGACGGCAGGCGGGGTCACGTTCTAACGTGGGTATCCACACCCAGGCCCGCAGGTCGTTGGCGACACCGGCTGCCGGGCTCCACCACACCGCGAGATCCCTGGTCACCGCGCTGCGTACCGCGCGTCCAGGGCCGTTTGTCGATCTTCTCGAGCCCCCAAGGGGGGTGGCTCGGCTGTCGAAAGGATGGGCGCATGAAGATCCGCGTCGAGCGAGACGGGCTGGCCGACGCCGTCGCGTGGGTGGCACGCAGCCTGCCGTCCCGGCCACCGGTACCGGTACTCGGCGGCGTCCTGCTCGACGCCGGATCCGACGGGTCCACCGACGCGCTCACCGTCTCCGGCTTCGACTACGAGGTCTCCGCGACGGTGGGCGTCCCCGCGACGATCGCCGACGGCGGGCGGCTGCTCGTGTCGGGCCGGTTGCTCGCCGACATCACCAAGGCGCTGCCCGCACAGCCGGTCGAGATCTTCGTCGACGGCTCCCGCGCGTCCATCACGTGCGGCAACGCGCGCTTCTCCCTGCCGACCATGCCCGTCGAGGACTACCCGGCGCTGCCGGCCCAGCCCGCGCTCGCCGGTGAGGTCGCCGGCGACGCCTTCGGCCAGGCCGTCACCCAGGTCGCCGTCGCCGCGGGCAAGGACGACACGCTCCCCATGCTCACCGGCATGCGGCTGGAGATCTCCGGCACCACGCTCACCCTCGTTGCCACCGACCGCTTCCGGCTCGCGATGCGCGAGTTCACGTGGGAACCGGCCGAAGGTCTCGAGGACGCCGCGGTGCTCGTGCCCGCGCGGACGCTCGCCGAAGCCGCCAAGTCGCTCGGCGCGAGCGGGGCGAAGGTTTCGCTGAGCCTCGCCAGCGGTGAGGGCCTCCTCGGTCTCGCCGGCTCCGGCCGCTACACCACGACCCGCCTGCTCGACGCGGAGTTCCCGCCGTACCGCCAGCTGCTGCCCGCGCAGCACACCTCCCGCGCGGTGATCAACGTCGCCCCGCTGTCGGACGCGATCAAGCGCGTGTCCCTCGTCGCGGAGCGGGGTACCCAGGTGCGGCTGGAATTCGCGGACGGTTCACTGCGGTTGTCCGCGGGTGGTGACGACGAGGGCAGTGCCGAGGAAGAGCTGCCGGTGGACTACGAAGGCGAGCCGGTGACGATCGCGTTCAACCCGGGTTACCTGGTCGACGGCCTCGGCGCGCTGCACGCCGACCGGGCCGAGCTGACGTTCACCACCCCCAACCGTCCGGCTTTGATCAAGCCGGCAGACGAGCAGGGCCAGGTCGTTCCTGGTTACCTCTACCTGTTGATGCCGGTCCGCCTACCCGGCTGACCGGAAGCGAACGACAAAAGGGGATTTTCGATGGTTCAGCTGGGCCTCGTCGGCCTCGGCAAGATGGGCTTCAACATGCGCGAGCGGCTGCGCGCCGCCGGGCACGAGGTGGTGGGCTACGACCGCAACCCCGAGGTGAGCGACTCGACCTCGCTCGCCGACATGGTGTCGAAGCTCGAGGCGCCGCGCATCGTGTGGATCATGGTGCCCGCGGGCGGCCCGACGCGCGACACGGTGGACGAGCTGGCGGGGCTGCTGTCCGACGGTGACCTGGTGATCGACGGCGGGAACTCGAAGTTCACCGACGACAAGCGCAACTCCGAGGTGCTCGCCGCCAAGAACATCGGCTACCTCGACTGCGGTGTCTCCGGTGGCGTGTGGGGCAAGGACAACGGGTACGGCCTGATGGTCGGCGGCCCCGCGGAGGACGTCGAGCGCGCGATGCCGATCTTCGACGCGCTGCGCCCGGAGGGGCCGCGCGAGGAGGGCTTCTCGCACGCGGGCTCGGTCGGCGCCGGCCACTACGCGAAGATGATCCACAACGGCATCGAGTACGGCGTCATGCAGGCCTACGCCGAGGGCTTCGAGCTGATGGAAGCCGCGAAGGTCATCGACGACGTGCCCGCCGTCATCAAGGGCTGGCAGCGGGGCACCGTCGTCCGGTCCTGGCTGCTCGACCTGCTGGTCCGCGCGCTCGACGAGGACCCCGACCTCGACGACCTCGAGGGTTACGTCGAGGACTCGGGCGAGGGCCGCTGGACGCTGGAGGAGGCCATCAACAACGCGGTGCCCGCCCCGGTGATCTCGGCCGCGCTGTTCGCCCGGTTCTCCTCCCGCCAGAAGGACTCCGCCGCGATGCGGGCCGTCGCCGCGCTGCGCAACCAGTTCGGCGGGCACTCCGTCAAGAAGGTCGGTCAGTAGGCGACCTTGTACCTCCGTCACCTCCAGGTCACCGACTTCCGTTCGTGGGAGCACGCCGACCTGCCGTTGACGCCGGGGCCGACCGTGCTGGTCGGCCCCAACGGCCGGGGCAAGACCAACCTGCTGGAGGCGATCGGTTACCTGGCGACGCTCGGTTCGCACCGCGTCGCCACGGACGCGCCGCTCGTCCGGCACGGCTGTGAGCGCGCCCTGGTGCGGGCGGCCGTGGTCAACGACGACCGCGAGCTGACCGTCGAACTCGAGATCACGCCGGGCAAGGCCAACCGCGCGCGGGTCAACCGCGGTGCGGTCGGCAAGCCGCGCGACATCCTCGGCATCCTGCGCACGGTGCTGTTCTCCCCGGAGGACCTGGCGCTCGTGCGGGGTGACCCCGGTGAGCGGCGGCGCTTTCTGGACGAGCTGCTCGTGCAGCGCGCCCCGCGCTGGGCGGGGGTGCGCTCGGACTACGAACGTGTCCTGCGGCAGCGCAACGCTCTGCTGAAAACGGCCGGTAAGAGAAAAGGTGCGCGTGACGACCCGTACGCGCTGTCGACGCTCGAAGTGTGGGACAACCACCTCGCGACGGTCGGCGCGCAGTTGCTCGCCGCGCGGCTGGACCTCGTCGCCGACCTGGCGCCGCACACGTCGGCGGCGTACGCCGGGGTCGCACCCGACTCACGCCCGGCGAAGATCTCCTACCGGTCGAGCCTGGGTGAGGCGTTGCCTGCGGGCTACGGCAGACCGGACGGGGAACGGGCGGATCCGGAGAAGCTGTCGGCCATCCTCGTCGAGGCGCTGGCCGAGGCGCGGCAGTCCGAGCTGGAACGCGGGGTGAGCCTGGTCGGCCCGCACCGCGACGAGCTGGAGCTGATCCTCGGTGAGGCACCGGCGAAGGGGTACGCGAGCCACGGCGAGTCGTGGTCCTTCGCGCTCGCGCTGCGGTTGGGGTCGTACGAGCTGCTGCGCGCGGAGAACGGTGAACCCGTGTTGATGCTGGACGACGTGTTCGCCGAGCTGGACCGCCGTCGCCGGGCGCGGCTCGCGGAGGTCGCGGCGGTCGCCGAACAGGTCCTGATCACCGCGGCGGTGGACGAGGACTTGCCCGAAGAGCTGACGGGCACGCGGTTCGCCGTCGCAGAGGGAGAGGTGCGCCGTGCCTGAGGAACCCGACCAGGTACCCCGAGTGACCGGGGCCACACAATTTACCCACCGATCTGGGGATAAGTCTGTGGATAGTGTGGATAACACGGTGAGCGCGTCATCGCCGCGGGTGAGCAAGCGGCCGAACGAGTCGGATTCGACAACCCGAGCGGGGGGTGAAGGGGCGGGAGACACCATATCCGCCACGGATCGTGACCCCGCACCCGGCCCCGTCACCGGCCGTGACCTGGCGAGGGACGCGCTGGCGGCCGCCCGTGCGAAGGCCGAGGCCCGGGGTGTGGAACCGGGCAGGCGCAAACCCGTGAAGGCGAGCGAGCTCAACCAGAACCCCCGCCGGCGCCGCTGGTCCGGCCCCGGCGCCGACCCCCGCGACCCCCAGCCGCTCGGGCGCCTGATGAACCGGGTGGCCAGCGAACGAGGGTGGAACCAGCGGCTGACGGACGGCCAGGTGTTCGGGCAGTGGGCCCGGCTCGTCGGCGAGGAGGTCGCCGAGCACGCCCAGCCGGTGTCCCTCAAGGACGGCGAACTCACCGTCCGCGCCAGCTCCACCGCGTGGGCCACCCAGCTCCGGCTGCTCCAGGGCCAGCTCCTCACGAAGATCGCCGCCGCGGTCGGGCACGGCGTGGTCAAGCGCATGCGCATCCACGGGCCCACCGCGCCCAGCTGGCGCAAGGGTCCCCGGCACATTTCCGGACGCGGTCCCCGGGACACGTACGGCTGAGGCGCGAACGCGTCCTGATGCCTCGGCATGACGCAGAGCCACCCCGGCACCCATCCGGGTTCGAGTTCGTGGCTCTGTGAGGAAATCAGGGGTGTCCTTGCCGCATGTGTGCGCGCCTGGCCAAGTAGAATGGACGAGGGAGCGGGGACCCCTTGGGCGAGACTGAGGAGAAAGCAGGCCTGTGGCAGCCAAGAACGATTACAACGCGTCCTCCATCACCGTGCTCGAGGGGCTCGAAGCCGTCCGGAAACGTCCCGGCATGTACATCGGCTCGACCGGTGAGCGCGGCCTCCACCATCTTATCCAGGAAGTCGTCGACAACTCCGTCGACGAGGCGATGGCCGGGTACGCGACCAAGGTCGAGGTGACGCTGCTGGCCGACGGCGGCGTCCGCGTCGCCGACGACGGCCGCGGCATCCCCGTCGACATGCACCCGAAGGAGCACCGGCCGACCATCGAGGTCGTGCACACCGTGCTGCACGCGGGCGGCAAGTTCGACAGCGACTCGTACGCGGTCTCCGGCGGTCTGCACGGCGTGGGCATCTCGGTCGTCAACGCGCTGTCCACGGCGCTCGACGTCGAGGTCCGCCGCGACGGCCGGCTCTGGAAGCAGCACTACGACCACGCGAAGCCCGGGGAGCTCGTCGACGCCGGCCCCGCCGAGGACACCGGCACCACCACCACGTTCTGGGCCGACCCGGACATCTTCGAAACCACGACGTACAACGCGGAGACGGTCGCCCGTCGGCTGCAGGAGATGGCCTTCCTCAACAAGGGCCTCTACATCACCCTGCGGGACGAGCGCGTCACCGACGACGAGACCGAGACCGACGTCGACGGCCAGCAGGCCCGCGTGAGGGAGCGCGTCTACCACTACCCGGGCGGGCTCGAGGACTTCGTCAAGCACATCAACGGCAGCAAGGACCCCATCCACCCGAGCGTCATCTCCTTCGACGCCAAGGGCGAAGGCCTCGAGGTCGAGGTCGCGATGCAGTGGAACAACTCCTACACGCCGTCGGTGCACACGTTCGCCAACACGATCAACACGCACGAGGGCGGTACGCACGAGGAGGGCTTCCGCGCGGCGCTCACGCGTGTCGTGAACGCGTACGCGCGCGACAAGAAGCTGCTCAAGGAGAAGGACGAGAACCTCTCCGGCGAGGACGTGCGCGAGGGGCTCGCCGCGATCGTGTCGATCAAGCTGGCGGAGCCGCAGTTCGAGGGCCAGACCAAGACCAAGCTGGGCAACAGCGAGGCGAAGTCGTTCGTGCAGAGCAAGACGAACGAGTGGCTCGCCGACTGGTTCGAGCGCAATCCCGGGGAAGCCAAGACGATCATCAACAAGGCGATCGGCAGCGCGCAGGCGCGCATGGCCGCCCGGCGGGCGCGCGATCTGGTGCGCCGCAAGGGCGCGATGGACATCGGCGGCCTGCCCGGCAAGCTCAAGGACTGCCAGTCCACCAACCCGGAGGAGTGCGAGCTCTACATCGTCGAGGGTGACTCGGCGGGTGGTTCGGCCAAGGAGGGCCGCGAGTCGCGGTTCCAGGCGATCCTGCCGATCCGGGGCAAGATCATCAACGTGGAGAAGGCCCGCATCGACCGGGTGCTCAAGAACAACGAGGTCCAGTCGCTGATCACCGCGCTGGGCACGGGTATCCACGACGACTTCGACATCTCCAAGCTGCGCTACCACAAGATCGTGCTGATGGCCGACGCCGACGTCGACGGCCAGCACATCCGCACCCTGCTGCTGACGCTGCTGTTCCGCTTCATGCCGCAGCTGATCGAGCACGGCCACGTGTACCTCGCGTGCCCGCCGCTGTACAAGATCAAGTGGCCGCGGTCGGAGCCGGAGTACGCCTACTCGGACAAGGAACGCGACGGTCTGCTGGCCGCGGGTGCCGAGGCCGGCCGCAAGCTGCCGAAGGAAGACGGCATCCAGCGTTACAAGGGTCTCGGCGAGATGAACGCCGAGGAGCTGTGGGAGACCACGATGGACCCCGCCCGCCGCCTGCTGCTGCAGGTGACCCTCGACGACGCCGCCGCCGCGGACGAGCTGTTCAGCGTCCTGATGGGTGAGGACGTGGAAGCACGCCGCTCGTTCATCACGCGCAACGCCAAGGACGTCCGCTTCCTCGACGTGTAGCCGTCCCGCCGTCCAGCCCGAGTTTTTCACGAGAAGGATCCCATGACGGAAACCTTGCCGCCGGAGCACGACCGCACCGAGCCGGTCGACATCCAGCAGGAGATGCAGCGCTCCTACATCGACTACGCGATGAGCGTGATCGTGTCGCGGGCGCTGCCGGACGTGCGTGACGGCCTCAAGCCGGTGCACCGCCGCGTGCTGTACTCCATGTACGACTCGGGTTTCCGGCCGGACCGCGGGTACAACAAGTGCTCGCGCGTGGTCGGCGACGTCATGGGCAACTACCACCCGCACGGTGACTCGGCGATCTACGACGCGCTCGTGCGGCTCGCCCAGCCCTGGGCGATGCGGTACCCGCTGATCGACGGGCAGGGCAACTTCGGCTCGCCGGGCAACGACCCGGCGGCCGCCATGCGGTACACCGAGTGCCGCCTGGACCCGCTCGCGATGGAGATGCTCCGGGAGATCGACGAGGAGACCGTCGACTTCTCGGACAACTACGACGGCCGCACCCAGGAGCCGGACGTCCTGCCGGCCCGCATCCCGAACCTGCTGGTCAACGGCACGTCGGGGATCGCGGTCGGCATGGCGACCAACATCCCGCCGCACAACCTGCGGGAGGTCGCCGACGGCATCGTCTGGTCGCTGGACAACTGGGAAGCCACCGACGACGAGCTGCTCGCGGCGCTGCTGATGCGCATCAAGGGCCCGGACTTCCCCACGAAGGGCCTGATCCTGGGCACTTCGGGGATCGAGGAGGCGTACCGCACCGGCCGCGGTTCGGTGAAGATGCGCGCGGTCGTCGAGGTCGAGGAGGACCTCAAGGGCCGCACCACGCTGGTCGTCACGGAGCTGCCGTACCAGGTCAACCCGGACAACCTGGTGGAGAACATCGCCGCGCTCGTGCGCGACGGGAAGCTCACCGGCATCGCCGACATCGCCGACGAGTCGAACAGCCGCCGCGGCATGCGGATCGTGATCACGCTGAAGCGGGACGCGGTCGCGAAGGTCGTGCTGAACAACCTCTACAAGCACACCCAGCTGCAGTACAACTTCGGCGTCAACATGCTGGCCCTCGTCGACGGCGTGCCCCGCACGCTGCGGCTGGACCAGGTGGTGCGGCACTACATCAAGCACCAGATCGAGGTCATCGTCCGGCGCACCCGGTTCCGCCTGCGCAAGGCCGAGGAACGGGCCCACATCCTGCGTGGGTACGTCAAGGCGCTCGACATGCTCGACGAGGTCATCGCGTTGATCCGCCGGTCGGAGACGGTCGACGTCGCGCGGACCGGCCTGATGGAGCTGCTCGACGTCGACGAGATCCAGGCCACGGCGATCCTGGAGATGCAGCTGCGGCGGCTGGCCGCGCTGGAGCGGCAGAAGATCGTCGACGAGCTGGCGAAGATCGAGCTGGAGATCGCGGACTACAAGGACATCCTCGACAAGCCCGAGCGGCAGCGGCAGATCGTCAAGGACGAGCTGGCCGAGATCGTCGAGAAGTACGGCGACGACCGGCGCACCCAGATCATCCCGTTCGACGGCGACGTGTCGGTCGAGGACCTGATCGCGGTCGAGGACGTGGTGGTCACCATCACGCGCACCGGCTACGCCAAGCGCACCAAGACCGACCTGTACCGCTCGCAGAAGCGTGGCGGCAAGGGCGTGCAGGGCGCGGCGCTCAAGCAGGACGACATCGTGCAGCACTTCTTCGTGTGCTCCACGCACGACTGGCTCCTGTTCTTCACGAACAAGGGCCGGGTCTACCGCGCCAAGGCGTACGAGCTGCCGGAGGCCAACCGCGCCGCCCGCGGCCAGCACGTCGCGAACCTGCTGGCGTTCCAGCCCGACGAGGAGATCGCCCAGGTCATCGAGATCCCGAACTACGAGGTGGCGCCGTACCTGGTGCTCGCCACGAAGAAGGGCCTCGTCAAGAAGACCAAGCTCAGCGACTTCGACTCGAACCGCTCCGGCGGCCTGATCGCGGTCAACCTGCGCGAAGGCGACGAACTGGTCGGTGCCGTGCTCGCCGGCCCGGAGGACGACCTGCTGCTGGTGTCGGCGGAGGGCCAGTCGATCCGGTTCCACGCCACCGACGAGACGTTGCGCCCCATGGGCCGCGCGACCTCGGGTGTGCTGGGCATGCGCTTCAACGAGGGCGACGAGCTGCTCGCGCTGAACGTGGTGAAGCCGGAGAAGTTCCTGCTGGTCGCCACCGACGGTGGTTACGCCAAGCGGACGCCGATCGAGGACTATCCGGTACAGGGCCGTGGCGGAAAGGGCGTGCTGACCATCCAGCACGACCGGAAACGTGGCAGGCTGGTGGGTGCGCTCATCGTCGACGTGGACGACGAGCTGTACGCCATCACCTCGAGCGGCGGGGTGATCCGGACCGCGGCGGAGCAGGTGCGCAAGGCGGGACGGCAGACCAAGGGCGTGCGCCTGATCAACCTGGGGGAGGGGACGACTCTGCTCGCGGTGGCACGCAACGCGGACGAGCCCTCAGACGTCGGTAATGGTGAAGGCAACGGAGACGAGACCGGTGCCCAGGCTCCGCAGCCTGATGCCGGGTAAGGATTATTGAGTGACTTCGCCCGAGAACTCCGAACAGCCCACGGTCGCCGCCGACAAGGCGTCCCCGCCCTGGCAGCGCTTGGGCAAGGACAGCGGAAACGGCACGGCCGAAGGTCCGACGCAGTGGCTGCCGAAGGCCGGCCAGCAGGCGGAAGCGGCGGCGCCGGCCACGCCCGCCGCGCCCGAGCGGCCGGTCGTCAGCGGCAGCGCGGCGCAGGGCCTGTTCGGGAACGCGGCCCAGCCGGCCGACGACCCGTTCGCGGGCCTGCGCACGCAGGAGACGGTGAACGTACCGGGCACCCAGGGGAAGGGGCGGGGCACGCCGAGCGCGCTGCGCCGCCCCGGCCGCGGCCCGCGCCGGGCGAGCCTCCAGGTCAAGCGGTTCGACCCGTGGTCGGTGCTGAAGCTGTCGCTGGTGCTCGGCGTGGCGATGTTCTTCGTGTGGCTGGTTGCGGTCGGCGTGCTGTACACGGTGCTCGACGGCATGGGCGTGTGGGACAAGCTGAACGGCACCTACTCGTCCCTGGTCTCGGGTGACGGTGGTAACGCCCCGTCCGACCCGCTCATCAGCGCGGGCCGGGTGTTCGGCATAGCGGCCATCCTCGGCGCGATCAACATCGTGCTGCTCTCGGCACTGGCCACGGTGAGCGCGTTCATCTACAACGTGTCCGCCGACCTGGCCGGTGGCCTTGAGGTGACCCTGTCGGAAAGGGAGTAGAGGGCATCCTGTAGTCTTTCCTCGTTCCCGGGGCCCATAGCTCAGGCGGTTAGAGCGCTTCGCTGATAACGAAGAGGTCGGAGGTTCAAGTCCTCCTGGGCCCACCACCACCCCGGTAGCGCTGATCAGGCAAGACAGCGCCACCGGGGTTTTGTGGTTCTAGCGGGCGAGCCGGACTTGTGGCCAACCTTGTGGCCAAACGGCCTGATTTCCGTGGTGAGTGGGGGCGTCAGGCGGCTTCTAGTGTGACCTCCACCGCATCTGTCCCGAAGCCAGGCGTACCGAGGAACAGGTTGCTGATCTCCTGAGCTGCGGCCTGATCGAGTTCCGGGATGTCCGCGGTGTAGAGGTCCAGGGTGAACGCGACCGTGGCGTGACCCAGCCGGGTGCTGACGATCTTGGGATGGACCCCGGCCCGCAGCGCCGTGGTGGCGTAGGTGTGCCTGAGTTCATGCAGGGTCAGGTGCGGCAGCCCCAGCCGGTCGGCGATACGGGCCAGCCACTCGGTGATCGTGTCCGGGTAGATCGGCCGCCCATCCTCCCAGCAGAACACCAGGCCGTGGTCCTGGTACGCGTCGGCCCAGGTCGCCTTCTCGGCCTGGATCATCTCCACGTGGGTGAGCAAGGCGGCCACTGTCGCCTTGTCCAGCGAGAGGCGACGACGGCTCCGGCGCGACTTGCCAAACCCCTGTCGAACTTTGCCGTTCGTGACCACCCTCGTCGTCTTCACCGCAAGCGCCCCGTTGTCGAGGTCCAGCCCGTCCAAGCGGAGGCCGGCGACTTCCGAGCGGCGCATTCCGGTCGTAGCCAGCAGCAGCCACATCGCGTAGAGGCGGTCCGACTGGACGGCCGTGAGGAACCGTCGTAGCTCCGTCGGGGTCCAGGTGCGGTGGCCTCGATTCTCCGGGGACGGAGCCTTGACAGCCGCTACGGGATTCGTGGGTACGTACTTCCAGGTCACCGCATCGGCGAAGGCTGACCTGAGCATGATGTGGACCGAACGCACCGTCTTCTTGCTCAGGCCGTTCGTTTCGCCGGTCGGCGTGCGTCCGGCGCGGAACCTCCGCATCGCCTTGTAGGCCGCGTCGTGCGTCACTCCGACCTCCCGGGCTAGCTCCCGCGCGCTGATCTCATCACCGCGGCCAGTCACCTCCTGCCAGATTCTGAACATCTCTCCGTTCGTGTCGCGCTTCCTCCGGCCGCTGTTGAGCAGGTGCTCGTAGAGGGAGGTCACGGTGACTGCGTCGATGTCCTGGAGGCGCTTCTTACCGATCACCGGGATGACGTACGCGCGAGCCAAGGTCTCATAGTTGTTCGCCGTCGTCGGTGACCCGATGCTGTTGCGCATCCTCGGGAACCACTCCTCGAAGAACTGGGCGACTGTCCGTTTCGACGGCTTGGTGAGCTGGCCCTCCCGCAGCTTGGCCTGCGCCTCGGCCATCTTTTCCCACGCCTCGTCCTCGGACTCGAAGCCGCTTTTCCGGATCCGGTTCCGTTCACCGGTCAGCGGGTCCGCCGGACCGTCGAACGCGAACGCCCACTTGTTGCCGCGTCGAGTGACCGAACCGGGGATACCGCGGCGCTTCCTGGTACGTGGCATCAGGCGGCCTCCTCACCAATCGTGGGCAGCTCGGACTCGTCGACTTCAAGTAGCGCGGCGAGGCCAGAGCGCAGGACGAAGACCCGGCGGCCGAAGCGACGCACAGGCAGCTCACCGGCAGCGGCGTACCGGTATGCGGACGCACGGCTGAGCCCGAGGAGCTGGGCGGCGGTCGGCAGCGGGATCAATGGCGGAAGGGACTGACCAGCCGTCGTGGTTACCGATCCTGCGGTGTCCATGTGGTGTGCTCCCATGAGTCGAACTGGGTGTGGTCGAGGGGGCATGTAGGGGTGGTCAGGCGTTGTTGCCGACGACTTTGAGGGGGGTTGCCGTCCCAGCCGTACCAGCCTCGTTTTTGCTGGTCAGGGGCGGTACGGCTTTTTTGCTGGTACGGCTTGAGCCGTACCACTCGTCAAGCCGTACCGGGTCTGAGCTGGGGTTATGAGGCTGGTACGGCTGGGACGGCTCACCCCCTCCGGACGTGTCGAGATCGGGTGCGTAGCGGCTCCAGGCGTCGGCGAAGTCGGCGCGCTGGTAGCCCTTGGCCTGCCCGCTGCCGGGGAAGCGGATGGTGGCCGAGCGGATGCCGTACTCCTTGAGCAGCGACCCGAGTTTCATGGCGGTGAGCCCGGTCGGACCGAACTCCCGCCACGGGGACTCCTCCAGCCCGCGCAGGCGGTGCAGCAGCTCGGCGGTGGGCAGGGCGAGGTCGTCGGCGAAGGCGGTGCGGCAGTCGATGAGCAGCCGCAGCCGGTCGGAGATTTCCCCGGTCTCGTTGTGCTCCCGGGTCATCTCCACGGCGGCGGTGCGGGCACGTTCGGGCCAGTCGCCCCCGGCGTGGTCGGCGACGGCCACCAGCGGCTCCCACGTGTCGGCGGCCCGGTCCTCAACGGGCATGGTCGGTTCGGCGCGCTCGAGGACGGCCATGTCGCCGCGCAGCCACTCGGTGAGCCGCTGCGCGAGCGCCCGGAGCGGTTCCCGGTCGCGGCGAGCGCGGTAGGGGAAGGTCTTCTCCCCGGAGGCGCGGCGGCGCATGTGCACGACCACGGCGCGGTCCTCGATGGTGTCGGGCATCGCCCCGATCCCGGCGAGCGCGGCCATCGCGAACGTGGGGATGGTCACGACCTTGGAGGTGGCGGCGTCGTAGCGCAGCGCTGGCCGGCCGCGCTGGTGTCCGGCGTTGAGCAGCCCCCGCAGGTCCTCGTTGTCCCCGGCCTTGGGGCCGAAGATGGTGTCGGCCTCGTCCACCAGCAGCACCGGCGGGTCCGGGGTGATCGAGCGGTACACCGCGGCCGGGCTGGCGTTGACCGTGATCAGCGGGTCGTGGCAGGTGGCCTCCACGATGTCGAGCAGCCGCGACTTGCCGCACCGCCGCTCCGGTGCCCGGATCACCAGCCGCGGGGCGTGTGCCCAGGCGGGTTGGACGTGGGTGGCGGCGATCCAGAGGACGACAGCGTCGGTGGCCTGTTCGGAGGGCATGACCACGTAGCGGGTCAGGGCGTCGTGGAGCTGGGCGAGCAGTGTCGCTCCGGGGTTGGCGGTCATCAGGCGGCCACCTCCAGGTGGGTCGGGGCCGTCGTGGCGGCCTGGTAGCGGGTCCACAGTTCGTCGATGGCTGCGGTGTCGTCGGCCAGCTCCCGCAGCACGGCAGTGGGCGAGCTGGACGCGGCCTGCTCGATGCGGCGGGCGTGGGCGAGCAGCGCGCGCCGCCACGCGGCCTCCAGCAGCACGGCCTTGAGGTGGTGAGCCAGCTCAGGCGGCGGGGCGTCGCGGAAGGTGTCAACGAGCCAGCCGGACAGCCACTCGCGGCGCTTCTCACCCGGTGCCTGGCCGGTGGCGAGGGCGTGGGCGTAGAGGGTGACCGGGGCCGGGGTGTGGTCGGCGGCCACGACCTCGATGGCGAGTTGGAGGACGTGGGCGGCCATGCCGCCGGTGAAGTCGGTCGCGCGCATCCCGGCCAGCACCCGCCGCGCGGGGCGGGCGGGCATCTGCATCAGGCAGCCGAGGAACTGGCGCTCCGGGTCGGTCAGGGCGTCTGTCGCGGTGGCGGTAGGCATGGACAACCTTTCGCGAGTGCGGACGGTCTTGGGGGCTGCCGGGCCGCCCGGAGGCGGTGTCGCGGACGGCCCGGCAGGGTCGGTGGCTACTTGCGCTTGCGGGCTGCGTGAATGGCCTCGCACTGCGGGCAGGCCGGGCTGGTGAACCAGGGCGACTTCGCGTCACCACGCGGGATCGTGAGCCCGCAGAGGGTCTTCACGTCGCCGGTCCACCAGGACTTGGTTCCGCGGTGCACCAAGGGCTTGTTGCTTCCCATCGAGGCGTGTCCTTTCCAGACGGTGGGTTACTTGTTGGCGCAGATGGAGCACATGACCTGGTCGGCCGGGAGCTGCGCGCCGCAGTCGGGGCAGGTGGCGACGAAGGCGGCGATCAGGCGGGCGAGGCGGGCAGTCATCGAACCTCCGAAAGTGACTGTGAGTGACGATCGGTGGGCGTGCGGGGGTAGGGAATCGGCAGGGAGCGGGCGAGGGAATCCGGTGATGGGTAGGGAAAATTCCCCCCGGCGTGCCCCTAGGCGGCTTCCCTAGGGTTGATCTGCGGTTTCAGTACTGAAGGGAGTGAGGGAACGGAGGGAGAACCCGCCCGCGAGGTGGGCTGGCAGGCGGGTTTTCCGGCCCGGTCAGCCGTTCCCTCCCTCGCGGGCAGCGAGCGCCTGGTGGACACGCTCGGTGAACACCATGAGGACGCTGACCTTGGTGACCTTGCAGCCGTGCTCGGCGAGCTGGTCGCGCAGCCCTTCGGCCTTGAGGCTGAGGTAGGGGCGGTAGTCGGGGGCCAGCTTGCGCAGCCGGGAGCAGACGTCGGTGGCCGGCACTTTGTCCTCCCCGGGCTCCAGCACGGCGGCTACGTCGGCGAGCAGGTCACGCTGCTGCGGCTGCTCGATCGCGGCGCGGTGGACCCGGCCGCCGCGCAGCTCGACTCCGCGGGTGACGATCGCGGCCTTCTGGTGGTCGGTGAGGTTGTAGGAGCGCAGCAGGCCGGGGGTGTCCATGTACCCGACGGTGACCGAGGTGCCCACGTCGTTGAGGGCCACGATCTTGCCGCCCTTCTTCACCGCGGGCTTGAGTTCCAGCGCCGAGAGCCCGTTCTCGTACGCCTTCTCGCCCAGCACGACGTTGTTGCGGGCCTTGTCGCCGATGGCGAAGCACGCCTTGTTGGTGGTGACCGCGACCAGATCCCGCGGCAGGGACTGGTCCGAGGGGGTCGGGGTGGCGAAGACCAGCACGATCCCGTACTTGCGGGCGGCGGAGAAGAACCGCACGACCAGGTTGACCACCTCGCGCCGGTCTTCGGGCTTGTCCTGCCGGAAGAAGCTCTGGCACTCGTCGACGACCACGATCCGGGGCCGCAACCGGTCGTCCTTCTCCGCTGCCTCGCGGGTCACGGCGCTGATGCCGTACTCACGCAGCAGCCGGCCACGCTCGGCGAGGCTGGCGTGCAGCTCGTGGATGTGGTCCATGCACGCCTGGACGTTCTCGGCGGTGTCGCCCATGGAGATGATCGAGGCGACTGGGCGCAGCCATTCGTAGTCGTTGTTCTCGGCGAAGCAGAACACGTCGATGTCCACCAGCGGGTCGAGCACCGCCCCGGCCAGCTCGGTCTGGACCAGCGTGGACTTACCGGAGCCCATGATCCCGGCCTTGACGAAGTTGCGCTCGAACACCGGCGTTTCCACGGGGTTCCAGCGGGCGTCGATGCCGACCGGGAACCCGGTCCAGAAGTCGGTCTGTCCGCCGTCGAGCAGCGGGTAGTCCGGCACCGGCTTCCGCAGCGACCCGGGGTCGAGGACCAGGCACTTCATCGCCATCGGGTCGTTGTCGTCGACCTCGACCCACACCTCCTCCGGGCGTCGCCCGAGGTTGTGCGCCAGCACGGTCTTGCGGGCGTTGATGCTGGTCGCGGGCACCCCGGACGGGAGCCGGAGGACGAACTCCCAGCCGTGCCCGACCGGCAGCGGCGGCTGCACCCAGGTCGGGGTGATCGCGGTGCCCCAGCCCTCCTTGAGCTTCTTGTTCAGCGCCGGGTGGCCCAGGTTGCGCAGCGCGTTCATGATCACCGACTCGTCCACCGCCGTCTCCGGGCCGCCCGCGGCGGCCGGGGCCGAGCGCAGCCAGCCGGGCAGCTCGACATGCTTGCGGCCCTGGTAGTGCAGGTAGTAGAACCCGGCCGCGGTGCCCCCGGCGAGCAGGAAGACGCCGTAGGTGACCAGGAACCACACGGCGAACGCGATCGCGTCCACCACGGCGCTGATCGGGGCGACCACGTCGGCGAGCTGCTTGGAGTTGATCGCCAGCACCACGCCGAGGACCAGCAGGAACCCGGTCACACCAACGAGCCCGAGCGCCCCGGCCTTGATCCACTGGCCGGGCGCGGCGGCCCAGTCCATGACGCGCTGGTGGCGGCGCTGCTTCTCCGCGACGTCGCGGGCCTCCCACTCCAGCAGCCGCTCGTGGTTGCCCTCCATCTCCGCGGCCTGCATCTGCCGCTCGTAGCGGGACGCGCCGTGCATGTCGCGCCACCGCTTGAGCACCACCCCGGCCCCGGCGATCGGGTAGCCGAACACGTGCCGCCCGGTGGCCTTCACGAGGATCTTGGTGCGGTCGTGGAAGGCGACGGTCTTCACCGCCCGCCCAGCGGTGACCAGGTCGCGGCGGTAGCCCTTGTAGCGCTCGATGGCCTGCCCGCGCTGGGTGAACAGCCGCTGGTACTCCTCCTCGGAGATCAGCTCCCCTTCCACCACCTCCGTCTCGGACGCGGCCGGGGTGGAGTCGGCGCGATGGGTGGGCAGGTAGTGCACCCGCGCCAATTCCTCCTGCTCGTGCTGCTGGGTCACTTGCGTCCTCCCTTGGTGTGTTCGTCGCGGAGCTGGCGGGCGCGGGCAATCCCGATGCGCAGGGTCTTGCGGATCGACTCCGCCGAGGTCGGGTTGACCTTCCCGGCCTCGATCGCGGCGGCCAGCTCGGCGCGGAGCTGCTCGATCGAGCGGCCCGGCTTGCGGTCGATCACCGGCCGGTTCGGGGTCGACTCATGCAGGTCAGGGCCGTGGTCGAGGGTCGCCACCGCCCCGCCTTCGATCGAGTCGCCTCGGTCCTGGTCGTCCTCGATCGAGGGCACCGGGCCGGTCGCGGTGGCGGTGCCGGTGGTGGCGAGCAGGTCGGCCAGCTCGCGATCCCAGTCGGTTGGCTCGGCCACCGGCAGGCCGGGCACGGTCGCGGGCCGCAGGCCACGGCGGGTGAGGGTGTAGCGGCCGGGGGCGTAGAGCAGCCGGGCCGACCCGTCCGCGTCGATCTCGGCCACCGCGCGCTTGACCGCGGCGCGGCGGATGCGGGCGACCTTGCGGGCGGCGGCCCGCTCGATCCGCGCCTCCCGCCGCTGCTGCCCGGACTTCGGGGCGGTCGCCAGCGTGAGCTGGTGGGCGACCACCCCGGCGATCGAGGCGGTACCCATCACCACGCCGTGGTCCCACGCGGTGGTCAGACCGTGGGTGAAGTTGATCCCGAACGCCACCGCGCCGAACACCAGCACCCCGGCCACCAGACCCCACACCGAGCGATCCGGGTGGCGACGGCGCTCGATCACCACCGCGACCGCGAACGCCCACATCCCCAGCTCGGTGATCCCGGGCAGCAGCGCCCCCAGGGCGGAGCCGTAGACGGACGCGCCATAGGCGGCCATCGACGGGGCCGCCAGCGCGAACGACAGCAGCGCAATCGGGTAGATCAGCAGCTCCACCACGTGCGCGGCGAGCCACCCGGTGACGGTGGACCAGGCTTTGCGCCAGCGGGCGCGGCGCTTATCCGCCGCCTCCTCCCGTGCCTTCTGCCGGGCCTGCTCGTCGGCCCGCTTGATCTGCGCGGCCGCCTGCCGCTCCGCGATCCGCACCTGCGCGGCAGCGGCGGCATCCTCGCGCCGGATCATCGCCTCCGTGCGCTTGTTCTCGCGCCGCTCCTCATACCAGCTCACTGCGACACCTCCCCGTCCTTCGTGGACTCGCCACGGGCGGCCGGGCGGGTGCGCAGGGCGCGCTGCTGACGACGCAGCCGCAGCTCGTTCGCCGCCCACCCCAGGGCGGTCAGCAGCGACAGGGCGTAGAAGCCGTCCCACACCGCCGCTCCGAGACCGAGCGGCACGACCACGCCGGACAGTTCACCGAAGTGCCAGCCGATCCAGGACACGGTCTGGGTGGTGCGGGTGGGGTACTTGGCGCTGGTGTAGATCGCCAGATCGGCCGCGCGGCGCGCCTCGACCGCGGCGTCGGTCGTGGACTGTCCAGTGTGGTCGGTGGTGGGCTTGGGCTCAGGCGTGAACATTGATGGCCTCCTCCCGGGTGACGGTGGGGTGGTGGAAGAACTGGTTTTTCGGACCGGCCGGGGGCTTGCTCGCGTGCCGGGCCACGAACCCGTCCAGGCGGCGCATGGAGATCTCCAGCACCTTCGCGATCAGCACCAGCGGAATCCGGACCAGGTGCAGCACCAGGAACACCAGCACCACGCCGGTGAACACCAGCAGCGCGAACGTCCCGCACCGACGCAGAACCTCGAACATCGACATCACCGCTCACCCCGCTTGGTCGCGGCGACACGACGCCAAGCCGTCCACTCAGGAACGTCGAGGTCCCCGCCCATCGCTGTCGCCGCAGCCAGCGCCAGCGTCGCGTGGACCTGTGCGGCCTCCACGGACGGCGACGGCGGCCGGTCAAGCGGCACCTCGCGGTAGGCATCCCGTGCGGCAGAGACCGCGGCCATCTCCAGCAGTCGCTCAGCTTCGCGGTAGTGCTCGGGGCCGGTCATCAGCGGCCACCTCCCAGGCCAGAGAACAGCACGGTCAGCGCGTGCACGACGCTGTCCAGCGCGTGCCGGGCCTGGTAGGGGTGCTGCACGATCCACACCACGACGGCGACCAGCACGGCGAGCCAGAGCAGCTTGCGCAGGGTGTTCTTCTTGGGCAGCACGTTGGTCTTGCTCATGCCGGAACCTCCGTGTCGGCGTCGGTCAGGGAGAACAGGTCGGTTTGGCCGGCGGGCTGCCACGCCTCGTCCCGCCACACCGCGTCGGCGGCGATGCCTTCCTCACCGCGGATCACCGGCTCGGTCTTCGCGAGCCACTTCCGCTTGGCCGTCTCGGTGGCCTCCCGCCACCGCTTGCCGGTCGTGGCCTCGTAGCGGCGGATGCACAGCGTTTTGAGCTGGGCCGGGGTGGTGCCGACCGCGATGCGGGCGCTCACGCGGCCTCCTTGATCCGGTCCAGCTCGCGCTGCGCCAGCGCCTCCAGGGCGTCGGCCTCGCGGTGGTGATCCCGGGCGCGGAGGAACGAAGGCTGCGAAGCGCCCAGCGGGACCTGGCGAGTGATCTCGGCCTGCCTGGCGGCCTGCTCCCGGTGCCAGGCGGCCCGCTCGCGCTGCCGTCCGGCGACCTCACGGGCCACTACGGTCGAGATCAGTTCGTTGAGTGCCTGCGGGGTGTAGGTGACCAGCTCATCGTCGATCGCCAGAGCCAGCCGGGCGGCCGCGGTGCTGATCCGGGCGCGGGCCTTGCCTACCATTGGGGTCCTTCCCTTCGAGTCGTTACGCGAGTGGTTGGGGAGACCCGGCGCGGTGACGTTCTTGGCGGGATGCGCCGCGCCGGGACCCGAAATGGACTGGGCGTTGCTCACGGCGGCCTCCTAGAGGCTGGTGGCGTAGGTCTCGACCGCGGAGCGGGCGGCGGCGACCATGCCCATGAGCTTCTCGACGGTGTCGCGCAGCTCGGCGTAGAGGCTCAGGGCCTCCTGCACCGGGGCCTGGCTGCTGCCCCCGGCGACGGAGTGCAGGCGGCCCTGAATCTCGGACGCGGCCTGGGCTGCCTGCCCGAGTGCGCCGAGCACACCCTCGGCCTGCTCGTTGCTGCCGGCCAGAACCGCGCGGATTTCCTCGATGCTCGACATTGCGGGTGTTCCTCCTGCTGTTGTGGTGGTGGTTGCCGTCGTGCTCGGCGGTGGGGGCGTCTGCGTCCCGTTGGCGTCCGGTTGTGGGGCGGGGCGGCAGTGTTCGGGCACCTCGTGTCCGGCCTTGGTGAGCACCAGCCGGGCGTAGTGCTGGTACAGAGCTGGCATCCGGCGGTCGGAGTCGGTGCGGGTCCACCACAACGGGTCGTCGATCAGGCGCGAATCGGTGGTGGTGAGGTGGTCGTGGAACAGTTCCTCGCGCGGCAGCCGCCGCACTTCCACCTCCAGGCCGGTCAGCTTCCGGTACCGCTCGGCGAAGGCGTCCAAGGAGTCGTGGCGGCCGTAGATGTCCAGCACCGCCCCATCCGGCGTGGCTACCGCCGTGTGCACGGCCGTCCACCCCTGGCCGGGGTAGTAGAGCTTGACCCCCACCAGCTCCCAGCCGGTCATGCAGCTCATCGCCGCCGCCAGCCAGTGGCAGTGGCTCTGCCCGAAGAACTCCTCCTCCTGCGGCCCGATCTGACCCGAGGTGAGCGTGAGAGTCTCCGACCCGGCACTCGTGCCACCCAGAATGTGGAGCTCCGCCGTGCCCTCGAAGTCCCCGTCCAACCGCCACATGGTCAGGCAGCCGCCTTACCCGCACTGCCGGTGCGGACCCGGGAACGCAGCACCTCCCGCGTCACCCGCCGAACCGCCCGACGCGCGCTGACCAGGTCAGTCAGCTCCCGCGACACCCGGAACGACTCCACACGCTCCGCCGCGGCCCACTCCCGCTCCGCCTCCTCGATCAGCGCATCGATCTCCGCGACCTCCGCCGCGATCTCCTCATCCCGCGCCACGGCGGAAATGTCCTCATCGACCAGCGGAAACAGCGCGTCGACGGCCGTGGGGCTGGTGATCCGTGCGTACTTCATTGCTCTCCTGTTCGTTGAACTTCGAGGACTTCTGTCCTAGGCCAGTTGGCTTGAGTGAGACAGTAAGTAGGACAGATTTGCTTGTCAAGGGTCTGGCCTAGGACAGCGCTAGACTGGGTGCGCTGCGGAAGGGGATTCGATGGTCGTGACCAGGGAAGACATCGCCGGTCAGCTACGTGAGCGCATCCTTGCGGGTGATCTCAAGCCGGGGGAGCGGTTGCCCAGCACTCGCGAGCTGGTCGCGCAGCACGGCGGTTCTCGCACCACGGCGAATCAGGCACTTCGGCTGCTCGCTGCGGAAGGTCTTGTCGCCCTGAGGGAGAAGAGTGCCGCGGTTGTGCTCGCTCCCGAGGATGCTGGGAAGACGCCAGAGTCCCGGCTTGCTGACGCTCGGACTGAGCTGCTGGAACTTCGCGACGAAGTCCGCACGATCAGGCACCAGTTCGAAGACCTGGAGCGTCGGTTGTCTGCTGCCTTGGGGCGTCTCGGCTCGTGACGAGTCAACAGGCTCGGCTATGCGGCGAGCTGCCGGGTGAAGGCGGCAATCCCGTCGATGATGCTGCCGATGCCCGCGGCGAGTGCCTTGGCCCAGTTCGCCGCATCGGTCGGGTGCTTCACAACGAAGACCAGTAGCGCGAGCGCGATCAGGGCGCCCAGCACCTTCGGCAGTAGCCCGCTCCCACCAGTCGGGACCGGAATCATGTTGCCCTTCTTGCCCATGGCTACCTCCCAGGTTCTGCGGCTCGGCGGTTTCCGTTGCCATGCCTCAAGATTCGTCTGGTTCCGGCTTCTTGGGGAGATGAGTCCCTGGTGAGTCGTTGGTGATTCGCTCGACTCACCAGGGGCTGACCAGGCACAATGCCCGCAAGGGAGGTGACCGTGGGGGACAGCGGGGCAACCGAGAGCAAGCTTCGCCGTGCTCGCCTTGCCGCCGGGATGACGCAAGGCGAGGTCCGGGCCAAGCTCACGCAGGCTCGCCGTCGCCGGGGCAAGATGCCCCCGAAGGAAGCCAGCTTGAAGCGGATGTACACGTCGTGGGAGACCGGCGCGGTGATCCCGACGGACTGGCGGGACGAACTGTGCGAGGTATTCGAGCTTCCACCGGCCGCGCTCGGGTTGGTCGAGACCACACCGCCACCTGCGCTCGACCTCCCGAGCACATTCGAGGTGGTCCGGCTCGATCCAGCGGTGATTTCGCTGCTAGACCAGCAGACGAACTTCTACCGGCTGCAGGACCGGCTGCTGGGGGCGGCGATCATTCCGCAGACCGAAGCCCACGTCCGCAACCTTGAGCAGATGCTGCGAAATGCGCTGCCGAGCGGCCACCTTCCGACAGCGGCGGTGACCCTCGCTGAGGCGGCTGCGCTCGCCGGTTGGCAAGCGCTCGATGCGGGTGATCTCCGGAAAGCGTGGGACCTGCACGACATCGCGAAGTCCGCAGCACGGCAGGGGGAGAACCCAGCCGTGCTCGCGCACGTCACGGCGCAGCAGGCTTACGTTCTGCTCGATGCCGGCCGGGCCGCCGATGCGGTGGAGCTGGTCGAGTATGCAAGCGAACCCAGGCTGCTCGGACAGGTCCCCGCACGCCTTCGGTCGTGGTTGGCCGCGGCGCACGCCGAGTTCCTGGCCGCGGCGGGGGACCGATCCGGCGCGATGCGGCGGCTCGATCAAGCGGCCGACGTGCTGCCAGCTGGCGACAACGACCCTGAGTTGCCGTACCTGATGCTGAACGGCGCGCACCTCGCCCGGTGGCGGGGCAACTGCTTGGCGCGACTTGGCGAAGACCAGGCGATCGAGGACCTGACAGCGGCGCTCGATGGGCTCACCACGCTCACCTCACGGCGAGCAGAGGCGGGGCTTCGTGTAGACCTCGCGCTTGCCCTGCGGAAGCGCGGCGACCTGGACGAGTCGCGCGTGCAGGCCCGACAAGCCGCCGAGCTGGCCGGCACAACAGGCTCAGCCCGGCAGCGAGCCCGGATCGCGGAGCTACTTGCCGCCTAGCGCGAGAACGTGCAGCAGCCCGATCAGAGCGCCTGAGTTCCCGACCTGGCCTGCTCGGATGAGGTCGGGAACGTCGCGGAAGGGCATCCACTGGAAGGTGCCTTCGTTCTGCTCGGTCGGGTCGGCGACTTGCTCGACGCCTCGGACGACAAAGAGGTGGTTCGGGTTGCGCAGCATGCCCACCGCGGGCTCGAACGTGATCAGCGGCTCGATCGAGCGCGGCCGGTAGCCGGTCTCTTCCTCGATCTCGCGGACGACGGTCTCCTCAGGGGACTCGTCGCCGTCGATGATGCCGCCGGGTACTTCCCAGCTCCAGATGTTTGGTGCGAACCTGTGTCGCCAAGCCATGAGAACGTGATCCGCAGTGTCGTTGAAGACGATCGCCATGGCGACGGGCGGAAACCACACGGTGTGATGCTCGAAGCGCTCGCCCGATGGCTGCGAGATGTCGGCTAAGCCGACTTTGACCCACTCGGTCTCGTAGACGGGACGCTCGCCGTGGACGATCCATCGGTCCTTGTCCATGGGGATAGGGTCTCCCGCTCTAGCGCTGTGTGGGGTCACGCCGATGAACCTCCCGTGGGTCGTCTCGCATGTCAAACGCTGTCGGAGAAGTCCTCGTTCCGGCGGCCTGACGACACGGGCTTTCGTTGTGCGACACCGGCCGAGATGTTGGAGATGCTGCTCGCCCGCCGACCCGGTGGGTAGGAGGCAAGCGCCCCGGAAGTGGTGTCCAATCCTGTGTCCAGAGCGGCTCGCGACAGGGTGTGAATCCTGAGACAACGTGAGACGCCCCGATGTCGCGACGGCGAGCGAACAGGGCCGTTTGAGACCGCGGGACACGCCTGAGACGCGACCCGTTCTTCTGATAACGAAGAGGTCGGAGGTTCAAGTCCTCCTGGGCCCACCGGACACCATCAGGCCCCGTCTCCTCCCGAGGAGGCGGGGCCTGATTTCGTGCTGGGCGCTTACGCGTCGGGGTGCGGAAACCTGAGCAGTTTCAACGCGGGCCTGCGCCAGCCGGGTCCGATGTCCTCGACCTCGCCGTGGAGCAGGTCGATCATGACCGCGCCGTGGTGCCTGGCGCAGGTGTCCCACACGGACTCGAGGAGATCGACGGCGTAGAGCGTCGCGGGGGCGCCACATCGGACGCACACCCTTCCGTCCGGGCGCTCCGGGTCGACGAGGCCGCTGCCCAGCTCACGCAGGAGCGAGGGATCGACAGCGCTGCACATCGGCGGTCTCCTCCGCTCGGGAATCACATGCCGGGCAAGGATGACGTACCGCCACTCGCCTCTTTGCTCCTGTGATAACTGCGGCTAGTCGCTACGAATGCGACTAACTGCCGTAACTTGCTGTCTTTGTTGTCAAGCGCGCCAGCGGGGTGGACGATCGCGACATACGCAGGCAAGAGTAGGTAAGTGCCCGGTGATCTTGTCCCGACCAAGGATGCCGCGAAAGCCGTCGGAGTCGACCGGCGCACCCTCCAGCGTTGGGTCAGCGAGGGCTCGGTCAAGCCCACGTTGACCACTGCGGGAGGGCACCACCGCTGGAACATCGAGGACCTCAAACGCCAGCTCGACGAGCGGAACCGCAGGTAGGCCCGGGTGTGGTCTGCCTAACGTGTGGGCTCACCTCCTTCCGCCGCTTCGTTAGTGTCCGATGGGGCACCTACGAGTGACGGGAGATGCAGTGATGTTCGGCCGCCTACTGCGCAGGGATGGCCGGCAGGGGGAGCCGGTCACCTTCGACCCCGGGGCGGGGCTGGTCAGCGCCCGCGTGCGGGACGAGAACGGGCGCCCGCTGGCGGGCGCCGAGCTCGTGCTGCGGCACCGGCGCACCCAGCGCACCAGCCGCGCGACCTCCGACGACTACGGTCTCGTCGTCTGCACCGCGGCCGCCGGGGTGTACGCCGTGACGATCAGCGCCGGCGGGTACCGGGAAAGCGTCCACAACGTCGAAGTCGTGAGCGGCGACCACACCGCGCTCGGTGAGGTCGAGCTGCAGCCGGACGCGAGCCTGCGCCTGCCCGAGCCCGGCGAGTGGGTGCTCGACCCCGACCACACGTCGATCCGCTTTGTGGCGCGGCACATCGGGCTGTCCCTCGTGCACGGCCGGTTCACCAGTTTCCGCGGCAGCATCAACGTGGCCCCGCGGATCGAGGACTCCTCCGTCGAGGTGATCATCGACGCGGCGAGCATCGACACGGCGGCGCCGAAACGGGACGAGCACCTGCGTTCCGCCGACTTCCTCGACGTCGAGAACCACCCCCGGCTGCACTTCTTCAGCAACCGCGTCACCCGGACCGCGGGCGACCGCTGGTACCTCGACGGCACGCTGAACCTGCGTGGCGCCAGCCGCGGCGTGCGGCTCGACGCCGGGTACCTCGGCCTGCGCTCGTGGAACGGCGACCGCCTGGGCGCCCGCGCCACCACGGAGCTGCACCGCGAGGACTTCACCATCAACTGGCAGCAGACGCTGGCCAAGGGACTGGTGGTGGTCGGGTCGACGGTGGAGGTCCGGCTGGACGTCCAGGCGGTCCGCGCCTAAGCCACGTCCGCGACGACGCAGGCGATGTTGTCCGGACCGCCGCGGGAGTTGGCGAGGTCGACGAGTTCGCGCACCGCCTCCCCGGGATCGGCGACGTCCGCCATCACCTCGCGCAGTGCCGCTGGTTCGAGGGCGGTGTAGAGGCCATCCGAACAGAGGAGGTAGCGGTCGCCGGGCTGGGCGTCGCGGAGTTCGAGATCCGGTTCGGCGGACCCGTCGCTGTGCAGCGCCTTGACGAGGAGGCTGCGCTGAGGGTGTGAAAGCGCTTCCTCGGCGGTGAGGCGTCCGTCGTCGATCATCGACTGGACGAGCGTGTGGTCCTGGGTGATCTGGAAGAAACGACCGTCGCGCAGCAGGTAGACGCGGGAATCACCGATGTGGACGAGTGCGAGCTGCGAGCCCGACCGGACGAGCGCGGTGAGTGTGGTCCCGGTGTTCGCGCCGAGCTCCCGGACGGCCGTGCCGGCGCGTTCGACCGCATCGGACAGCGCGTTGAGCAGATCCCCGGCGGGGACGGTCTCGTCGAGGGGCTTCAGCGCGTCGATGGCGGCGGTACTGGCCGTGGCGCCGCCGAAACCGTCGGCGACGGCGAGCAGGTTCGGCCCGGCATAGGCGACGTCCTGGTTCTCCTCGCGGACGAGGCCGCGATCGGTGCGGACGGCGTAGCGGATGGTCAGCGGTGACATGGGTTCGTCCTTCCTCGAGAGGTGGTTCATGAGGAAGGAAGCGAGCTTTTCGCGAGACCGCATATCGGCCTCGACCTCACGCCAGTAGTCGGCGATCTCGTCCGCGGCCGCAGGTCCGTCCAGTTCGCAGACCCGCCGGATCCGGGCCAAGGGCATGCCCAGCCGGCGAAGCCACGCGACCAGTCGCGCCCGTTCGAGCTGCTCGGGCGCGTAGAAGCGGTAGCCGGACCGCGGATCGACGGCGACCGGGCGCAACAGCCCGAGCTCGTCGTACAGCCGCAACGCCTTCGGCGACAGGCGGGACGCCCGCGCGAAGGCCCCGATCGTCAGCAGTCCCAAGCTCGCCCTCCTCATGCCACCACCGTGTGGCCTGCCCCGAGGTCAAGGTCAAGACTGCCGTGGTTCCACGTGGAATGGCCAGGGACGACGGGGAACGACGCCGCGACGACCCTGGCCGTAGTCAGTGGGTTACTGCCCGGAGCGCTCGCGCCCCGTCTTCAGTCGGCTACCCAGCCCTCGAACGTGGTATGCCTCGGGTCCGGTAGCATCGTGAAGTCAGCGGAAACGTCGAAAAAGGGGCTTCAGGTGAAGAAGCTGTTGGCGCTCGCGGTGGTCGCGGGTGGTGTGCTGTTCGTTCTCAAGCGCAACAAGGACGCCAAGGCCGAAGCCGAGCTGTGGCGCGAGGCCACCGCCCCCACCGACAAGCCGCTCGGCGCCGTCTCGACGAACGGCACCGCCCCGGCGCGCGCCGCGGGTGCGGGCCAGAACAACTGAAACTCCCCGCGGGTCCGCCCGCGGTCCGGGGCTGTAGCTCAATTGGTAGAGCGCTGCTTTTGCAAGGCAGAGGTCAGGGGTTCGATTCCCCTCAGCTCCACGTAGTGCGATGCCCCGTTTCGACACGCAACCGTGCCGAAACGGGGCATTTGCTTTGGTGGGACTAGCGCTTGTCGGCGTGCCGGGCGAAGGCAGCGCCGTTGTTGACGTGCTCGGGCTGCACGGGGATCTCGTCTATGTGCAAGGTGACCAGCAGCGCCCTCGTCGCGACTCGGTACTGCCCTCCCACGCGCATGACAGGGCAGGGGAACGTGCCGCGTTGGATGAGCTTGTAGGCGGTGTTGACGTGAATGCCCAGAGCTTTGGCTGCTGTGGTCAGGTCGACAGAAGCCGGCAGTTGGAAGACTTCAGGAAAAGTGAGGGTGCCGGAAGCGCGGCGCGGTTCCGGTTTCGAAGTGGGTGCGGGAAGTCGGCGTACGGGGACCAGTTCGGTCATGCTGCCTCACCTCGGTGTTCTTCGTTGAAAAACAGCCAGTCCATGGTTTGGTGGGAGGAGTCGTCGAGCAGGCTCTGCAGGCCGAGTCTGCTGGCGAGGGCGCCGAGACGTTCGCCCTCGATCAATTCAGGGTCGTAGTGGGCGTTCGCCGTCGGGCTCCAAAAGTTCGGATCGTCGGCGGCTTCAGTGGCCTGCGAGATGATCTTTTCGATCTGGTCAGTGGCTTGCTCGTGTGCGTGCTTCTTGCGTGCGTTGTTGGCGAAATTGAAAGTTCTCCACCACAACTGCTTGCCGAGTTCGCCGTCGAGGTCCACCTGGGTGAGCGCTTCGAGGAAGTCGAGGAGCGGTGCCCCGCTGGCTGGGCAACATCATCCAGTAGGCGATCTGGGTCCATTGCTCGGGTTCGCGCCTGACTGGCTGGATCAAAGCACGCCAGATCGCGTCCTGATCGGCGTTGTCGGCACTCCTGTCGCGTACTGTGTTGCGGGCCGCTTCGACCGTGCACGAACCCGGGTTGCGCGGGTCGCATCCTGCGTATGGCGACGGCAAAAAGATCTCGGCGACAGGAATGCTCCTCTCGAGAGCACCGAATATATTGTTGAACTGCACTGGCGCCAAGAATCTTTGAATTCTGCTCAACTATCCTTCAGAACTGGAGTGGGTTCCTCGGATGGATAAGTGGGCTCGAATTTGAAAACACCTTTAGCGAAGACTGGTGACACGCGCCCCGTAGCCTTGGAGGTGAAGTTCACTCGGATGGACTAGTTTGAACGTCCACGGCTGCGCCGTGGTGACGGTCCGCCGTACGAACCTTCCTCACCCCTCGCCAGCTAGGCTGGGGCCGTGACCTGGACAGCTCCTCGAGTCGAGATCTTCTCCGGCTCGACTGCGGCCGACGAGCGGACCATGCTCGCCGGCTACCTCGCCTGGCACCGCAGCGTGTTGTTGCACAAGTGCGCCGGGCTCACCGGCGAGGAGCTGGCCCGCCGCACCGTGCCGCCGTCGTCGCTTTCGTTGCTGGGGCTCGTGCGGCACATGGCCAAGGTCGAGCGCATCTGGTTGCGTGAGCGGTTCGCGGCCGAGGGGGTCGAACGGCTGCACCCCGGCAAGGACGTCGACTTCGATGACGCCGATCCCGCCGACGCCGCCGCGGACTACGAGCGGCTGCTGGAGGAACAGCGCCTCGCCGACAAGATCTTCGCGAGCGCCGCCCTCGACGACACCTTCACCCACGACGGCCAGGTCTTCTCCGTGCGCTTCCTCTACCTCCACCTCATCCAGGAGTACGCGCGCCACAACGGGCACGCCGACCTCCTGCGTGAACGCACCGACGGGGCCACCGGCGCTTGAGCAAGCGGCGCAAACCAGCCGAACCCGTGCCGGGCCTCTACCCCGTGCGCTTCGGCACCGCGGAACTCCTCGCCGACGCCGACCGGCCCGGCGGGTGGCTGCTCAGCGTCGACGGCGTCGCACAGTCCTATGTGGACCTCGATGACCCGCAGCACCTCGAGTTCGACTACATCCGGCGGATGGCCGACGTCGTCGACGCGCTCGACCGCGGGCCGCTCGACGCGTTGCACCTCGGCGGCGCCGGCTGCACCCTGCCGCGCTACATCGCCGCGATGCGGCCCGGTTCCCGCCAGCTCGTCTTCGACGCCGACGGGCCCCTCATCGAACTCGTCCGCGAGCACCTCGACCTGCGCAGCGTGCCGCAACTCCGCGTGCGCATCTCCGACGGCCGCGAGGGAGTCGCGACGCGGCACGACGACTCCGCCGACCTCGTCGTCGCCGACGTGTTCAAACAGTTCAGCATGCCCAGCGAAATCGCGACCGTCGAATTCACCGCGGACGTCGCCCGCGTCCTGCGGTCCTCGGGCGTGTACCTGATGAACATCGCGGACGGTCCCGGCCTGCTGTTCACGCGCCGCGTCATCGCGACGATCGCCGAAGTCTTCCCGCACGCGTTGATGCTCGCCGAACCCGGCGTCCTGCGCGGCCGCCGCTACGGCAACATCGTGCTCGCCGCGTCGATGAACGAACTGCCCGTGCGGGCCGTCGCCGGCCGGGCGGCGTCCGCGGCCTTCCCCGCGCGCTGCCTCGCCGGCGACGACCTGAAATCCTTCCACGGCAAAGCGAAACCACTCACCGACGAGAACCGGATGACCGCTCCGGTACCGCCGCCGAACTCGTTCAGCTGAGCAACGCCGCGAACCGCTCCGCCGACACGTTGCCGCCGGAGATGATCACGCCGACGCGCTTCCCCGCCGCGCGCACCTTCCCGGTCAGCAACGTCGCCACCCCCACGGCACCGCTCGGCTCCACCACGATCTTCAAGCGGTCGAACAGGAACCGCATGGCCTCGACGATCTCCTCGTCGGTCACCGTCGTGATCTCCGAAACCAGTTTCCGGTTGATCTCGAACGTCTGCTCGCCGGGCTCGCTCGTCGCGATGCCGTCCGCGATCGTGCGCGGCACGTCGATCCGCACCCGCTTCCCGGCGGCGAGGGACTGCCGGTAGTCGTCGCCCTCTTCGGGCTCCACGCCGATCACCTTGATGCCCGGCCGCAACGCGGTCGCCGCCGTCGCGCTGCCCGCCATCAGCCCGCCGCCGCCCATCGGGGCGATCAGGACGTCGAGCTCGCCCGCGTCCTCCAGCAGTTCCAGCGCCGCGGTGCCCTGGCCCGCCATGACGTCCGGGTGCTCGTACGGCGGGATGATCGCCATGCCGCGCTCCCCGGCGTACTCCCCGGCGAGCGCCGCCCGGTCGTCCCGGTACCGGTCGAAGCGCCGCACCTCAGCGCCGTACCCGAGCACAGCGTCCACTTTGGACGTCGGCGCGTCCTCCGGCATGAAGATCGTCGCCTTGGTCCCGAGCAGCGCCGCGCTCAACGCGACCGCCTGCGCGTGGTTCCCCGACGAGTACGCGCACACGCCGCGCCCCAACTGCTCCGGGGACAACCGGGAAAGCGTGTGGTACGCCCCGCGGAACTTGAAGGCGCCCACGCGCTGGAAGTTCTCGCACTTGAGCAGCACCCGCGCGCCCACGCGGTCGTCCAGGGTGCGGGAGGTCAGCACGGGGGTGCGGTGGGCGATGCCGGCGAGCCGGGTCGCGGCCGCGCGAATGTCGTCGAGGTTCACTCAGACAGCATGTCAAAGTGCTGGACTGACCGTCCATGGCTTTACTGTCGGCCCATGCGTCGACTCGCGCTCGCCCTCGGCACCGCCGCCGTGCTGGCCGGCTGCTCGCAACCGCAGTCCGCCGCGCCCGCCCCCTCCAGCGCGCCTCCGCCCGCCACCACCGCCGCGCAACCGCCGCCCGATCCGCAGCCGACCGGTCCCGGCCCGTGCCCGTACCTGGAGACCTCGTTCGTCGCGGACGCCAACGGCCAGCACGTGTCGAAGGTGCAGACCTCCGCCGACAAACCGCATCCGGCGTGCTTCTTCTACGCCCGCAGCGGCAAGCTCCAGCTGACCGTCCGCGTGTACGTCGGTGACCCGGCGACCGCGAAGGCCTTGGTGGACAAGGCGGCACCCGTGAACAGCAGTAATCCCGCCACGGACCCCGCGGGCTGGGAGGGTGGCTACCAGGCGACGGCGGCCGGCGCGGTGTACGCGGTGGCGAAGGCGGGCACGGCGGTCGTGGTCTCGACCGACCAGACGCAGACGGTCAAGGCGAGAACCGTTGCGAAGCAAACAATTTCTTCACTCGGGCTTTAGCACCCAGTGGCTGAAGTGGCCACTTGATCTTGTACTACGCTGACCCCCACCTGCGGCCGGGGAGGACCAGCACCCGGTCTCGGCGTGCCAAGGGCCGCAGCGAACCTCCGTGTACCTCGAAGTGAAGAAGGACAGACACCAGTGGCTGACACCCTCAAGGAAATCCTGCTCGACTCCAGCAGGCGTCCGGCTGTCGTGAGCGACCTGGAGACCCTGGTCGACCAGGAGGTCTCGGACAAGGGCGGCGTTTCCGGTGCCGTGATCAAGACCGGTTTCGCCGCGGTCAAGAAGATCAAGCCGGGCATCATCGGGTCCGCGGTCGACAGCCTGCTGGACGACTTCACCGCGAAGCTCGAGCCGTTCTACGCCGACTTCAAGGGCCAGGGCGGCGGCGACTTCGGCGCCTACCTGTCGAGCCGGGGCGACCAGGCGGCCGACGCGCTGCTCGAGGTCACCGACGCCCGCGCCGAGAAGAGCAGCCGGGACAGCATCAAGAAGGTCTACTCGAAGCTGCGCCCGAACGGCAAGAAGAACGTCGAGGAAGCGCTTCCCCGCCTCGGCCAGCTGATCGACAAGCACGCGGCCAACGCCTGAGCCGCGGCTGCGCACGCCGAAGGCCGCCTCCGGGAGGGTTCCGGAGGCGGCCTTTCGCGTTGCTCAGCCCTGTTTCGGCGCCGGCGACGGCGTCGAAGCCTGACCGTTCGTGGCCGGCTTCGGGTCCGCCGGGGTCGGCGTGGCCTTCGGGGGCTCGGTGGCGACCGGCGGCTGCTCCTTGGCGCGCAGCGCGTAGGCGGCGGCCGCGGCGGCCAGGCCGATGCCCAGCAGCCAGGGCCAGCGGCGGCGCTTGCGCTCACCCTTCGCCGCGGCCTTGGCCTCGGCGACCGCGACCTTGAACTCCTTCTTCGCGGACTTGAAGTCGCGCTTGGCCTTGCGCTTGGACTCGCCCGCGGCCTTGGCGGCCTTGATCGCGGCGGCACGCGCCTTGCGGCCCGGCGCCCGCATCTCGGCCAGCCGGGCGGCGGCCTCCTTGCGCGCCTCGGCGCTCGCCCTGGCCAGCTCCTTGCGGGTCTGGCCCGACTTCTTGGCCAGCTCCTTGCGCTTCTGCGCGCCGGCCTTGGCGAGCTCCTTGCGTGCCTTGCGGCCCCGCTTGGTGGCCTCCTTGCGGAGTTCCTCGGTGTTCTCGGCGAGCAGTTGCTCGGCTGCCTGTGCCGCACGGGCCGTCGCTTCCGCGCCCACCTTGCCCGCCTCCACGGCGCGCTCACGCAGGCCCAGCAAGCCGGTCCGCACCGACTCGCCGACCGAGTCTGCGGCTCGGGTCATGGCCTTCACCTCGTCAATCGTTGCGTCTTCGGATGTATCCCCGGCATCTATCCTGCCCGTTTCCGCCGGATCTCGCTGCGGATGGCACGATGAGGCGCGTGACTGAGAGCAACGAATCCCCCGTGGGGACGAAGGTGCGCGCCGTGCTGCACACCAACCACGGTGACATCCGGCTGAACCTCTTTCCCGATCACGCGCCCAAGACCGTGGCCAACTTCGTGGGCCTGGCCGAAGGGACGAAAGAGTACACCCAGCCGAACGCCAAGGGTGGCAAGTCGGGGCCGTTCTACGACGGTTCGATCTTCCACCGCGTCATCTCCGGTTTCATGATCCAGGGCGGTGACCCGACGGGCACCGGCCGCGGCGGTCCCGGCTACCGCTTCGGCGACGAGTTCCACCCGGAGCTGCAGTTCAACCGCCCCTACCTGCTCGCGATGGCGAACGCGGGCCCCGGCACCAACGGGTCCCAGTTCTTCATCACGGTGGCGCCCACGACGCACCTGAACTTCAAGCACACCATCTTCGGCGAGGTCGCGGACCAGGACTCGCAGAACGTGGTGGACACGATCGCCAACACCGCGACCGGTGTCGCCGACCGCCCGCTCGCCGACGTGGTCATCGAGAAGATCGACATCGAACGCTGAATACGCGGGTAACGTGGGCGGCATCGTGAACGAGCCGATACCGCACACGCCGCCCGCCGCACTGCCCGGCTGCTGGTGGCACCCCAGCCGCCAGACCGGGCTGAGCTGCACCCGCTGCGGCCGGCCTGCGTGCCCGGACTGCCTCCGCGAGGCAGCCGTCGGTGCCCAGTGCATCGACTGCGTGCAGGCCGGCCGGCGGGAGCACGAGACCTCCCGCCGGCAGCACCGCGCGCTGGGCCACGGCGCGCGGACGATCGCCGGTGCCCGGGTTTCCTCCCGGCTAGTCGTCACGCCGGTGCTCATCGCGCTGAACGTGCTGGTCTACGCCATCACGGCGGTCGAGGCGCACGACCCGATGAACAACCGGTTGTCGAGCCTGTTCAACGCCTGGGTGCTGTGGCCGCCGGGAATCGCGGGCGGCGAGTGGTGGCGCCTGCTCACCGCCGGGTTCCTGCACTACGGGCCCATCCACCTCGTGGTGAACATGTTCTCGCTGTGGATCATCGGCCGGGAGCTGGAGGTGCTCCTCGGCAAGGTCCGCTACCTCGCGCTGTACGGGCTGTCGCTGCTGGGCGGCAGCGTGCTCGTGTACCTGTTCGGCGCGTTCGACGGGCCGACGGCCGGCGCGTCCGGCGCGATCTACGGGCTGCTGGGCGGCATCCTCGTCGCGGTGCTGCGGCTGCGGCTCAACCCCGTGCCCGCGATCGGCACGATCGTGCTGAACCTGATCATCACGGTGACGCTGCCCAACATCTCGCTGTTCGGGCACCTGGGCGGGCTCGTCGTGGGTGCGCTGGCCACGGCGGCGCTGGTGTACGCGCCGGAGAAGAACCGCGTGGCCTGGCAATCGGGTGCGCTGGCCGTGCTGCTGGTGGCGCTGCTGGGGGTCTTCTTCCTGCGTGACGCCCAGCTGGCGAGCGTCGTGTGCACCGGGTCCGGAGCGGGCCTGCAGTGCTCAGCGCCGTAGGGCACCCAGCACGTCGAGCACGTCCCGGGGGTCGGTGCCCAGCTCCAGCCAGCCGAACACGAACAACTGCTCGCCGACGGAGATCTCCAGCGTCGTGCTGTCCCTGCCGAGGCGCCGCGTGCTGCGCAGCCTCGTGTGCGTCTCGGGCCAGCTGAACTCGTGCACGCCGCCGGTGGTCCGGATGCGCACGCCCCTGTCGTCGGCCGCCAGCCGGGGCCGGACGAACAGCCCGTGTGCGGACAACGCGGCGAGGACGACCGCCGCGACCCCGAACAGCACCGCTCCCATCCGATCGGGGGAGAAGACCGCACCGGCGAGCGCCACGAGGGCGCCGAGTAGCGCGACCGCCACCAGAGCCGGCCGTGGGGCCCAGCTGGAAGGGTTATCCACAGGAGTTATCCACAATGGGGATGAGTCACAGTGGTGTAATTCGGTGTCAATAGGCCGAGCGGGTCAACATCGAAGCCGACCTAGCGCCACCGCATCGTCATCAGCAGCCCGGAGATCATCAGCGCGAAGCCGATCGCGAAGTTCCAGTTGCCGAGGTCGGCCATGAACCCGATCTTGTCGCCCGCGATGTAGTTGACCACGAGCCAGGCGAGCCCGATGACCATGAGCCCGAACATGACGACCTTGTAGACCGGGTGCGACGGTCCCGCGGCACGCACCTTGACCGGGGTACGCCGGTCGGCGGGCGGGGTATACGCCGTCTTCTTGCGGACCTTGGACTTCGGCATCGGGACCTCGCGTACTCGACAGGAACTCGCCGGTGGCGCGCGGGTTCAGCGCGCAACCACGTCTACCTCCACACGTTAACGTAAGCAGGCAGTGGAGAGGAGCGTGCGTGGCGATACTGGAAGCGCCGCCGGCCGGATCGTCGCGCGGGCGCGGCGGCCGGGTGGTGCGGACCATCGGCGAACTGCTGATCACGGCCGGTCTGGTCGTGCTGCTGTTCGTGGTCTACGAGCTCTACGTCACCGACCTCTTCTCCGCGCAGAAGCAGGCCAGCGCGACCGCGGACCTGGACCAGGACTGGGCGCAGGGCCGCGAGCTGCATTCGGAGCTGATCGACGGCAAGGCGTTCGCGAAGCTGTACATCCCCAGCTTCGGCGCCGACTACCACTTCACGATCCAGGAGGGCACCGACGCCGCCGCGCTCGAGGTCGGGCCCGGGCACTACAAGGGCACCGCGCTGCCGGGGGAGCCCGGCAACTTCTCGGTCGCGGGGCACCGGGTCGGCAAGGGCGCGCCGTTCAACGACCTCGACCTGCTCAGCTCGTGCGACGCGATCGTCGTCGAGACCCAGACCGACTTCTTCGTCTACCGCGTGCTGCCGCACAGCGACGAGCTCGCGAACTGGGCCAACGGCAAGGGGAAGCAGCCGCAGTGCGCGAAGGTCAGCACCCTGCGCACGGACGCGCCCGGCGGCGGTGCCTACGGGCAGACCGTCGGCCGCGAGGTGGTGAACCCGGACCAGGGCGACGTCGTCGCGCCGGTGCCGCACCAGCCCACCGACGTGCTGCCCGCCGCGCAGCAGGTCGCGCTGCTCACCCTGACCACCTGCCACCCGCAGTTCTCGGACAAGCAGCGGCTCATCGTGCACGCCGTGCTGACCAACCAGTTCCCGAAGACACCCGGCGCGACCTACGCACAACTGCTCCAGGCGATCGGAGGGGCCTGATGTACTCCTGGATCTGGCGGCACCTGCCGGGACCGGTGGCCGCGAAGCTCGTCCTCGCGGCCATCCTGGTCCTGGCGGTGGTGGCGCTGCTGCTCTTCGTGGTGTTCCCCTGGCTGGACCCGCTGCTGCCGTTCAACCAGGTTTCCGTCACCGGCGGCTGACGCGCACCATCTCGTCGCGCTCGACGACCTTCACGCGCTCGCGGCCCTGCGGCTCGCCGAGCGAGCGCTCGTGCGCGTCCAGCTTGCCCCAGCCCTCCCAGGTGGTGAACGGGACACCGCGCTCGGTCAGGAAGGCCAGGATCGCGTCCGGGTCGTCGTGCTTCGGGCGGGCCAGCGAGTCCGCGTCCGCGAGCAGGTTCGCGATCGTCTCGGCCGCGTCGCCCTTGGTGTGCCCGATCAGGCCCACCGGGCCGCGCTTGATCCAGCCCGTGACGTACACGCCGGGCACCTGGTTCTCGTCCATGTCCAGCACGCGGCCGCCCTTGTTGGGCACGGTGCCGGTGCCGTGGTCGAACGGGACCTCCGTCAGCGGTGAGGACAGGTAGCCGACGGCGCGGTAGACCGCCTGCACGTCCCAGTCGTGGAACTCGCCGGTGCCGCGGACGTTGCCGTCGCCGGTCAGCTCGGTGCGCTCCGTGCGGAGGCCGGTGACCCGGTCCTCGCCGAGGATCTCCGTCGGCGAGTGGAAGAAGTGCAGGTGCAGCCGCTTCGGCCGGTCGCCCTGGTCGCGGATCGCCCACTCCTGCAGCGTCTTCACGACCATGTCGACCTGCTTCGAGGACCGGATCGCGGCCATCGAACCCTCGTCGAACTCGATGTCCTCCGGGTACACGATGACCTCGACGTTCGGCGAGTGGTCCAGCTCCCGCAGCTCCAGCGGGGTGAACTTGGCCTGCGCGGGACCGCGGCGGCCGAACACGTGCACGTCGGTCACCGGGCTGGCCTTGAGGCCCTCGTAGACGTTCGGCGGGATGTCGGTGGACAGCAGCTCGTCGGCGGTCTTCGCGAGGATGCGGGCGACGTCGAGCGCCACGTTGCCGACGCCCAGCACGGCGACGCTGGTGGCCTCCAGCGGCCAGGTGCGCGGCACGTCGGGGTGCCCGTCGTACCAGGAGACGAAGTCGGCGGCGCCGAAGCTGCCGGGCAGGTCGATGCCCGGGATCTCGAGCGGGCGGTCGCTCATCGCGCCGGTCGCGAAGATGACGGCGTCGTAGTACTCGCGCAGGTCGTCGAGCTTGATGTCGGTGCCGTAGTCGATGTTGCCGAGCAGGCGGATCCCCGGCCGGTCCAGCACCTTGTGCAGCGCGGTCACGATGCCCTTGATGCGCGGGTGGTCGGGCGCCACGCCGTAGCGGATCAGGCCGAACGGTGCCGGCATGCGTTCGAAGAGATCGACGCTGACCTCGGCTTCGGACTTGTCGAGGATGTCGGCGGCGTAGATGCCGGCCGGACCGGCGCCCACGATCGCAACACGAAGAGTTCGGCTCACCGTTCCACGGTAAAGTGAGGTGACCCTAACTATCACTGTGATATGGCGTACGGTCCACGCTCTGGAATCGGTACGCTGGGTCTCATGCGTGTCCTCGTCGTCGACAACTACGACAGCTTCGTCTACAACCTGGTGCAGTACCTGGCGCAGCTCGGCGCCGACTGCACGGTGTGGCGCAACGACGTCGTGGACACCGAGCGCCTCGGCGAGTTCGACGGCGTGCTGGTCTCGCCGGGCCCCGGCACGCCGGAACGCGCGGGGCAGAGCATCGAGGTCGTGCGCCGGTGCGCGGAGCAGCGCACCCCGCTGCTGGGCGTCTGCCTCGGCCACCAGGCGATCGGCGTCGCGTGGGGTGCCACGGTCGACCGGGCGCCCGAGCTGCTGCACGGCAAGACGAGCCAGGTGCACCACGAGGGGACGGGTGTCCTGGCCGGGCTGCCGGACCCGTTCACCGCGACCCGCTACCACTCGCTGACCGTGCTCCCGGAGACCATCCCGGCCGAGTTCGAGGTCACCGCCCGCACGGAGTCGGGTGTGGTGATGGGCATGCGGCACCGCGAGCTGCCGGTCGAAGGCGTGCAGTTCCACCCGGAGTCGGTGCTGACGCAGCGCGGGCACCGGATGCTCGCGAACTGGATGGCCGCCGCGGGCCACCCGGTTCCCGACGCGACGGTGGATTCGCTCGTGCGCGAGGTCGAGGCGTTGCAGAAGGCCGCGGTGGCGTGACGCTGGTCCGGCTCGACCGGGTCGGCAAGAGCTACGGCCGCGGCCGTCCCGTGCTGTCCGGGGTGGACCTGGAGGTGCGCGGCGGTCAGGTGACCGGGCTGGTCGGGACGAACGGTTCCGGCAAGTCCACGCTGCTGCGCATCCTCGCGCGGATTTCCGAACCGACTTCCGGCAGCGTCGTCGGCACCCCTTCGACGGGCTACGTGCCGGACCGCTTTCCCGCGTCCACGCGGATGAGTGCGGTGGCGTACCTGCGGCACCTCGGGCGGATCTCTGGGGTGCCCGGCGCCGGGCAGCGGGCCGAGGCTTTGCTGGAGCGGCTCGCGCTGGAGGGTGGCCCTGGCGCGCCGATCCGCCGGTTGTCGAAGGGCAACGCGCAGAAGGTGGGCCTGGCGCAGGCGCTGCTGGCGGAGCCGGAGCTGCTGGTGCTGGACGAACCGTGGTCGGGCCTGGACCCGGCGGCGCACGGCGTGCTGGGCGAACTGATCGCGGAGGCACGGGACCGCGGCGCCGGCGTGGTGTTCACGGCGCACGACGAGCGCGTCGCACGGGTCCACGCCGGCCAGGTCTTCCGGTTGGCCGACGGCGTGCTGAGGGAGGCGGCCGATTCGGTCGCGCGGGTCGTGCTCTGCCGGGACGGTGACCGGAAGGAGCTGGCGGTGCCCTCCGAACAGGTCGACGAGGTGCTGCTCGACGCGTTGCGGAGCGGCTGGTCGGTGCGGGAGGTCCGGCGGTGATCCGGTACCAGCTGGCCCTGCTCGGACACTCGCAACGCTGGCTGCCGCCGTCGCTGCTGTTCGCGCTGCTGCTGGGCGTCGTGTACGCGGACCCGGGCACGCCGGTGCTGCCGGAGTTCGCGTTGAGCGCCGGTGGGCTCGCGGTGATCACCTGCTGGCTGACGATCGCACTGGTCGACGCCGAGGACCCGGTCCAGCGACTGATCACGCGCGTCCACGCCCGGCGGTTGTCGACCGTGCTCGGCGGCGTGGTGGGCGCGGTGCTGGTCTGCGGGGCGCTGCTCACGGTGGCGCCGCTCGTGTGGTCATCGGTGGTGCACGGCGGGAACCCGCTCGGCACCCTCGGTCTGGGGATCCTCGCGCACCTCTCCGCCACGGCGACGGGCATCGCGGTCGGCCTGCCGTGCTCGCGGCTGCTGTTGCCGCGGATCGGTTACACGGTGCTGACCGCCCCGGTGGTGCTCGCGGTGGTGCTGCTGATCCGGCAGGTCCCGCTGCTCAACCCGATGCTGCGAGCCCTGGCGGCGGAGGCGCCCGCCACGGGACCGTTGGTGCTCGGCGCGGTGACGTCGGTGGGGTTACTGGTGGTGAGTGGTGTCGCGGTCGGAGCCGTCGTCCAGCGCCGGAGTTGAGTCGGCGAGGATCTGCTCGATTCGAGGTAGCACCGCGGGCAGGTCGACGGTCAGCACCCGCCACAAAGCATTGAGGTCCATGTCGAAGTAGCCGTGGGTGATGCGGTTCCGCATGCCCACGATGGCGCGCCACGGCACGTCGCTGTTCGCGGCCTGGACCTCGGGAGCCACGTGGTTTGCCGCCTCCCCGATGATCTCGACCAGGCGCGTCAGGGCCAGTTGAGCGGTGAGGTTCGTGTCGAACTCGGTCCGGGTGCGCGGCCGGATCTGCTCTGCCGTTGCGGCTGCCTCGAGAATGTCCCGCAGGCGTTCGGGCGTCTCCCGCTTCACACGGGGACCGCTTCTGCCAGCACCCGGTCCCGGATCCGGGCCTTGAGCCCGTTCGGCGTCGCTACCTGGGTGAAGACGTTCAGCAGCTCCTCCACGTCCAGGGCGAAGCCGGACAATCCCCACAAACTGGTGTGGGGGCCCGGATCCACCAGCAGGTCCAGGTCGCTGTCGTCGTCGGCTTCGTCTCTTGCCACCGAGCCGAACACGCGGACGTTCCGCACCCCGTACTTCTCGGCGATGCGGTAGATCTCCTCGCGGTGGGCACGCACCTCCGCCAGCGTCACCCGGCGGTGCGGGGCGTCGACGACTGCTCCGGCCATGACGCCAGTATCGCAGTCCCGCCACCGGCCCCGCCACGGCGAACGCGGTGGGCCGCGACGTGCCCCGGACAGCAGTGAGGCCAGGTCCCGCGCGGGGACCTGGCCTCAGTCAGCCTTCAGACGGATCACGGGAATCCGGGGATCCCCGTCCGCGGTGATGACGTCGTCGTCGGCGTCGTGGTGTTGCCGCCGCCTCCGCCGTTGCGCCGCTCGCCGATGAACAGAGTGATCGTCTGGTTCTTGGCGATCTGGGTACCCGCCGCGGGCGCGGTGCGGGTGACCTTGCCGTCCTCGTCGGGATCGTTGACCTGGTCCACCTGGTAGTTCAGCGTGCCGTCCCAGCCCGCCTGCCCCAGCCGCTGCTGCGCCTGCTGCTGGGTCAGGCCCGTCAGGTCCGGCATGGTGATCTGCTGCTGCGAACCGTCGGACACGTACAGCGTCACCGTGGTGCCCTCCGGCTGGAGACCCGCGTTCGGCTTCTGGTTCACGACCGTGCCCTCGGCCTCACCCGACGCCTGCGTCTCCTTCTTCACCACGAACCCGGCGGCCTGCAACGCGGCCTGCGCCTCGGAGAACTGCTTGCCCGTGTAGTCGGTGATCTGGACCATGTTCTTGGTCTTGCCCACGGTGATCGTCACCGTGGTGCCCTCGTCCACGGTCGCGTTGGCCGCGACGCTCTGCCGGACGACCTTGCCGTACTGGTTCGGGTCGCTGACGTCCACCTCGGGCACGTTCGGGTCGAGGTACAGGCCCACCGCCTGCAGCGCCGCCGTCGCCTCGTCCCTGCTCTTGCCCGCCAGGTTCGGCACCGACACCTTCTTCGGCGCCGTGCCGACACTCAGCTTGATCTCGGTCGACGTGGCCACCGTGGCCCCGGCCGCCGGGTCGGTGGACAGCACCTTGCCGACGTCGTCGGGGTTCGCGCACGCCGGCTGCTGGTTCGGCAGCATCTTGCACGACACCGGCACGATCGAGACCTTCGTGAAGCCCGCGTTCCGGAGCGTGTCCGTCGCGACGTTCTGCTGCTGGCCGCGCACGTCCGGCACCGCCGCCGCCGGGGCCTTCGTGTCGAACGCGCCCGACAGCCACACGATGAACGCGACCAGCGCGAGCCCGATCACGGTGAAGATCACCGCGGTCCACGCCCTGCGCCGCCGCCTGCGGGCCGGGTCGTCGGCGTAGAAGTCGCTGTACTCCTCGTAGTCCGCGGCGTGCCCGGCCGGGCCACCGCCGTTGAGCACCTGCGTGCGCTCGTCCGCCGTCATCACCATCGGCGCCGACGGGCGCTGCCCCGACAGCACCCGCACCATGTCCGACCGCATCTCCGCGGCCGACTGGTAGCGGTTCGCCGGGCCCTTGGCCAGCGCCTTCAGCACGATCGCGTCCAGCTCCGGCGACACCGCCGGGTTCACCGTCGACGGGGCCTTCGGGTCCTCACGGACGTGCTGGTAGGCCACCGCGACCGGCGAGTCCCCGGTGAACGGCGGCTCGCCCGTGATCAGCTCGTACAGCACGCAGCCCGCGGCGTACACGTCCGACCGCGCGTCCACGCCCTCGCCGCGCGCCTGCTCCGGCGACAGGTACTGGGCGGTACCGATCACCGCGGCGGTCTGCGTCATCGCCGCCTGGCCGTCGTGCATTGCCCGCGCGATGCCGAAGTCCATCACCTTCACGGCGCCGTGGTTGGTGATCATCACGTTCGCCGGCTTCACGTCGCGGTGCACGATGCCGTGCCGGTGCGAGAAGTCGAGCGCGGCGCAGACGTCCGCCATGACCTCCATGGCCCGCTTCTGCGACATCGGGCCCTCGGTCTTGACGATGTCGCGCAGCGTCCGACCGTTGACGTACTCCATCACGATGTAGGGGAGCGGACCGTACTCGGTCTGCGTCTCACCCGTGTCGTAGACGGCGACGATCGCCGGGTGGTTGAGCGCCGCGGCGTTCTGCGCCTCGCGGCGGAACCGCTCCTGGAACTGCGGGTCCCGCGCCAGGTCCGCCCGCAGGATCTTCACCGCGACCTCGCGCCCGAGGCGGATGTCGGTGCCGTGGTGCACCTCGGACATGCCGCCGTAGCCGAGCGTGTCGCCCAGTTCGTAGCGGTTGGAGAGCAGTCGGGGTGTGCTCATCGGAGAAAGCCTGTCCATTCCGTCCAAGGTGTACTCATCATGCCCCGTAGGTCGTCGGTTCGGGGGGAGGTGCCTGCCCGTGGCCCGGCACCAGTTCGCTCGTGCCCACTCTCCCCGGCTGGACCGGCTCGTCCCGTGAGCCGAGCAACCGGGGCAGGACCAGCACCGCGGCGACGACCAGCCCCACGACCACCACGGCCAGCACCACCCACAACGCTGTCAGGTTCCGTCTCCGCGGCGGCACGGGCATCGGCACCACGCCGCTCGGGTGCCCCATCGGCGGGGGCGCCACGGGCTGCAGCACCGGGTGCGAGACCGGGCCCACCGGGGGCGCGTACGCCTGCACCAGCCCGGACGGCGTCGGCAGCGGGAGCCCCGCCCGCACCGCGGCGACCGCGGCCGCGAACTCACCGCCGGTCCGGTACCGCTGGCGCGGGTCCTTGACCATCGTCGCCTCGATCAGCGCCCGCGCGCCGGGCGGCACGTCCGGCGGCAGCGGCGGCGGCAGGTCCCGGATGTGCATCATCGCGACCGTCACCGAGTGCTCCGACAGGAACGGCCGGTGCCCCGCGAGGCATTCGTAGCCGCACACCGCGAGCGAGTACACGTCGCTGGCCGGCTCCGCGTCCTGGCCGAGCGCCTGCTCCGGGGCGATGTAGTGGGCGGTGCCCATGACCATGCCCGAGCGGGTCACCGGCGCGGCGTGCGCGGCCTTCGCGATGCCGAAGTCGGTGATCTTGACCTTGTTGGCGGGCGTGACCAGGATGTTGCCCGGCTTGATGTCGCGGTGCACCAGCCCGCGCTCGTGCGCGGCCTGCAGCGCGTGGCCCGCCTGCTCCAGGATGTCGAGCACGCGGTCCGCGGCGAGCCTGCCCTCGCGCGCCAGGATGCCGGCCAGTGGCTCGCCCTCGACGAGCTCCATGACCAGGTACGCGATCGAGTGGTCGTCCGCGGCGGATTCACCGTAGTCGTGCACGGCCGCGATCCCGGGGTGGTTCAACGAGGCCGTCGTGCGGGCCTCCGTGCGGAAGCGGTGCAGGAACTCGGCGTCCCCCGACAGCTCCGACTTGAGCACCTTGACGGCGACGGTGCGGTCCAAACGGGTGTCACTGGCCTGCCAGACCTCGCCCATCCCCCCGACGGCGATCCGGCTGACCAAGCGGTAGCGCTCCGCCACCAGCTGACCCGTGGACAGCATCCGCTACCCACCTCCGAGCTGCGCGTTGATCGCGGCCCGGCCGATCTCCGCGGCGACGCTGCCACCGGTGGCCTCCAGGCCCCGGTTGCCACCCGACTCGACGATGACCGCGACGGCGATCTGCGGGTCGTCGGCCGGGGCGAACGCGGTGTACCAGGCGTGCGGCGGGGTGTTCTTCGGGTCGTTGCCGTGCTCGGCGGTACCGGTCTTGGAGGCGATCTTGATGTTCGCCTTCTTACCGCCGCCCTTCGTGTTGTCCTCCGACGCCTCCATCATCTGCTTGAGGATCTCGGCGTTGGCGGCGGACAGCGCCGGCGTGCCGGTGAGCTCCTCGGGCGTGAAGCCCTGCAGGTCGGACAGGTCGGGGGCGAGCAGCTTCTTCACCAGCTGCGGCTTCATCGCCATGCCGCCGTTGGCGACGGTCGCGGCGAGCAGGCAGTCCTGCAGCGGGGTCAGCCGGACGTCGCGCTGGCCGATACCGCTCTGGTACAGCGCGGCGGTCGAGTCGAGCGCGCCGAGGCCGGACGCGGCGACCTTCGTCGGGATCGCCAGGTCGGTCTGGCCGATGCCGAAGTTCGCGGCGGTCTGGCGCAGCTTGTCGGCACCCAGCTCACCCGCGAACGTCGCGAAGGGGACGTTGCACGAGTGCGCGAGGGCATCCTTGAAGGTCGTGCCGGGGCACGTCTCGCCGCCGTAGTTCTCCAGCGTGACGTTGGTGCCGGGCAGCTTGACGTTCGGCGCGTTGCTGACCGGGGTGTCCGGGCCGGCGCCGTTCTGCAGCTCGGCGGCCGCCACGACCAGCTTGAACGTCGAGCCCGGCGGGTAGGTCTCCGAGATCGCCCGGTTCAGCATCGGGTTCTTCGGGTCGTTGGTGAACTGCTTCCACGCCTTCTGCTGCGCGTCCCCGTCGTGCGAGGCGAGGCCGTTCGGGTCGTAGGAGGGCGTGGAGACCATGGCGAGGATTTCGCCGGTCTTCGGGTTCATCGCGACGACGGCACCGGTGTAGCCCCTGGACGTCATGGCGTTGTAGGCCGCCTGCTGGACCGCCGGGTTGATGGTCAGCTGGACGTTGCCGCCACGCGGGTCCCGGCCGGTGACCATGTCCGACAGCCGCCGCACGAACAGCCGCGGGTCCGAGCCGGTGAGGATGTCGTCCTCGACCCGCTCCAGGCCCGCCGAGCCGTAGCGCACCGAGTAGTAGCCGGTCACGGGCGCGTACAGCGGGCCGTTGACGTAGTGCCGCTCGAACTTCAGCTTGTCGTCCGTCGCCACGACGTCGGCGATGACCTGGCCGTTGTACTGCGACACGAAGCTGCCGCGCTGCCGCGAGTACTCGTCGAGGAGCACCCGCTGGTTGCGGGAGTCCGTGCGGTAGTCGTCGGCCTTCACCACCTGGATGTAGGTGCTGTTGATCAGCAGCAGCACCACCATGACGAGCATGGCGATGCCGACGCGGCGCATGGGCTTGTTCACCGGGCACCCCCTGCTTCCGGATCGGCGGGCGGGCGCTGCACCAGCACGGTGCTCGCCTCCGCGATCGGCGCCTGCTGCGGCGGCGCCTTCGGCCGCGCCTTGGGAGCGGGCCGGCGGGCGGCGTCGGAGATGCGCAGCAGCAGCGCCACCAGGATGTAGTTCGCCAGCAGCGACGAACCACCGTAGGACAGGAACGGCGTCGTGATACCGGTCATCGGGATCAGCTTGGTGACCCCGCCGACGATCACGAACACCTGCATGACGATCGAGAACGACAGGCCGCAGCCGAGCAGCTTGCCGAACGTGTCGCGCACCGCGAGCGCGCTGCGCATCCCGCGGGTGGCGAGGATCAGGTACACCATCAGGATCGCGGCGAGCCCGACGAAACCGAGCTCCTCGCCGATCCCGGCGGTGATGAAGTCGGTGTTGGCCTCGGGCACGATGTCCGGCCGCCCGGCACCGAGCCCGGTGCCGCCGACCCCGCCGGTGCCCAGCCCGAACAGGGCCTGCGCGATCTGGTAGCCGCCGCCGTCGTCCATGTAGGTGGCCAGCGGGTCGACCCAGTTCGCCACCCGCTGCTGGACGTGCGTGAACAGCTTGTAGGCGATCAGGCAGCCGACCACGAAGAAGCCGAGCCCCGTGACCACCCAGATCGCGCGCTCGGTCGCGATGTAGATCAGCACCAGCACGATCGCGAAGAACAGCAGCGACGTACCCAGGTCCTTCTCGAACACCAGGACCAGCAGGCAGACCGCGGCGGCGATGAGCAGCGGGCCGAGGTCGCGGGCCCGCGGCAGCTCGACGCCGAACACCTTCTTGCCCGCGATCATGAACAGGTCGCGTTTCGCCACCAGGAACGTGGCGAAGAAGACCATCAGCAGGATCTTCGCGAACTCACCCGGCTGGATCGAGAAGAACGGCAGCTTGATCCACACCTTCGCGCCGTTCGTCTCGGACAGCGAGCGCGGCAGGATCGCGGGCAGCGCGAGCGCGGCGATGCCGACCAGCCCGCACGTGTACCCGTAGCGGGTCAGCGTCCGGTGGTCCTTCACCCAGATCAGCACCGCGAGGAACAACACCAGCGAGAGCGCCGTGAACAGCACCTGCTTCGGCGCCGCGGCGCTGTAGTCGCGGCCGCTCTGCGTCGCCTTCTCCGTCAGCGCCAGGTCGATCCGGTAGATCATGACCAGGCCGATGCCGTTGAGCAGCGCGACGCTGGGCAGGATCAGCGGGTCCGCGTACGGGGCCCAGCGGCGCACCGCGAAGTGCGCGACCCCGAACAGGCCGAGGTAGGCCAGGCCGTACCAGATGATGGAGAAGGACAGCTCCTGCTCCTGGTTGGCCTGCACCAGCACGAACGCGCACGTCACGATGAACGCGGCGAAACCGAGCATGGCCAGCTCGGTACCCCGCCGCGTGGGCAGCTCCCGTTGCGGGTTGCTCTGGTAGATCGCGGCGGCGGAGTCGGGCGTCGCCTGGCTCATCAGCCACCGCCACCCGGCGGGGGCGTCGTCTGGCAGTCCGTGCCCGTCGGCGCCGGCGACGTGCCCTGGTCGGCCGGCTGGGTGGTGCAGTCCTTGAGCGTCTTGTAGCGCAGGAAGTTGTTGATGTAGTCGCGCGCGGCCTGCAGGGTGTCCTTCTTGACGCCGTTGCGCACGGCGTTCTGCGCGTCCTGCTGCAGCTGCGGCACGGTCAGCACGTCGCACAGCGAGCCGCCCGGCGGGCACGAGCCCTCCGCCTCCTGGTGCAGCTGGACACCCAGGATGCTGCCCGGCACGCCGCGGAAGATCGCGACCTCGTTGTTCGGGCCCTCGCCGACGTAGTACTGGCTCAGCACGAAGTACCGCGTGGCGATGCCGCCGGCGCCCAGCAGGACCAGCACGAGCAGGATGCCGACGAACCAGCGCCAGCGCCTGCGGCGCTTCGCCTTCGGGTCCGGCTCGGGTTCGGAGAGCTGCTGCGGCGGGGGCGGCGGGGGCGCGGTGAGCGCCCTGGCGCGCGCGGCGGGCGAATCGCCCTGGTGGTACTCGTCGCTGCCGTCACCGGCGGCGCCGCCCACGATCGGCGCGTCCTCGCCGAAGTCCACGTCCACCACGTCGGCCACGATCACGGTCACGTTGTCCGTGCCGCCGCCCTTGAGCGCCAGCTCGATCATCCGGTCCGCGCAGTCCTGCGGGTCGGGGATCTGGATCGCCTCGGCGAGCGTCTCGTCGCTGACCATGCCGGACAGCCCGTCCGAGCACAGCAGGTAGCGGTCCCCGGCACGCGCCTCGCGCACCGTCAGGCTCGGCTCGACCTCGTGCCCGGTAAGCGCTTTCAGCAGCAGGGACCGCTGCGGGTGCGTCGCCGCCTGGTCCGCGGTGATCCGGCCCTGCTCGAGCAGCTCGTTCACGAAGCTGTCGTCACGGGTGATCTGCGAGAACTGCCCGTTGCGGTAGAGGTAGGCGCGCGAGTCCCCGACGTGCACCATGCCCATGCGCGAGCCGGAGAACAGCATCGCGGTCAGGGTGGTGCCCATCCCGTCCAGGTCGGGGTCGTTCGCCACCAGCTCCGAGATGGCCGCGTTCCCGCCCGAAACCGCGTCTCTGAGCTGGGAGAGCAGGTCGTCGCCGGGCTCGTCGTCGTCGAGCGGGGCGAGGGACGCGATGACCACCTTGCTGGCGACCTCACCCGCGGCATGGCCACCCATGCCGTCGGCGAGTGCGAGCAGGCGCGGTCCCGCGTAGACCGAGTCCTGGTTGCTCGAACGAACCAGGCCACGGTCGCTTCGGGCCGCGTAGCGAAGAACGAGTGTCATGGGCGAAGCTCGATCACCGTCTTGCCGATCCGGATGGGGACACCGAGTGGAACTCGGAGGGGTGCAGTGACCTTAGCCCGGTCGAGGTAAGTCCCGTTTGTGGAGCCCAGGTCTTCCACGTACCAGTCATTACCCCGCAGGGAGATCCGCGCGTGCCGCGTCGACGCGTAGTCGTCGTCCAGCACCAGCGTCGAATCGTCGGCCCTGCCGATGGTGATCGGCCTGCCGTCGAGCGCTATCCGGGTCCCCGCCAGCACCCCGTGCGTCACGATCAGCTGCCGGGGGGTCTTGCCCGACCCCTTCGGCCGCTGCTTCTCCTTGCCCCGTCGCAGGCCGGGGATCGCCACCTTCAGCCCGGAGGCCGCGTACAGATCGGACCGCACCACCCGCAGCGCGGCCAGCACGAACAGCCAGAGCAGGATCAGAAAGCCCACCCTGGTGAGTTGAACGACCAGCTCTGGCACCTGTTGTGTCAGCTCCCGCCTTCTGTGCTCCCACCCGTGACACCGGTGCGCCACGGGCCCCCGCCGGAGGTAATTCTGCGGGACAGGGGATACCAGCTTCCCAGCGGCTCGGCCAACGGAGGCAGACAGGTGCCCGTGCTGCCGTCCGGATCAGGCCTGCGTGCGGAACACCAGGGACGAGTGGCCCACCCGGATCACGTCACCGTCGGCCAGCTGCCAGGTCTGGACCGGCGTGCCGTTGACGGTGGTGCCGTTGGTGGAGCCGATGTCGGCGAGCGTCGCGCTCTGGCCGTCCCAGGTGATCTCCAGGTGCCTGCGGGACACACCGGTGTCCGGCAGCCGGAAGTCCGCGTCCTGCCCGCGGCCGACCACGTTGCCGCCCTGCTTCAGCGAGTAGGTGCGGTTCGAGCCGTCGTCGAGCTGGAGGGTCGCCTGCAGCTGGCGGTTGCCGCCCTGCACCGCGGGCGGGGCGTAGCCCTGCTGCGCGTACGGGTCCGGCGCGCCCTGCGGCTGGCCGTAGCCGGCCTGGTCGTACCCCGCCGGCGGGGCCTGCCCGTAGCCCTGGTCGTAGCCGCCCTGCGGCGCCTGGCCGTAACCCTGGTCGTAGCCGGGCTGGCCGCCGTAGCCGCCCTGCCCGTACCCGCCCTGGCCGTAACCACCCTGGGGCTGGCCGTAGCCGCCCTGGTCGTAACCGCCCTGGGGGGCCTGCCCGTACCCGCCCTGGTCGTAGCCGGGCTGACCGCCGTAACCGCCCTGGTCGTACCCGCCCTGCGGCTGCTGGCCATAGCCCTGGTCGTAGCCCTGCTGACCGCCGTAACCCTGGTCGTAGCCGGGCTGTCCCTGCTGTCCGTAGCCGTACTGGCCGCCGTGCTGGCCGTACGGGTCACCCTGGTCGTATTGGCCGTAGCCGGGGGGCTGGCTCATTGCTGGGTCTCCTGCGTTGCTGGGTCGAGCTGGCCGTCCTGGACCCGGACCGCCACGCGCGCTGACGTCCGGGTCGACGGATGAACGGATCTTGAATTGTCCAGTATGCAGCGCCTCGTTGCGCTCGAGCGAGACTACGACGTCACCATAGGTGTCCCAGCCGTGCTCGGCGAGGTGCTGCCCCACCGCTTCGGCGAGCACCCCGGTGACGCGTTGTTCGTCGCCGGCCATCCGGTCGTGGTCGGCCGGACCCAACGACACCACGTAGTGGTTCGGGGCCAGGAGCCTACCGCCGGCCAGCTCACGGACGTTGTCCTCGCTCTCCCGTTCCAGGGCTTGCGCCACTTCCTGGGTGACGACGTTGCCGCCGAACATGCGCGCGAAGGTATTGCCCACCAGGCTTTCCAGGCGTCGATCGAACCGTTCAACGCGGCCCACCGGGACTCGTAGCCTCCTTCGCACGTGTGCTTTCGCATCGATCCTATCCGCATCCGGGCCTACGGACACGGCCCCCGGTGAAACCCCTCGAACCGGCCTGATACAGTTTCCTGGCTGCCGCAGTTGAGGCACTCGGGGCGAGTGGCGGAATGGCAGACGCGCACGGTTCAGGTCCGTGTGTCCGAAAGGACGTGAGGGTTCAACTCCCTCCTCGCCCACCCTGTTCAGACCCCCGGCGAACGCCGGGGGTCTTTCCCGTTGTCCTTATCACATCTGGGGGGCGACCCCCCAGACCCCCACGGTGCGTGCTCCTCGCCTTTGGTGGGTGGTGCTTGTTGTCTGGACCAGCTGTGGTTTTTGGTGCTGTCGGGTGCGGTGGGGGGCGGTACGGTTTGGGGGTGCAGAACCAGTTCGGTGGGGAGGCCGAGTCCGTTGTCATGGCACGTGACATCGGGGAGGTGCACTTCCATGAGGTTCGGCGAGGGGCGGCGTTGTGCCAGGTGCCGGTGGTGCCGGCGCACTACACCGACAACGAGCGGCCGCTGGGGGAGCTCGACGAGTGGTTTGCCGCTGGTGGCGGGCCTCGCGTCGCGATCGTGCGTGGGGCGCCCGGGTCGGGGCGCACCACGCTGGTCAACCACTGGGTCGGGCGGCACCGGCACGACTATCCCGACGGGCGGTTCTTCGTGCGGCTCGCGAGCGGGCCCGACGGCGCCGACCGGGAGCGGGCCGCGCTCCGCGAGCTCCTGCTCGCCACCAGCCACCGCCCCGAAGAGATCCCGGCGAGCCTGGACGGACGGGCAGGCTGGTGGCGCTCCTGGACCACGGGCAAGCGCGTCGCCCTCGTCATCGACGACGCGTTGACCGCCTCCCAGGTGCACAGCCTCCTGCCGGGAGAGGGCGCCTCCGCGGTACTGGTCACCGAGGCGGGCCGCCTCACCGGGCTGCTCGCGTCCGCGACTGCCACGCTCGTCGACGTCGACCCGATGGCCGATTCCGCTGCCCGCGAACTCCTCGGCCGGCTCGTGGGCGTGGAGCGGATCGGCGCCGAACCCGAGGCCGTCGACCGGCTGCTCGCGCGCTGCGAGGGTTCGACGATCGCGTTGTGCGTGGTCGGGGCGCTGCTCAAGGAGTTCCCGGACCGGCCCATCGCCCGGCTCGCCGACAAACTCGCGCACGACGAGCGCGTGCTCCGCGAGCTCTCCCGGGACAGCAGCCTGTCGGTCGCCGTGGTGTTCGACGCCGCGTACGAGCGGCTCGGCGAGCAGGCGCGGCGCTGCTACCAGGCGCTGGGCGCACACCCGGGAACCGGTGAGGTCTCCGTCGACGCCGTCGCGGCCGTGCTCGCGGAACCGGCCGACGACGTGTCGGACGCACTGCAGGAACTCGTGCACGCCAGGCTGGTGAGCACGCCCGAGGAAGACCGCTACCTGATGTCCGGGCTGGTGCGGCGGCACGCGCGGACCAAGGCCGTCGACAGCGACCGGGTGCTGCGCGGGTTCGTCCAGCACTACCTGACGCGCACGGTCGCGGCGGCCGCGTTGCTCATGCCGGACCGGGTGTGGCACCGCGCGCTGCTGCCCCGCGTCACCGCGTCCGGCACGGCGTCGTCCGCGGAGCAGTGGCTGGACGTCGAAGGGCAGAACGTCCGTGCCGCGGTCGAGGTCGCCTCGCGGCTCGGCCTGCTCGACGAGGTCTGCCGGTTCGCGGTCGCGTTGTGGCCCTACTACGAGCGGGGTGGCCACACCCAGGACATGGTGGCGGTCAACGAACTCGGCCTCCGCGCCGCCGGAGCGCGCGGCGACGACCTGTGCCGCGCGGTGCTCGGGTTCCAGCTGGGGTTCGCCCACCTGCAACGCGAGGACACCGACCGCGCCATGGCAGTTCTGCGCGAGGCGCAGGATGCCGCCAGGCGCGCCGGTTCGCTCGAGGCCGAAGCCACCGCGGTCGAGTCGCTCGCGCTGGCCCACCTCGCGCGCGGGGACGCCGAAGCGCTCGGCCTGCTGCGCCGCAACGTCGAACTCGCCGCCGCCACCGCTGACCCGCGGCGTCTCGCGCTCGCCCGGCTCCACCTGGCCAAGGCCGTGCCGCCCGCGGAGGCCCTGCCGCTGCTGGACCAGGCGGCGGAGGGACTGCGGACGGAGGAGTACAACCTCGCGAAGATCGACCTGTGGCGCGGCCGCAAACTGCGTGAGGCCGGCCGGCTGACCGAGGCCGCGCAAGCGCTCGACCGGGTCGGGGCCGGCCACCGCGAGCGGGGTGAAGCGCTGGTCGAACAGGCGGAGCTGGCACTGGCGCTGGGCGAAACCGAGCGTGCCGCGGAGAAACTGCGGGAGGCGGAGGAGCTGTTCCGCCGCCACGGGCTCACCGCGCTCGCGCGCTCGGTGGCCGATCGGCCGGTTTGATCAACGTAGTTTCGGCGCGGTAGCGCTGTCCGCCCACCACGACCGTCAGCGGGCCCGGAACCGCCGAGTGCAGGAGTGCGGCCGCGAACGCGGCGACGGGTCCGGTGACCGGGTCGAGCCGGATGAGCGCGCGGTCGGCCGTGCCGACGAGCCAGCTCGTGGCGGTCAGCCGGGCGACGGCGAGCCGGCAGCCCGGCAGGTTCGCCAGCGTCCGTTCGATCCAGTGCTCCGCGTCGCGGGGGCGGTCGTGGACGAGGACGTCGGCGAGGTCGAGCAGCCGGACGTTCGGTTCCTCCGTGTCCACCACGAGGTGCCCGTCGGGGCACGGTGCGTCGGGGTCACGCAGCACCTCCGCGGGGAAGCAGGTGACCGTCGCCTCGTCGTCGCCCCAGCGCACCTGGACGAGCTGGGCGTGTGCCCGGGGCACCCGCACCTCCGGCACGGGCAGGGCGCGGATCTCCGCGGAGTACCGCGGTGGTGCGAGGTCCAGCCAGCGGTAGATGGTTTCGCGCAGCACGGCCGCCGACTTCCCGGGCAGTGACGTCGTGAGCCCGGTGATCTCGGTCAGATCAACGGGTTCCCGGACGGCCCGTTCCAGCTGCGGACCTGGCGGGGCGTGCGGGTCCAGCCGTGGTGCCACCTCCAGCAGCCTGCCGATCGGGGACCGCGGGTCCACGGCGTCCGCCGGGGCGGCGGCGAGCAGCAGCGGTGTGCCGAGCGCGGCGGAGTAGAAGCTGACCGAGCCGTGGTCGCCGATCGTCACGTCCGCGGCGACGAGCGCCGGGCCCCACAGCCGTTCGCTGGGCAGCACGAGCACGCCGGCCCGTGCGCAGTCGGCCAGCCAGCTGTCCACCTGCCAGCGCGAATGCCGTCCGGCGATGTTCGGGTGCAGCGCCACGGCGAGCCGGTAGGTCCCGAGGTCCAGCCCGGCCGCGAGCCGCGAGACCAGGCCGGGATCGCTGCCGTACAACGAGTTCGCGCCCCACGTCGACGACACGAGCACGAGCCGCTGGTGCGGGCGGACGCCCAGTGCCTGCCGGTAGGTCTCCCGCAGTGGGCGGCTCGCGACGAGCCGGTCGAAGCACGGGTCGCCCGCGACGAGTGCGGCGCCGACGGCCTCGGGACAGGCTTCGGCGAGGCGCGTGAGCTGCTCGGCGTGGGAGAGCACGATGACCGACGGCACCGGCCTGCCGCGGTGCAGCAGCCACGGGCTCGACAGCCCGAAGACGCTCCTGGCCCCGTCCGATTCGAGGTACTTGTTGTAGCCCATGCCGTGCGGCACGACCATGAGCGGCGCGGTGATCTCGTGCAGGTCCCCGCCGTAGCTCGCGGCGATCGCGAAGTCCGGCCGCTGCCGCAGCGCCTGCCGCCACGGCAACAGCCGGGTGATCCCGGCACCGGCGAGGAACGTGTCCGTGCCCGCGGTGAACGCGCTCGAACCCGGGCACGTGAACACGGTCTCGACGCGGGGGTCCTCGGCGAACAGCGGGAGGACGTCGAACAGCCGGGTCGCCGCGGTGGTGTTGTGCACCACGGCCAGTACGGTCCGCTCGGCGCGGACGGTGCTCCAGCTGTCGACCGACACGACGGCCCATCCTAGAACGGGGTCACGGCGTCCAGGTGGTGTTGGCGCCGCAGAGGACGATCGCCGGGAGGGCGCCGGGGACCTGACCGGCCAGCCAGGCGGCGAACGGCGTGGCCGCGGCGGGTTCGACGGCCAGGCGGAACTCCTGCCACAGCACGGTTTGCGCGTCGAGGATCTGCTCGTCCGTGACGCGGAGCGCGTGGACCGGGTGGCTGGTCAGGATCCCGAAGGGCACTTCGCCGATCCGGGTCGCGCCGAGCGCAGACGAGGCGACCGAGGTGGTGTCGGCGTCGACGGGGTGGCCCGCTTCCAGTGCCCGGTTCAGGCAGTCGCAGTGCTCCGGTTCCACCGCGACCGTCAGGCGCCCGCCGCCCAGTGCGATCCCGGCCGCGAGACCGCCGCCGCCCACCGAGACCGCGATGGAGTCCACCTCCGGCACGTCCTCGACCAGTTCCGCCGCGACAGTGCCCTGTCCCGCGACGACGACGGGATCGTTGTAGGCCTCGACGTAGCGGGCACCGGTCACCTCGAGGGCCGCGGCGGCCGCCTCCGAGTAGGTGTCGCCGGCGCGGACCAGCTCGGCGCCCGCCGCCTCGATGCGCTCGGCCTTGCCGTCCGGAATGGACTTCGGGGCGTACACGGTCGCGGGCACGCCGAGGATCGAAGCCGCCGTCGCCACGCCGATGCCGTGGTTGCCGCCCGACGCCGTCACCACGCGTTCCGGCAAAGGACCGCTGAGCAGCGCGTTCAACGCACCCCGCAGTTTGAACGAGCCCGTCCGCTGCAGGTGCTCCAGCTTGAGCACCAGCGGCCGCCCGTCGAACTCGGTGCGCAGGACGGGCGTGCGGCGGACGTACGGGCGGATCCGCTCGGCGGCGGCCGAGACCTCGGAGGCGAGCGTGGCTGTCATACCTCCACTCTGCGCGCCGGAAGCCATTAGCGGATAACGCGGTTCGCTAAGCAGACTTCAGCGATACTTACGACGTGCTGCACGCCGAACGACTGCGGATCCTCGTCGAGGTGGCGCACGCCGGTTCGATCGCGACCGCCGCCCGGCGGCTGGGGTTCACGCCGTCGGCGCTGTCCCAGCAGCTCGCGCGGCTGGAGCGCGAGGTCGGCTGTGCGCTGCTGGAACGCCGTCCTACGGGTGCCTCGCTGACCGAGGCGGGGCGGCTGCTGGTGACCCACGGCGAGGTCGTCGCGGGCGAACTGCGTGCCGCCGAGCAGGCGCTGGCGGCGCTGCGCCGTCAGCCGGTCGCGGACCTGGGCATCGGCACGTTCGCCACGGCCGGTCAGGTGCTGCTGCCGCCCGCGATGCGGGCGTTCCGGACTGCCCACCCGGACACGAGGTTGCGCCTGATCGACCTCGAACCGCCGGACGGCTACGACCTGGTGGTGTCGGGGGAGCTGGACCTGTTGATCACGCACCGCTACCCGGGTGTGGCGCTGCCCCCGGTCCGCGGGCTGGCGCGGCAGCCGTTGCTGGCCGACCGGTTGCGGGTCGTGCTGCCCGCCGACCACCGGCTCGCCGGGGCGCCGCGGCTGCGGTTCGAGGACCTCGCGGACGACGACTGGGTGTCCGGCGACGGGAACGCGCCGAGCCGGATCTGCTTCGAGAGCCTGACCGCCGAGACCGGCATCCGGCCGCGGGTGGCGTACGAGACGCGGGACTACGCGGCGATCCTCGCGCTGGTGCGGGCGGGGCTGGGGGTGGCGTTCGTGCCGCAGAGCCTGCTCGGCAGCGCGGCGCGGGACGGCATCGTGGTGCGCGACCTCGACGGGCGGCGGCCCGTGCGGGAGATCTTCACCGTGCACCGCGCCCGCCCTCCCGGGCAGGTGACCACGATGGTCGACCTGCTCCGGGAGGTGGTGCGGAACAGCCGCCCGTAGGGCGTCCGTTGAGGGTGGCGGTGGGGAAGCGGCTGGCCGCTAGCCGACCTCGACGAGGTCCACCACGAAGATCAGGGTCTCGTTGGGCTTGATCACGCCGCCCGCGCCGCGTTCGCCGTAGGCCAGGTGCGGCGGGATGACCAGCTTGCGCCTGCCGCCGACCTTCATGCCCTGCACGCCCCGGTCCCAGCCGGGGATGACGTGCCCCTGCCCCAGCGGGAAGCGCAGCGGCTGCCCGCGGTCCCACGACGCGTCGAACTGCTCGCCGGTCGAGTGCGAGACGCCGACGTAGTGCACGGACACGACCTTGCCCGCGGTGGCCTCCTCGCCGTCGCCGACGCTCACGTCGGTGATCTCCAGGTCCGCGGGCGGCGGGCCGTCGGGGCGGTCCACCTCGGGCTTGCTCAATGCCATGGTCACTCCTCGTTCTCGGCTCGCTGCACCGTATCGACCCGGTGTCCCGATCGCATTTCCAGTGGTCTCTACGCTCAGGGCATGGACTGGTCACTCCGCACGCGTGCGATCGCCGCGGGCCGCCCCGCGGCTCCGGGCGAGCCGTTGAACACCCCGCTCGTCGCGACGAGCACGTACGTCGCGGGTGGCGACTTCACCTACGCGCGCGAGAGCGGCACGCCGACGTGGGTGGCGCTGGAGGAGGCCGTCGGTTCGCTCGAAGGCGGCTACGCCACGGCCTTCGCCTCGGGGATCGGGGCCATCGCGGCGGTGTTCGAGCTGTTCCCGATCGGCGCCGGCGTGGCGGTGCCCACGGTCAGCTACTCCGGCACGCGCGGACTGCTGGAGCACGCCGAAAAGCAGGGCCGCTTCACCGTGCGGCAGCTCGACCCGGAGGACACCGCGGCGTGGCAGGCGGCGGCCGACGAGGTCGACGTGCTGTGGATCGAGTCGCCCACCAACCCGATGCTGCAGCTCATGGACTACGCGGCGCTCACCGGCCGCCGCGCGAAGGTCGTGGTGGACAACACGTTCGCCACCCCGCTCGTGCAGCGGCCGCTGACGGAGGGCGCGGACATCGTCGTGCACAGCGCGACGAAGCTCATCGGCGGCCACAGCGACCTGCTGCTCGGCGTGACGATCGCCAAGGACGAGACGCTCGCGCGGGAGCTGCGCGACGCGCGCACGCGGAACGGGGCGACGCCCGGCGCGCTGGAGGCGTGGCTCGCGCTGCGGGGCCTGCGCACGATGCCGGTCCGGCTCGCGGAGCAGTCCAAGACGGCCGAGTTGCTGGCCGAACGGCTGTCGCAGCACGAAGCGGTGACCCGCGTCCGGTACCCGGGGCAGGGCATGATGATCGCCTTCGAACTGGCCGACGCCGAGGCCGCGGACCGGTTCTGCGCCTCGCTCGAACTGATCGTGCACGCGACGAGCCTCGGCGGGGTGGAGAGCCTCGTCGAGCGGCGGTCGATGTACGCGGCCGAATCCCACCTGCCTGCGGGCTTGATCCGCTTCAGTGTCGGGCTGGAAGATCCAGAGGACCTCTGGCGGGATCTGGAGCGGGCACTCGGCTGAGCTTGGAGCGGTGATGAAAGTCCGGACGCTGGCACTGGCGCTGGCGCTGCTGTTGCCCGCGACCGCGTGCTCGGCGGGCTCCACCGCGTCGGTGAGCGGCGGGCCGGACACCCTTTCGGTCGGGTTCGCCGCCGAACCGCAGAACTTCGACTTCACCCGCACGGACGGGACGGCCATCCCGCAGGCGTTGCTCTACAACGTCTACGAGGGCCTGGTGAAGCTCGACGCGAACGGCGCGATCGTGCCGCTGCTCGCGAAGTCCTGGACGATCAGCCCCGACCGGAAGACGTACGACTTCGAGCTGAGGCCGGACGTGCGGTTCAGCGACGGGGCGCCGTTCACCGCCTCGGACGTGAAGTTCTCCGTCGAACGCGTCAAGACCGACTGGTCCATCTCGATCAAGTCCAAAATGGACGTCGTGGACCACGTCGAGGTCGTGGACCCGCTGCACGCGCGCGTCGTGCTCAAGAAACCGAGCAACGGCTGGCTGTTCGACATGACCGGGCGCGTCGGCGCGATGTTCAGCCCGACCGGGGTCGCGGACCTGGCGAACAAACCCGTCGGCACCGGGCCGTACGTGGTCGCCGAGCGGCGCCGCGGTGATTCGATCGTGCTGCGGGAGAACCCGGGCTACTGGGGCGCGAAACCGGCGTACCGGACCGTCGTGCTGAAGTACATCAAGGACCCGACTGCGCTGAACAACGCGTTGCTCAGCAACGGGATCGACGTGATCTCCACGATCACGGCACCCGACTCGATCCCGCAGTTCGAGGCCGACACGCGGTTCACCGTCCTGCAGGGCACCACGAACGGCGAGGTCGTGCTGTCGTTCAACGGCACCCGCGCCCCGCTGAACGACGTCCGCGTGCGCCGCGCGCTCACGCTCGCGATCGACCGGAAGGCCTTGCTCGACACGGCGTGGGCCGGCCGGGGCACGCTGATCGGCAGCATGGTGCCGCCCACCGACCCCTGGTACGAGGACCTGTCGACGTACTACCCGTACCGCCCGGACGAGGCGAAGGCGCTCCTCGCGCAGGCCGGGCAGCCGAACCTCTCGCTGCGGCTGCGGATCCCGAACCTGCCGTACGCGGTGTCGGCCGCGCAGGTGGTGCAGTCGGACCTGGCGGAGGTCGGCGTCAAGGTGTCCATCGAGCCGCTCGACTTCCCCGCGGTGTGGCTGAAGCAGGTGTTCACCGACCACGACTTCGACCTGTCGATCGTGCAGCACGTGGAGGCGCGGGACATCACGACGTTCGGGAACCCGAAGTACTACTGGGGTTACGACAGCCCCGAGGTCCGGCGGCTGCTGGCCGAGGCCGACGCGGGCACCCCGCAGCAGCAGGTGGACGACATGAAGCGCGTCGCGCGCACGATCACCACCGATGCCGCGGCCGACTGGCTGTTCCTGTTCCCGAACGTCGTGGTGGCGAAGAAGAAGGTGACCGGGCTGGCGCCGAACCAGGTCAGCGAGTCCTTCGACCTCACGGGTCTGGGGCGCGCATGACCGCGTTGCTGCGCCGGACGGCGATCCTCCTGGTAAGCGCTTTCATCGCGTCGATCGTGGTGTTCGCGTTCCTCGCCGTGCTGCCCGGTGACCCCGCGCAGGTCGCGCTCGGCGTGAACGCGACGCCGGAACTGCTGGCGCAGACGCGGCACGCCTTCGGGCTCGACCGGCCGCTCGTCACGCAGTACTTCAGCTGGCTGGGCGGGGTGCTGCACGGGGATTTCGGGCGCTCCTACGTCACCGGTGAGGCGATCGGGCCGCAGCTGGCCGACCGGCTCGGCGTGACGTTGTGGCTGGTCGGCGCGGGCATGCTCGTGGCGCTGGTGCTGGCGGTGCCGTTCGGCACGCTGGCCGCGACGTGGCACCGCCGGGCGTCCGGCGCGGCGATCTCCGGGGTGTCCCAGCTGGGTGTCGCGGTGCCCGCGTTCCTCGCCGGGATCCTGCTGGTGCAGGTGTTCGCGGTGCGGTTGCGGTGGCTGCCGTCGGGCGGCTGGACGCCACCGGACCAGGACGCCGGCGAGTTCCTGCGCGGGCTCGTGCTGCCCGCGCTTTCGCTCGGGCTCGTGCAGGGCGCCGTGCTCACGCGTTACGTCCGTTCGGCGGTGCTGGACACGCTCGGCCAGGACTACCTGCGCACGGCGCGGTCCAAGGGGCTGCGGCCGTATCCCGCGTTGCTGCGGCACGGGTTGCGCAACGCGGCGGTGCCGGTCGTGACGGTGCTGGGGTTGCAGCTGACGACGTTGCTCATCGGCGCGGTCGTGGTCGAGCGGGTGTTCGTGCTGCCGGGGCTGGGCAGCATGCTGCTGGACGCGGTGTCGTCGCGTGACCTGCTGACGGTGCAGGGGATCGTGCTGGTCCTGGTGGTGCTGGTGCTGCTGGTGAACTACCTGGTGGACGTGCTGTACGTGCTCATCGACCCGAGGTTGCGGGTGAGGCGGTGAACCGGAACCTGTGGGCGGGCTCGGTGCTCGTCGGGCTGGTCGTGCTGGCGGCGCTGGTGTCGTTCGTGTGGACGCCGCACGATCCGCTGCAGGTCGACGCGGCCGTCCGGCTGTCGGGGCCGAGCGCCGACTTTTGGCTCGGTACCGACAAATTCGGCCGGGACGTGTTCTCGCAGCTCATGGTCGGGGCACGCACCACGCTGTACGTCGGGGTGATCGCGGTCGGCGTCGCGGCGGTGGTCGGGACGCCGCTGGGCATCCTCGCCGGGATGTCGCGGCGGTGGCTCGGCGAGTTCGTGATGCGCGTCAACGACCTCGTGCTCGCGTTCCCCGCATTGCTGCTGGCGATCATGTTCGGCGCGGTGTTCGGGGCGAGCACGGTGACCGCCATGATCGCCATCGGTTTCGCCACGATCCCGTCGTTCGCGCGGATCGCGCGCTCGGGGACCTTGCAGGTGATGAGCACCGAGTACGTGCTCGCGGCGCGGTCAGCGGGGCGGTCGCGGCCGTTCGTCGCGCGGCGGCACGTGCTGCCGAACATCGCGGGGCTGGTGATCGTGCAGTGCTCGGTGTCGTTCGCGATCGCCGTGCTGGCCGAGGCGGCGTTGTCGTTCCTCGGGTTCGGCACGCGCCCGCCGACGCCGTCGTGGGGGCGCATGCTGCAGGAGTCGCAGGAACTGCTGGCGGTGCAGCCGCGGCTGGCACTCGTGCCGGGGATCGCGATCGCCATCGCCGTGCTCGGGTTCAACCTGCTCGGCGACGGGCTGCGTGACCGCTTCGACCCACGACTGGAGCGCCGATGATCACCGTCGATGGGCTTTCCGTCTTCGCCGGGGACAAGGCGCTGGTGCGGAACGTGTCGTTCGAGGTCGGCGCGGGTGAACGGGTGGGGCTCATCGGCGAGTCGGGCTCGGGCAAGTCCCTCACCGCGTCCGCGGTCATGGGCCTGCTGCCGGAGGAGCTGCACGCGACGGGCTCGGTGGTGTTCCACGGGAAACAATTGCTGTCGGCGAGCGAGCGCGAGCTGTCGCGGCTGCGGGGGAACGACCTGGCCATGGTGTTCCAGGAGCCGATGTCGGCGCTCAACCCGCTGATGCGCGTGGGCCGTCAGGTCGCGGAGTCGATAAAGCTGCACAACCGCGGAGCGCCCGCGCGGGAGACCGCTCAACGGCTGCTCGAGTCGGTGGGTCTGCCCGACGTCTTCCGCGCGTATCCGCACCAGCTGTCCGGCGGGCAGCGGCAACGCGTGGTGCTCGCGATCGCGCTGGCGAACGACCCGGCGTTGCTGATCTGCGACGAGCCGACGACCGCCCTCGACGTCACCGTGCAGGCGCAGGTGCTCGACCTGATCCTCGCCGGCGTCGCGGAGCGGTCGAGCGCGCTGCTGTTCATCACGCACGACCTCGCCGTCGTGGCCCGCGTCTGCGAACGGCTGCTGGTGATGCTCGACGGGGAGATCGTCGAGGAGGGCACCACGCGGCAGGTGCTGACGGAACCGCGGCACGAGTACACGCGGAAGCTCCTCGCGGCGAGCGACCTGGAGGCGGCGTGATCGAGTTGCGTGACGTGCACCGGCGGTACCAGCGGGTGCACGCGCTGCGCGGGGTTTCGCTGACCGTCGAAGCGGGGCAGCGGTTCGGGATCGTCGGCGAGTCCGGCTCCGGCAAGTCGACGCTGGTGCGCCTGCTCGCCGGACTAGACCGGCCGACGTCCGGTGAGATCTCCTTCCAGGGCAAGCGGATCGACGACCTGCCCGAACGCAGGCTGGGGTTCCTGCGGTCGAAGTTGCAGGTGGTCTTCCAGGACCCGATGGGTTCGCTCGATCCACGGATGCGCGTCCGCGACATCATCAGCGAACCGCTCGGCCGCACGGACCGGGCCCGCGTGGCGGAAATGCTCGCCGCGGTCGGCCTGCCCGCCGACAGCGGCGACCGCTACCCGCACCAGTTCTCCGGCGGACAACGGCAGCGCATCTCGATCGCCCGCGCGCTCGCGCCCCGGCCGAGCGTCCTCGTCGCCGACGAACCGGTGAGCGCGCTGGACGTGTCCGTGCGCAAGCAGATCCTCGACCTGCTCGCGGACCTCGTCGCCCGCTTCGACCTGACGCTCGTGTTCGTCTCGCACGACCTCGGTGTGGTACGCCGGATCTGTGACACGGTCGCGGTGATGCGGCACGGGGAGATCGTGGAGCGGGGCGAGGTCGCCACCGTCTACTCCGCGCCCCGGCACCCGTACACGCGGGAGCTCATCGCGGCCGCGCCGAACCTGCACGCGGAACTGGAGCGGCTGAGAGGGCGATGATGTTCGAGAGCGCGGTCGACCTGCTGGCGCACTACCGGGCGGGCACCCTGTCCCCGGTCGAAGTGACCGAAGCGGTGCTGGCCAGGATCGACCGCCTCGAACCGCGGTTGCACGCCCTGTACGCCTACGAACCCGAGCAGGCCCGCGCGGCGGCGAAGGAGTCGGAACAGCGGTGGCGTTCGGGGCGGGCGGCCGCGCTCGACGGGATTCCGTTGACGCTCAAGGAGAACATCGCCACCCGCGGCACCCCCGTTCCGCTCGGCACCGCCGCCACCGAACTGGTCCCCGCGGCCGAGGACGCTCCCGCGGCGGCCCGCGTCCGGGAGGCCGGTGGCGTGTTGCTGGCGAAGACCACCATGCCGGACTTCGGGATGTTGACATCCGGACTTTCGAGCTTCCACACCCCGACCCGCAACCCGTGGGACCTCGACCGCACGCCGGGCGGGTCGAGCGCGGGCGCGGCGGCGGCCGCGGCGGCGGGGTACGGCCCGCTGCACGTCGGCACGGACATCGGCGGCTCGATCCGGTTGCCCGCGGGGTGGTGCGGGCTCGTCGGGTTCAAGCCGAGCTTCGGGCGCGTGCCCGTCGACCCGCCGTTCCTGGGGCGCGTGGCCGGTCCGCTCACCCGCACGGTCGCGGACACGGCGTTGCTGATGGGTGTGCTGTCGCGGCCGGATGCGCGTGACCACCTGAGCCTGCCGCCCGCCGAACTGCCGTGGACGGACCTGGCCTGCGAGGTCAAGGGCCTGCGGATCGGGCTGCAGCTGGAGCCGGGCGCGGGGCTGGCGGTGGAGCCGGAAATCCGGGCGGCGGTCGTCGAAGCCGCGCGGCTGCTGGAGTCGGCGGGTGCGGTCGTCGAGCCGCTGGAACCGTTCCTGACCCGCGAAATGCTCGACGGGCTCGACACGTTCTGGCGGGTTCGCGCCTGGTGCGACCTCACCGCTCTGCCGGAGGAGCGGCAGGCGAAGGTGCTGCCCTACATCGCGGAGTGGGCACGCGGCGGGGCGGACGTTTCCGGTGTCGCGGCCTACCGCGGCTTCTCGCAGATCGACGCGATGAGCGTCGCCGCGCTGCGGGCCACCGAGGTCTTCGATTTCGTGCTGTCCCCGACGTGCCCGGTGTCCCCGCCGCCCGCGGACTGGGCATCCCCGACCAACGACCCGCGACGCCCGTTCGAACACATTCCGTTCACGGTGCCCTACAACATGTCAGGACAACCGGCGGTGTCGCTGAACTGCGGATACACCTCGGAGGGCCTGCCGATCGGCCTGCAGCTGGCCGGACGGCGCTTCGACGACGTCGGCGTGCTCCGCCTCGCTGCAGCATTCGAAGGAATTCGCGGACCGCAACGCTCCGCCCAGGTGTAATCGGCGGCGGAAATTGAGACCATCGTCGGTATGCGCATGGTCTACACCGGAGCTGACGAAGAGGACTTCGTCGACGCCCGCCAGCGCCTGCTCGTCGAGCTCGACGCGTGGTCGCAGATGCGGCAGCGGGTGGTCGACCCCGTGGTCGCCGGTGCCCTGCTCGACTACCGGTTCGAGCGGGACGGGCTGCTCGGCCGGTGGACCCGCGAGGTGCTGCGTGGCGCGCTGCTGACGTGGTTCCCGCGCAAGGTCGTGCTGCTCGACCCGCACTCGTCGGCGGTGCTGTCGACGATCGAGGCGCTGCTGGACTTCTTCGACGACGCCGACCTGTTCGACGACCGCAGCGACCCGCCCGAGGTGCTGCGGGTCTTCCTGCGCGGGGTCGCGGACCGCTTCGACGAGGCGATGCGCGAGCCGGCGAACTTCGGTCTCGCGAAGTTCTGGGCGGTCGTGATGGCCGAGCACGGCGTCGACCCGCTGGACGAGTTCGAGGCGCAGGAGTTCATCGACCGGGTGCAGCAGGGGGAGGTCGAGGTCGACCAGGACCTGCTGCACGAGATCGCGTACCGGCACTACGAGGGTGACGCCGAGGTCGAGCCGCTGGAGCCGACGCCGGTGCTGGCGCTGGCGTCCGAAGAGGAACTGGCGGCCGACGCGGCGGAAACCCGGGTGGTGCGGCGCCTGCGCCGCTTCGTCGACTGGGTCGGCGACGGGCGCGAGCTGGCCGCGAAGGGCAGGCTCGCCGAGCCCGACGCCCGAGACCTCGCCGAGCGGCTGGACGAACCCGACCCGGGAGACCTGGTCTCGCTGGCGAAGACCGCCGGCGTCGTCCGGGTGCTCAAGGGCAGGCTGGTCCGGGTGAAGCGGGCCGCGCCGCTGCTCGCCGATCCGCTGGCGCTGTGGCGGGTGGCGGTGCCGCACGTCATCGCGGGCTACGGCGGTCCGGTCCGCCGCGCCGCCGACCGGCACCTGGCCTACGAACTGCTCGAATCCATCCAGGCCGACAACGACTGCGCCACGGTCCCCATGCTCGTGGAGATCCTCGACGACCTCGGCGAGCTGAGCTGGCGCTGCGCCGACGCCGGCCCGGTGCTGCGGGTGCTGGACCGGCTCGCGGAGTTCGGCCTGGTGGAGCTGTTCCCGGCGACCGAGGAGCACTACGAGGACCTGCTCGACTTCGCCGGGGTGGACTCGGTGGACGACGTGCCCGAGGAGGAACGGCAGGTCGTGCGGATGCGCCCGCTCGGCACGCGCGTGATGTACGACGCCAGGGTCCGCGCCGGTATCCCGACGCTCACCCTCGACGACCTCGCGAGCGAGACGGCGGAGGTGTTCCTCGCCCGGGTCGGTCCGCTGTCGCAGGAGGCGTTCGAGGAGGGCGCGCGGCGGTGGTTGCGGGCGCGGGCGCCCGAGCGGGCGATCGCGGAGCTGACCGAGCTGGCCGCCCGCACGGACGACTTCGGGCACCGGATGCTCGCGTTCCAGCTGCTCGCCGAGTACGGCGAGGACGGCGTGGGGGCGATCTCCTCGCTGCGCGACCACTCCGCGGCGGGCCCCGCGGCGCTGAGCTGGCTGCTCGACGCCGGGCTGATCGACGCGAGCGAGGTCAGCGGCCGCGAACGCACCTACACGATGGTCGACGTCCTCGCCGCGGGCATCCGCTCGGCGGGCCGCAAGAAGGCGCTGGAGGAGTTCGCCGCGCAACCCCGCCCGGCGCAACTGCTGTTCCTCGCGGACGCGACGATCTGCGGCCACCCGCGCACGCGCGAGGTGCTGGAGTCGATGGTCGTCGCGCACCCGGACCGCATGGTGTCCAACGCGGCCCGCAAGGCGCTGGACTGGCTCCACGAGCCGGGCTGCTGAAGGTCAGGGCTCCAGCGCGGCCGCGAGCGCGAGCACCCGCCGTGCCTCGTCGACGTGCAGGTTCTCCACCATGCGGCCGTCGACCGTCACCACGCCGCGGCCCGCCGCCTCGGCTTCGTCGAACGCCTCGATGATCCGGCGCGCCCGCTCGACCTCCTCCGGAGACGGGGCGAAGATCCGGTTGCACGGCTCGATCTGCGACGGGTGGATCAGCGTCTTACCGTCGAAGCCGAACTGCCTGCCCTGCCGGCACTCCGCCTCGAAACCCTCGGCGTCCCGCACGTCGTTGTAGACGCCGTCGAGGATGACCTTCCCCGTGGCGCGCGCGGCGAGCAGGCACAGCGACAGGCTGCCCAGCAGCGGCGCCCGGCCCGGCACGGACTCCGCGTGCAGCTCCTTCGCCAGGTCGTTCGTCCCCAGCACCAGCACGGTCAGCCGGTCGCTCGCCGCCGCGATCTCCTCCGCGTGCAGCACGGCGACGGGCGTCTCCAGCATCGCCCAGATCGCCGTGCGGTCCGGCGCTCCGGCACGCGCCAGCGCCTTCTCGACGTCGTGCACGTCGCGTGCCGAGTTCACCTTGGGCACGACCACCGCCGCCGGACCGGCCTGCGCGGCGGCCCGCAGATCCGCGTCGTGCCAGGCGGTGTCCAGGCCGTTCACGCGGATCGCCACCTCGCGCCTGCCGTAGTCGCCGGACGCGGCGGCGGCACACACGCGCTCGCGCGCGGCGTCCTTCGCGTCCGGGGCGACGGCGTCCTCCAGGTCCAGGACGACCCCGTCGGCGGGCAGCGTCTTCGCCTTCTCCAGTGCCCGCTCGTTCGCGCCCGGCATGTACAGCACGGACCGCCGCGGTTTCAGCTCGGTCATGCCAGCACCCTAATGGGCTCTGACACGCGCAAATCCTCTGAGTAGCACCGTTCGGCCTGCCGTCACCCGTTTAGTCGCAGGGTCGGACTGAAGTCCGATGACCGCTCATCGACCGGCCACCGACCGTCGGGCGCCGCCGATCGCAGCTGGTCCGCCAACCCGAAGACCCGCGGGCCGCGCACTGGTACTCAATTCATGTGCCAGTTTTCACGAGGGGGAACGGCACGCAGGACCAAGCAGGCAAAAGGAGGCGGACTCGTGGCGGTTACACCAGGGCACACCGGGGATGCGGTGGTGGCCGGCGGAACCCGGTCTTTTCCCACCCGCGTGGTGCCGCCGGTCGAGCTGCCGGCGAGCACTTCGTACCTCGCGGGCGCGGCCGCCGCGCAGCTGGGCTGGAAGGGCGTCGTGCTGCCCGAGGTGACCATCCTCGGCCGCCGGGTGTGCGTGGTCGCACGCCTGCGCACCGACGTGCACGCCGAGCGCATCGCCTGCGGCATCGGCCCGGTCGCCGACCGCACCACCGTCGCGACGTGGACCTGGCCCGAGTTCGCGCCGACCGCGCCCCCGCCCGCCGCCGACATCGTCGGGGTGCTGTCGGTGGCCCGCCACTGGCGCACGGGCATGGCCGCGACGGTGCCGTTCGCCCGCTACGGCGAGGCCGCGATGGTGCTGCCGTCCTCGGCGGTGCTGAGCAAGGACTACGTGGACAACTGCCTGCCGCGGGCCCGCTCCTACGGCCTGTCCGTCGTGTCCGCCGACGCCGACGCCACGGTGGCGCTCGACCTGTCGGGTCGCCGCGAGCAGCCGCTGCTGCCGCAGGACCCGGTGTCGCGCTGGATCAACGAGATGGTCTACGAGCAGCTGCTCGCCTCCTACGACCTGCCGGTGGCCTGAGCGCCGCATAAGGTGGCCTCATGCGAGTGGTGATCGCCGGCGGGCACGGGAAGATCGCGATGCACCTGGAGCGGCAGCTGGCCGCGAACGGTGACCAGGCGGTGGGCCTGATCCGGAACCCGGACCAGGCGGCCGACCTGCGGGACTCCAGTGCGGAGCCCGTGGTGCTCGACCTGGAGAGCGCTTCCGTCGAAGAGGTCGCCGAGGTCCTGAAGGGCGCCGACGCCGCGGTGTTCGCCGCCGGCGCGGGCCCGGGCAGCGGCATCGCCCGCAAGGACACCGTGGACCGCGGGGCCGCGGCGTTGTTCGCGGCGGCGGCCGAGCGGGCCGGAGTCCGCAGGCACGTGCAGATCGGCTCGATCGGGGTCGGCAAGCCGCCCCGCCCCGGTACCGACGAGGTGTTCGCCGCGTACCTGGAGGCGAAGGCCGCCGCGGAGGACGACCTGCGCGGGCGCGACCTGGACTGGACCATCCTGCGTCCCGGCCGCCTCACCGACGAACCGCCGACGGGCGAGGTCCACCTCGCCGACGAGGTCGACTACGGCGAGATCTCCCGCGAGGACGTGGCCGCGGTGATCATCGCGATCCTCGAAGAGGGCCGGACGTTCCGCCGCACCCTCGAACTGGTCGGCGGCAACACCCCGATCGCCGAAGCGATCGCGCGGATTTAGGAGCCGAGAACCCTTTCCAGATAAGGGTTGCTGAAGACACCGGCCGGGTCCACTTCGCGGCGTACGCGGACGAAGTCGTCGAAGTGCGGGTACAGCTTCTGCAGCGCCGTGGCGTCCAGGTCGTGCATCTTCCCCCAGTGCGGGCGGCCGCCGACCTCCGCGACGATCGCCGCGAAACCCGCGAAGTACTCGCGGTAGGGCATGCCGACGAACTGGTGGATCGCGATGTACGCGGAGTCCCGGCCGTGTGCGGTGGACAGCCAGATGTCGTCGGCCGCGGCGACGCGGACCTCCACCGGGAAGGCGACCGGGTTTTCCAGCCGTGGCACCAGAGCCCGCAGTTCCGCCAGCACGTGGTGCAGCGACTCCCGCGGCACGGCGAACTCCGACTCGACGAACCGCACCCCGCGGTGCGTCGAGAACACCCGGTGCGACACGTCCGCGTACTCCCGCGACGACAACGCCGCCGACGCGAACCGGCCCAGCGAAGGCATCAGCCGTGGCATGAGGCGACCCGTCCGGCACAGCGTGCCGAACGCGACGTTCTCCATGATCTCGTAGTCCACGAACTCCCGGAGCCGGCTCAGCGGCCGCCGCTCCGCTGTCCGGTTGTTGCGCTTGACCAGCGCGTTCTTGCCGTACGGGAACCAGTAGAACTCGAAGTGGTCGTTCTCCTCGGCGAAGGTGTGGAAGCCCTCCAGCACCTGCTCCAGCGGCTCCGGCCCTTCCTGCGCGTGCAGCACGAACGACGGTTCGCACTGCAGGGTCACCGTCGTGATCACGCCGAGCGCACCGAGGCCGACGCGCGCGGCGCTGAACAACTCGGGCCGTTCGTCCGCCGAGCACTGCACGACGGAACCGTCCGCCAGCACCAGTTCCAGCTCGACGACCTGGGTCGCGAGGCCGCCGAGGCGCGCGCCGGTGCCGTGCGTCCCGGTCGAGATCGCGCCCGCGACCGTCTGCGCGTCGATGTCCCCGAGGTTCGTCATCGCGAGCCCGAGCCGGTCGAGCTCTGCGTTGAGCCGCTTCAGCGTGGTCCCCGACCGCACGGTGACGCGGTGCGTCCCGGCGTCGACCGCTGCGATGCCGGTCCACTCGTTCAGGTCAATCGCGTCGGTTTCGGCGACGGCGATGGGGGTGAACGAATGCCCGCTGCCGCGCGGCCGGACGCGGTGTCCCGCGGCCGCGGAAGCGGCCACGACCTCGGCGATCTCGGCCACGCTGCGCGGCGAATGCACACGCTGGGGGTCGGCGGTCGCGGTACCCGCCCAGTTGCTCCACCGGTTCATCGCTTGCCCGTTCGTGTCGGAATGGCAGAAAGGTAAGTGAAAGATATTCGCTTTTCAACCCCGGTTGTCGTACCGTACTTCGCATGACCTCGCCGGACGTCTTCGACCTGGCCACGAAGGATCTCGATCCGCCACTGGCCGTCGTCGACCTGGCCGCGTTCGACGCCAACGCCGAGGACCTCGTGCGCCGCGCGAACGGTACCCCGATCCGGCTGGTCAGCAAGTCGATCCGCTGCCGCTACCTCATCGACCGCGCGCTGGTCAAACCCGGTTTCGCGGGGCTGATGTGCTACTCGCTGGCCGAGGCGCTGTGGCACGTCGAAAACGGGACCAGCGACGACATCCTCGTCGCGTACCCGACCGTCGACCACGGCGCGCTGCGCAGGCTGGTCCGCGACGAACGCGCCCGCGAGACCGTCACGATCATGATCGACTCGGTTGCGCACCTCGACGTCGTGGACGCGGCGGCGGGCCACGACCACCCGCCGGTCCGCGTCTGCCTGGAACTCGACGCGTCGTGGCGGCCGTTCGGGCTGGTGCACGTCGGCACGCGCCGGTCCCCGGTGTTCAGCCCCCGCCAGGCCGCGGACCTCGCGCGGAAAGTGGTGGCGCGCAAGGGTTTCCGGCTCGTCGGGCTGATGGCGTACGAGGGGCAGATCGCCGGGTTCCCCGACGCGACCGGGTCCCGCACCGACGGTGCGGTGCGCTGGATGCAGCGCCGCTCGGCCGCGGAACTCGCGCGGCGCCGGGCCGCGGCCGTGCGCGCGGTCCGCGAGGTGGCCGAACTGGAGTTCGTCAACGGCGGCGGTTCGGGCAGCATCGAACTCACCAGCGCCGAGCGTGCGGTCACCGAGGTCGCCGCGGGGTCCGGCCTGATCGGTTCGACGCTGTTCGACGGCTACACCCGGTTCCGGCCGCGACCCGCCGCGTTCTTCGCACTACCGGTTGTCCACAAGCCGACCAACAACATCGCCACGCTGTTCTCGGGTGGTTACATCGCGTCCGGGCCGCCGTCGAAATCGCGGCTGCCGGCGCCGTACCTGCCCGCCGGGCTGGAGCTGCTGCCGCTCGAAGGAGCGGGCGAGGTGCAGACCCCCGTCCGCGGAAAAGCGGCCCGTGACCTGCGGTTGGGCGATCGGGTGTGGTTGCGGCACGCGAAGGCGGGGGAGCTCGCGGAGCGGTTCACGCACTACCACATCGTCGTCGACGGCCAGGTGGTGCGCACCGTCCCGACCTACCGCGGCGAGCAGCAGAACTTCGGCTGACCCACCCCGGTTGTCCACAGGGGTGTGGACTACTCGCCCAGCCGGTTCGCGAGGTACAGCTTGATCACGTGCTTGGTCTCGTCGACGATCTCCTGATCGCCCTGCGGGTCCCGCGCGAAGGCGAACTTCAGCAGTGCGTCCGCCATCTCGATGGCCACCGAGACCGCGAGCGCGAGCCGCTCGCCCGGCGTCTCGATGTACCTGCGCACCAGCTCGGTCAGCGAGTCGGCGATGACCTTGTTGTTGTCGCGGCTGTCGTCGAGCAGCTGGCGGTCCACCACGTCACCGAAGTGGACCTTGGCGAAGCCGGGCACCGTGCGGTGCATGTCGAGGTAGATGTCCAGGATGGAGTCGACCACGTCCCACCAGTGCGACGGGTCCTCCGACGCGAGCCGCTCGCTGACCACGGCCATGAACCGGTCGAGGTTGCGTTGCGTCAGCGCCTGCACGACCGCGCGCTTGTCGGGGAAGAACTGGTACAGCGAGCCGACCGCGACGCCCGCGCGCTTCGCGATCAGCGTCGTGGTCAACGCGTCGTACCCGATCTCGTCGATCAGCTGGGCACTGGCGTCCAGCATCTGCTCGACCCGCTTCGCACTGCGCTGCTGCACGGGCTGCCGGCGCAGCGGGGTCGCCTGGGTGTCCGACACGTTGTGCTCCTCCTGTGCTTCTGAACTGCGACTTTAGCGTGCCGAAACGCTTCCCCCCGGTTGAGGGAACGGGCTATCGTATGAGAACTTTTCATGTTTGCTCGGCGAAAGGTCGTGCGGCAGTGGAAAACCTGATCTTCCCGGCGGATTTCGTGTGGGGCGTGTCCACCTCAGCCTTCCAGATCGAGGGGGCTCCCGGCGAGGACGGCCGTGGTCCGTCCATTTGGGACGGTTTCGGCCCGGAGCCCGCCGGCGACGCGACCGACCACTACCACCGCTACGCCGACGATGTCGCGCTGATGGCGGACCTGGGGGTGGACGCCTACCGGATGTCCTTCGCCTGGCCCCGCGTCCAGCCCGGTGGCTCCGGCCCGGCGAACCCCCGTGGCCTGGCCTTTTACGACCGCCTCCTCGACGAGGTGTGCGCTGCCGGGATCGCGCCGGTCGGCACCCTCTACCACTGGGACCTCCCGCTCGAACTGGAGGAAGCGGGCGGCTGGCTGAACCGGGACACCGCCTCGCGGTTCGAGGACTACGCGGCGATCCTCGCCGACGCCTTCGCTGATCGGGTGAAGATGTGGATCCCGCTCAACGAACCCGTGGTCACGACCGTCTACGGGTACGCGATCGGCGAATACGCCCCCGGCAAGGCATTGCTGCTCGACGCGCTGCCGACCGCCCACCACCAGCACCTCGCCCACGGGCTCGCCGTGCGGGTGCTGCGTGCCGCCGGCGCGACGAGCGTCGGCACCGCCAACCACCACTCGCCGGTGTGGCCCGCGAGCGGGAGCGAAGCCGATCGCGCGGCCGCGGACTGGCTGGACGCGCTGCTCAACGGGCTGTTCGCCGATCCCGTGCTGCTCGGCCGCTACCCGGAAGAGCTACTGCCGTACCTGCCGCCGGACTGTGCCGACGACCTGCCCGTGATCGCGCAGCCGCTCGACTTCTACGGGGTCAACTACTACGAACCGCAGGGCGCGGCGGCCCCGGGCGAGGGCAACCCGCTGCCGTTCGAACTACGCCCGATCGAGGGTTTTCCCCGCACCACCAACCATTCGCCGATCGTGCCCGATGGGTTGCGGGAGCTGCTCGTCCGCTTCGCCGCGAGGTACGAACTGCCACCGGTCTACGTGACCGAGAACGGGTGCAGCTTCGACGGGGTGCACGATCCCGAGCGCATCGACTTCCTCGAACGGCACCTCGCGGCACTGCGGGCGGCGATGGACGCGGGGGTCGACGTGCGGGGCTACTTCGTGTGGTCCCTGCTCGACAATTTCGAGTGGTCCAAGGGCTACGCGCCGCGGTTCGGGCTCGTGCACGTGGACTACGAGACGCAGCGCCGCACGCCGAAGGACTCCTTCGCCTGGTACCGGGAACTGGTGAGCCGATGACCGAAACGCAACTGCCCGCGGCGCTGGCCGAACCGGTCACCCGGGTCCGGCCCGGCTGGACGACCCTGTTGTTCCTCGCGAACATCGGGCTCTGGCTGGGGATCTACGCGCCGATCCAGATCCTGCTGCCCGAACAGGCCGAGCTGCTCGACGCGGCGGACAAGGAACTGGTGTTCGGGATCGTCACCGGCGTCGGCGCGGTCGTCTCGCTGATCGCGAACCCGCTGGTGGGCCTCGCTTCGGACCGCACGCGGTCGCGCTTCGGCCGGCGGCACCCGTGGACGCTGCTGGGGGCGGCCGTCGGCGCGGTGGGTCTGGTGGTGCTGGCGCTCGCGCCGAACGTCCTGGTGATGACCATCGGCTGGTGCGTCGTGCAGGCGGGGCTCAACGGGATGCTCGCGACGCTGACGTCGGCGGTGCCCGACCGGGTGCCGGTGGAGCAGCGCGCGCACATCGGTGGTCTGGTCGGGATCAGCCAGATGCTGGGCACGGTGCTCGGCGCGGTGCTGGTGACGGTGGTGGTCACGAGCCTGCCGGGTGGTTACGTCGCGTGCGCCGTGCTGGTGCTGCTCGGTGCGGCGGTGTTCGTGTTCCGGACCCCCGACCTCGCGCTGCCGAGGACTTGGCGACCCCCGCACGGCTGGCGGCAGGTGCTGGCGGAGCTGTGGGTGTCACCGCGTGCCCACCCGGACTTCGCCTGGGCGTGGAGCTGCCACTTCCTGATCAACCTCGGCAACAGCCTCGGCACGTTCTTCCTGCTGTACTTCCTCAAGGACGCCGTCCACTACCCGGATCCGGACACCGGCCTGCTGATCATGATGGGCCTCTACGGCGTGGCACTGGCGATCGGCGGGGTGGCGGTCGGGCACCTGTCCGACAAGACCGGCAGGCGCAAGCCGTACGTGTACCTGTCGGTGGTGGTGATGGCCGCGGCGGCGTTCGCGCTGACGACGTGGCAGACGTGGCCCGCGGCGCTGGCGGCGTCCCCGCTGCTGGGCGTCGGCTTCGGCGCCTACTGGGCGGTGGCGCTGGCGATCCTGACGCAGGTCCTGCCGAAGGCGCAGGACCGCGCGAAGGACCTGGGGGTCATCAACATCGCCAACCTGCTGCCCCAGGTCATCGCGCCCCTGCTGGCGACCGTCATCCTGGCCGACCTGGGTGGCTACCCGGCGCTCTTCGCGGCCGCTGGCCTCGCGACGCTACTGGCCGGAGGCGCCGTGGCGGGGGTGAAAACAGTCCGTTAGCGCGTTCCCCTTTGGCGCAGGTAACGGGACCGAACGGGCCCCAGGCGAGCTCGGCCGGCACCACGTCTCGGGACGCTCACGTTGGAAGGTGCACACCCAACGGAGGTTCCATGAGCGACAGCCAGCACCCGACGCGGTTCGGGGTGTTCCACCCGCCCTTTCACTCGCGCAACGAGAACCCGACGCTCGCGCTGCGGCGTGACGTCGAGTTGATGGAGTACCTCGACCACCTCGGTTTCGACGAAGCCTGGATCGGGGAGCACCACAGCGGTGGGTACGAGACGATCAGCTCGCCCGAGGTGTTCATCGCGGCCGCCGCCGAGCGCACGCGGCGGATCCGGTTCGGCACCGGCGCCATCACGTTGCCGTTCCACCACCCGCTGAACGTCGCGAACAGGATGGTGCTGCTGGACCACCTCACGCGCGGTCGGACCATGCTCGGTGTCGGTCCCGGTTCGCTCCCGGCCGACGCGCACATGCTGGGCGTCGACCTCGGCCGGGCGCGCGACATGATGGAGGAGTCGCTCGAAGCGATCGTGGCGCTGCTCGACGGCGACGAACCCGTGAACCGGAAGACCAGCTGGTTCGAGCTGCGGGACGCCCGGCTGCAGTTGCGGCCCTACACGCGCCCGAGGTTCGAGATCGTGGTGACAGCGGTCGCCTCGCCCTCGGGGCCGAGCCTGGCGGGGAGGTTCGGCGCCGGTCTGTTGTCGGCCGCCGCGACCCAGCCCGAGGGGTTCAACGCGCTGGCCTGGCACTGGGACGTGCTGGGGCAGCGAGCGCGGGAGTTCGGCCAGACCGTGGACCGGAGTTCCTGGCGCCTCGTCTGCCCGGTGCACCTCGCGGAGACCCGCGAACAGGCCGCGGCGAACGTCGCGGCCGGGCTCGAGGACTGGGTCCACGGCTACGTCACCAAGCTGACATCGGCGGCGCTGCCCGACATGAGCGGGGTGAGCGATCTGGTGGAGGCCGTGCGGCAGAGCGGGTTCGCCGTGATCGGCACCCCGGACGACGCGATCGAGCAGATCAACCGGCTCACCGAACAGTCGGGCGGATTCGGGTCGTTCGTGATCTTCGAGGGCAACTGGGCCGACCGGGCGGCGACCCTGCGTTCGTACGAACTGTTCGCCCAGCACGTCGCACCGGTCTTCCAGGGGTCACTGGACAGCCTCCGGGCGAACTACGACTGGGCCACCGCGCTGAAACCCCAGTGGGAACGCGAGTCGCAAGCGGCCCAGTCCGCGGCGTTCGCCAAACACGAGGCCGCGCCAGCGGCCGACTAGGAAGCTGCGCCCGTGTTGGTCCAACGTTCACGTGCCCAGCGCCCGGCAGGGTGAGGAACTCGCACCGTGGGGGTCCGGGGGGTCGCCCCCCGGAAACGATGACCGGCCCGCTCCGCCGCGAAACGAGCGCAGCGAGTGAGTGGGAGTGGGCCCGCGGGCCGGTGCCGGTCGGGGGAGGGGAGTGCAACGGCACCGGCCCGCGGAGTTTCGGGCCGCCCTGTCAGGGGCGGGTATCGGGGCCACCCGGTCAAGGGCGGGGCGGTCGCAAGCTGCGGTCTGCAATTTCGCAACCAGCGACCATGGTGATCAACATAGCGGCGGAGGGGACTGTCCGCCAGAGTCTGGAGCCAGGTTTTTACGATTAATCGACGAGCGGTCAGTGCGCTGCGACCTGCGGTATAAGCGCGTGGCGTCCCGTGGTTTCCGCCTGCGTGGGCTTCGGGGCGCGGGTCTGGGCGGGGACGTTCGCCCTGGTCCGGCGCCACGTGCGCCGCAGGTCCTGCTGGGGAGCGAGGCCGCCGGCGACCAGGTGCTCGTGGGCCACCTGCCACACCGAGCACGGCGCCTTGCAGCGGTGCCACCGGGTCGAGCAGGTGGGGCAGTCGCCCCGCTCGTCCGGTTCGTGCGCCGAGAGCATCGCGCGCCAGCCTTCGGTCAGCCGGGGGAGCTCCGAGCGGGCGACCGACACCAGCGAGTCCGTGTCGGCGCGGGTGGCGAGGTCGGCGAGCATGTCGAGCCGCTCCCACACCGCGTTGCGGAGCACCTGCCCAAGAATCTGGTCCACTTCAGAACTACCTTTCCGTCAGCTTCGCAGCTTCGTTGAGCGCCGCCCGCAGCTGGCCGAGCTGGCCCGCGGTCAGCCGCGCCGTCTCCCCGGGCGGTCCCACCAGCACCACCTGGTCGTCCTGCACGAGCACCGTCACACAACGTTCCCGGTTGATCATGTCGCCGCACTGCACGCGCCACACCAGCTGGCCGCCCTCGTAACGGCGCACCTGCGCGGCACGCGGGTCGGTCACGGCCGGCACCGCGGAGCGGGCCGCCGTCCTCACCGCCCCGACGCGGTGGTGAGCCTGGGCGGCGGTCGCACGTGCTGCCGGGATCGAGTCCATGAACTCCACCGCGTCAACTCCGCTCTGTCGGTCTCGGGCCTGTCCGGGTCTTTCGGTTGCTCTGTGTGATCGCGGGGTGTGCCCGCTCGCTCACGGAGAACTGAGAACTAGATTGCGATGAACCAGACGCGAAGAGAAGCCGCTGCGGCACGGGAGCGGCGACCGGCCCGGGGTACACGGTGAACGGTCAGGAGAGTTCGGCCGGGCTGATCAGACTCGGCAAAGTGGCTTTCGCGCGGTTGAATGAGAATGCCTACGCTGCGAATCGACGCCCGACGTGAACGGTGAGGGGGCGCAATGGACGCCAGTAGCACTGGGGACGCCCGGCAGGGCCACCCGATCAGCGCTGATGTCTGGGAGAAGCGGGAGATGCGCGAAGCGCTGGCCGCGCGCGAGATCAGCGCGGTCTACCGCAACCTCCGCAAGGAGGGCATCTCCCAGCGCCAGATCGCCGCCCTCACCGGACAGTCGCAGTCCGAGGTCTCGGAGATCCTCAAGGGACGGCAGGTCATGGCCTACGACGTGCTGGCCAGGATCGCGGACGGACTGGGCGTCCCCCGTGGATACATGGGCCTCGCCTACGACGAGGCCACCGAGATTCAGGTCGTCGGCGCGGCCGACGAGCAGCAGGCTGAGGAGGACGAGTCCGTGAAACGGCGGAACTTCCTCGCGCATGCCGCCCAGGTCACGATGGGGGCGGCGGTCTTCGGATCGTCCCCGCAGGCCTGGGGGGCGGCTCCCGCGAGGACGCCGGCGCCGGGCCACATCGGCATGACCGACGTGCGCCAGGTGGAGGCAGCGACGAGGGCGCTGCGGGCACTCGATTACCAGTACGGCGGCGGGTTCTGCCGGGACGCCGTGGTGGCGCAGCTGTCGTGGGGGCAGCAGATGCTGGACTCCTCGGCGACGACCCCGGTGAAGTCGAGACTGTTCGTGGCGCTGGCCGACCTGCACAGCCTGGCCGGCTGGACGTCGTTCGACACGGGCCTGATGGACTCGGCCCGCGGCCACTTCGCGAACGCGCTGGAGCTGGCGAAACAGGGCGACAACAACCCGCTGGTGGCCAACATCCTGTACCGGATGGGCCGCGTCTACCTGCACCAGGACGCCCCGAACGACGCGCTGAAGCTGTTCCAGCTGGGGCAGATCGCGGCGCAGGAGTCGGGTTCGGAGCTGGCCATCGCCGTGCTCGCGGCCAACCAGGCGTGGGCCTACGCGATGATGGAGAACGAGGACCAGGCGCTGAAGCTGCTGGGCCTCGCCAAGGACGAGTTCGCCCGCGCGAACCTCGCCGAGGCCGAGGACTGGGTGAAGTTCTTCAACGAGACCGACGTCTACGCCATGATCGGCACCGTGCACACGGTGCTGGCGCGCAGCGTGGACCTCAAGCACACGAAGTACGCGATACCGGCGCTGACCAGGGCAGTCGATGCCTATGGCGAGGACATGCAGCGCAGCAAGACCTTCAACCTGAGCGCGCTGGCGACCAACCACCTGCTCGAGGGCGACATCGACCACGGCGCCCGCGTCGGGCGGGCCGCGCTCGAAGCGGCCGAGGGCCTGAAGTCCGCCCGCGTGCGGGACCGCATGCAGCCGCTCAAGGAAGAGGCGGAGAAGCGGAAGAACAACCCGGACGCGCGCGACCTCGCCGAGCGGCTGGGCATCTTCTTCGCCGCCTGAACCTGCCGCGAAAGGTGGGTGCACGACCATGCCTACCGCGACTCTCGATGGCCGTTTCACCAGGGAAAAGCTGGCCGGTGCGCTGACCGCGGCGGCCGGGCTGCTCGGGCTCGACCCGAGCGGTGCCCGGCTGCTGCGGTTCACCAACAACGCCGTCTACCGGCTGGCGAGCGCACCCGTCGTGCTGCGCATCGTCGGCTCCCGCGCGCTGCGGCACCGGGTCTCCCGGGTGGTGACCGTGGCGCGGCACTTCGAACGGCACGGGGTGCCGGCGATCCGCCTGCTGCCGGGTGTCGAGCAGCCGCTCGTCGTGGGCGAGCACCTCGTCACGGCCTGGGAGTACGTGCCGCCTGCCGCGCGCAGGGCGTCCGCGAAGGACCTCGCGCTGCTGCTGCGGCGCGTGCACGAGCTGCCCGTGCCCGACGGCGTGGGCGAGTGGGCGCCGCTCGCCGACGTGCGGGCGCGGGTGGCCGACGCGGAGGAGCTGGACCCGGGCGACCGGCGGTTCCTGCTGCGGCGCTGCGCCGAGGTCGAAGCGGCGCTCGGCGAGCTGGAGTTCCCGCTGCCCAGCGGCCTGATCCACGGCGACGCGCACCCCGGCAACGTGATCGTGGGGCCGGACGGGCCGGTGCTGTGCGACTTCGACTCGACGACCCACGGGCCGCGCGAGTGGGACCTGACGCCGCTCGCGGTGGGCCGTGAGCGGTTCGGGGACCCGGCGGGCCGGTACCGGATGCTGGCCGACGTCTACGGCTTCGACGTGGCCGCTTGGGACGGGTTTCCGGTGCTCAGGGCGGCGCGGGAGCTGAAGCTGACGACGAGCGTGCTGCCGATCCTGCGCAGCCACCCCCAGGTGCGGGCGGAGCTGCGGCGCCGGCTGGACGACCTGCGGGCCGGGCGCACGGCCGATCCCTGGGCGCGTTACCGCTAGCCGCAGATCGAGACCGTTCGGTGACATTCGCCGATGACAGGGGACCGCTCGTCGTTTGTGCAAATGCACGTGCATTGAGTAATAAATTCGGCTCGACTAGTCACCCTGATCGGGCGAGTTGCTACTCCCCGCTTGCAAATTGCGGCTACAGGGTGTTATGAGACGGGCGCCCGGGTCAGCACGACGGCGAAGCCGAAGGCCAGCCCCATGACGACGAGCTCCAGGCTCGCCCACGAAGCCAGCGCCGTCCGCTCGTGCCGGACGATCCGGGGCATCAGCCGCCACCGCAGGTTCGCCGCCAGCACGCCGATGGCCACCGCGCACACCACCTTCAGCAGCACCAGCTGCCCGTAGGCCGTGGTGAACAACGCGGGGAAGAACCCGATCGTCGGGTTCAGCAGGATCTCGACGGCGGCGTTGAACAGTCCCGTGACCACGGTCAACGCCAGGCACAGCGTCGCCAGCCTGGAGAACCGGGGCAGCGCGTGCGCGAGCAGCGTCCGGTTGCCGACGAGCAGCACGACCATCGCGCCGAGCCCGCCCGTCCACGCGACGGCGCTCATGACGTGCAGCTCCATCGAGATCATCGTGTAGTCGTGGTAGTTCCAGTTCGCCGCGTGCCCGGTGACCGGCAAGGGCAGCAGGGCGAACAACGCGAGCCCCACCCGCACCTCGGCGGGCACCTTCTCGCCGTGCCGCAGCGCGAGCACGCCGAGCCCCGCGTGGGCCAGCGCGAGCCCCGCGACGACGAGCAGCGCCTTGCCCGCGCCGATCTGCCCCACGTACGCGGCGATGTCGCCGAAGGACACCGTCTTCGAGCGAGGGCGGAACTCCACGGTCTGCAGCAGCAGGGTGACGATCGCCGCGGTGGCCCAGACCAGTGCGCTCGCCACCGCGGCGGGCCGGGCCAGCGCGAGCACGGGTTCGGTGAGCTTCGGCCGGTCGTACCCGACCAGCACCGACAGCAGGCCGAGCCCGACGGTCGCCACGGCCGCGAGGTCGAGCAGCACGCGGACGACGGGGATGGCGACCGAGACCACCGCGCCCGCGTCCGTGACGCCCGGCACCGGGCCGGTGGCCGTCAGCGCGACGCCGACGAGCACACCGGCCAGCGCGGCGGCGACCGTCGCGACGGCGGTGGAGTACCGCGTGGGCGAGGTGGTCTCGGTCTTGCTCACTGCGTCTTCTCCCGACCCGTCCGCAGCGCCAGGGTCAGCCCGATCGCCAGCAACACGACCGCGCCGAGGATCCACACCCACACCGGGACCCCGCTGCCGCCCGAGCTGTCGCCGGACTGCTGCGCGGCTCCGGTCGCGGCACCGGCGGTCGCCGGGGTGCCGTTACCGGCTTTGGTGAGGGTGAACGTGTACTCGCCCTCCACCGGGTGCCCGTCCGCAGACAGGATCCGGTAGCCGACGGTGTACGTCCCGGCGGGGCCGAGTGGCCGCACCGGTGCGCTGACGACGTTGCTGTTGATCTCCACCGTGCCTTCCGCCCACTGCGAGCGGTCCGGGCCCAGCACCGACACCTGGTTGATGTCGCCGCCCTGGACCGGTGCGTCGAAGGTGAGCGTGATCCTCGCGGGCCCGGCGTCGAGCGCGGCGCCCTTCGCCGGGTCCGTCGAGATCAGCACGTTGTGGGCGAGCGCCGGGGTGGCGGTGGCGACCAGCGCCGCCACCGCCACCACCAGCACGGTCAGTGCCTTGCGCATCTACTTCGCCGTCCTGCGGCTCCGCAGCACGGCCCCGGCGCCGGCACCGAGCCCGAGCGCGCCGACCACGAGCCCCGCGCCGCCGAGCCAGCGGGCGGTGGTGTCGGCCGACGTGGTGCTCGCCGCCTCACCCGTGGTCGAGGTGCTCGCGGTGTGCGCGTCGTGCCCGTCACCCGAGGACGCCGCCGCCAGGTGGACGGTCGGCGCGGGGTGCTCCGGCTCCTCGCCGCCCGGGGCCTCGACCTGGTCCCAGTTCACGACCTGGCCGTTGTCGTAGGTCTGGATCGCGGGCAGGACCAGCTCGTCCACGTTGGACGGCAGCGAGTACGCGGTGATCTCGAACTCCTGGAACTGGCTCTCGCCCTTGGCGATGCCCGAACCCGGCTGTGCGGTGAACACGACCTTGGTGACCGGCTCGGTCACGTCGAGGTTCTTCCCGTCCTTCACGGGCGTGGGCAGCGTGGTCTTGACCACCTCGGCGGTCCAGCCCGGGACGGGCTTGTACCGCACCGAGCTGATCCCGTACTCGGGCTTGATGTCGATCTCGACCTTGGTGGTGCCCGCGTCGGCCTCCTCGTTGGGCACGCGGAACACGATGGCGCCGCTGCCGCCCTTCTGGGGTTCGGCGCCGTAGATGTTGGCGGTGACGTGCGCCGACGCGATGCCGGCGCCGAGCAGGCCGGCGGCGCCGAAGGCGGTCGCCAGCACGGTCGCGCGCAGTGCGCGGTGGTGGGACATGGGGTGTTCGCTCCTGAACATGACGAAGGGATCCGGCGTGCGGGTGACACGCCGGCGAGGTGACAGGGGTTCAGGAGCGGACGGGTGGGCCGCGCCGCCCGTGCACCCGGCGCAGCAGCACCGAGACGAACGGCACGTCCGGCGCGGGAACGGGCACCGGCACCGGGCCCGCGGCGACCGGCGCCGGGCGCCACACCACGGGCAGCAGCAGCCACAGCCGGGCGACGCCGACCCGCAGCATCGACTCGGCGTGCGAGAGCAGCCCGGCGGTGAGCACGGTCGCCACGGCGTGCGCGAGGTACATGCCCGGTGTGGTGGTGCCGTGGTCCATCAGCCCGGTGAGCACGAGGTGCATGGCGAGCTGCGCTGTCCCGAGGACGGCGAGCACGCCGAGGGGCCCGCGGGTCCGTTCGGCCAGCGCGGAGCCGATCCAGCCGATCAGCGCGGTCAGCAGGAGCGTGAGCGCGGTGTCGGGCAGGCCGCCGTCGGCGAGGGCGTGCGCGGTGATCGCGAGCCCCGCCGAGGAGAGGGCGAGCAGCGCTCCGCGCGCGACGCGCGACGCGCCGTGTCGTGCCCGGGGCCTGTTCACCGGCCCAGCGTAGGAGACCGTCGCAAAGCCGCGGTAAGCCCGTGTCGTGTGGTGAACCCAACGTTTGGGTACGTCCCGGAAAAATTGTGCACAACTGTTGTCTTCCCTGGTCAGCCGTCGTCCTTGTGGGTGATACGCGCGGTGCTGACCAGGGCGGGAAGTTGCTGATCACCGAGGAATGAGGAACGGTGATCAAGCCAAGAACCGGCTCCTTCGCTACGCCGAAAGAGTGACAAACCGGAGGGAGGCCGCCCCGCGTGAACCTGTTCGACTACATCGCGGACCGGTGGAGCAGACTGTCGCTGCAGGCCTGGCTGCACGTGAGCGAGGTCGTCCAGGCGACCGTCGTCGCCGCGGTGCTCGGGGTGCTGATCGGCGTGGCGGTGTACCGCAGCCCCATCGGCTCGGCCCTCGCCACGGCGCTCGCGAGCACGATCCTCACGATCCCGTCCTTCGCGCTCATCGGCCTGCTCATCCCCGTCGTGGGCCTGGGTGTGGCGCCCAGCGTCATCCCGCTCGTCGTGTACGCGCTGCTGCCGATCGTGCGCAACACCATCGTGGGACTGTCCGGAGTGGACCCCGCGGTGACCGACGCCGCACGCGGCATCGGCATGAACCGCCTGCGCGTGCTGACCCGCGTCGAGCTGCGGCTGGCGTGGCCCGCGATCCTCGCCGGGATGCGCGTGGCCACGCAGATGCTGATGGGCATCGCGGTGATCGCCGCCTACGCCAAGGGGCCCGGCCTGGGGTCGGAGGTGTTCTCCGGGCTCACGCGCGCGGGCAGCGCCAACGCCACCAACCAGGCGCTGACCGGCACGATCGGAGTCGTCGTGCTGGCGCTGATCCTCGACGGCATCTACGTCCTCATCGCCCGTTTCACCGTTCCGAGGGGTGTCCGTGTCTGAAACGATCGCCAGTCCGTCGTCCGCCGCGGCGGAGAACGCCGTCTCCGGCGTCGAAATCCAGCTCGAGCACGTCACGAAGCGGTACCCCGGTTCGCGGCAGCCCGCCGTCGACGACGTCACGATGACCATCCCGGCAGGCAAGATCGTGATCCTCGTCGGCCCGTCCGGCTGCGGCAAGACCACGACGATGCGGATGATCAACCGGCTCATCGAACCGACGTCGGGGAAGATCGCCATCGGCGGCGAGGACGCGCTGAAGCTCAACCCCGACCGCCTGCGCCGCAAGGTCGGCTACGCGATCCAGCAGGCGGGGCTGTTCCCGCACTTCACCGTCGCGCAGAACATCGCCGTCGTACCGGGGCTGCTGGGCTGGGACAAGAAGAAGGTCAACGACCGGGTCGAGGAGATGCTGGACCTGGTCGGGCTCGACCCGGCGCAGTTCCGCGACCGCTACCCGCGCCAGCTCTCCGGCGGTCAGCAGCAGCGCGTCGGTGTGGCGCGGGCGCTCGCCGCGGACCCGCCGGTGCTGCTGATGGACGAGCCGTTCGGCGCGGTGGACCCGATCACGCGCGGCAACCTGCAGGACGAGCTGCTGCGCCTGCAGTCCGAACTGCACAAGACGATCGTGTTCGTCACGCACGACTTCGACGAGGCGGTCAAGCTCGGCGACAAGATCGCGGTGCTCGGCCCGCAGTCGAAGATCCTGCAGTACGACACGCCCGACGCGATCCTGGCCAACCCCGCCGACGACACGGTCGCCGGCTTCGTCGGGGCCGGCGCCTCGCTGAAGCAGCTGACCCTGCTGCGCGTCCGCGACGTGGAGCTGCGGCAGAGCACGGTGACCGCGAGCGTCGCCGACGCGCCGGCCGACCTGCACCGGAAGCTCACCGAGCAGAACGAGAAGTACGCGCTGGTGCTCGACCAGCGGCGGCGCCCGTTGCGCTGGGTCCACGTGCGTGACCTGCGGAACGCCTCCTCGCTGGCCACGGCGGGCAAACCGCTCGGTGACTCGGTCAGCCTGCAGTCCACCCTGCAGGACGCGCTGGAAGCCATGCTCGTCGAGGGTGGCGCGGTGCCGGTGACCGGTCAGCGCGGCGAGTACGCCGGGATGATCGAAATGGACACGGTGATGGCGGAGATCCAGCGGCTGCGCGAGGAGCACACCGAGTCATGACCACGACCGTAGAAAGCGGTTTCTCCACCGAGTCGGGCTCGCGCCGCGCGGAACGCGGGCGGTTCATCGCCCAGCCGGTCGCCGTCGTGCTCATCGTCGGTGCCGTGCTCGCCTGGGCGCTCACGCGCGACAACGACGCGATCGAGGCGGAGAACCTCAACCTCTCCACGCTGCTCGCCGACACGTGGCGGCACCTGCTGATCACCGTCGCCGTGGCGGCGATCGTCGTCGGGGTCGCGGTGCCGCTGGGCATGCTGCTCACCCGCGGCTGGGCGCGCCGCGTCGCACCGGTGTTCCTGACCATCGCCAACATCGGCCAGGCCGCGCCCGCGCTCGGCATGATCGTGTTGTTCTTCCTGTGGACCAACTGGGAAGGCTTCTGGTGCGCGGTGCTGCCGCTGGCCTTCTACTCGCTGCTCCCGGTGCTGCGCAACACGATCGTCGGCATCGAGGCCGTCGACCCGGCGCTCACCGACGCCGGCCGCGGCATCGGGATGTCCGGCGCGGGGGTGCTGTGGCGCATCGAGATGCCGCTCGCCGTGCCGCTGATCCTCGCCGGGCTGCGCACGTCGCTCGTGCTGGCCGTCGGCACCGCGACGCTGGCGTTCTTCGTCAACGGCGGCGGGCTCGGCGAACTCATCGACACCGGTTACAAGCTCAACCGGATCCCCGTGCTCATCACCGGCGCGGTCCTCGCGGTCGGTCTCGCGCTGCTGGTCGACTGGGTGGGCGCGGTGCTGGAGGAGGTTTTCGGACCGAGGGGGCTCAAGTGAAGCACCGGCTGAAGGCGTTGTTCGGCGCGGTCCTGCTCGCGTCGTCGCTCACGGCGTGCGGGCTGAACGTCAACGCCGCACTGCCCTACGACGTGAAACCCGGCACGATCCGCCCGGTGCCGAGCCTGGAGGGGCTGACCGTGACGGTCGGCTCGAAGGACTTCACCGAGAACATCATCCTCGGCTACCTGGCCGAGCTGGCGCTGTCCGCGGCCGGGGCGAACGTCATCGACCTGACCAACATCAGCGGGTCGAACAGCGCGCGGCAGGCACTGCTCAACGGGCAGATCGACCTGTCGTGGGAGTACACCGGCACCGGCTGGATCTCCTACCAGGGCAACACGCAGCCGATCCCGGACGAGCAACGCCAGTACGACGCGGTCAAGGCGGCCGACGAGCAGCAGTTCGGCATCACCTGGCTGGACTACTCGCCGCTCAACGACACCTACGCCTTCGGCGCGCGTGAGGCCTACGCGGCCGAGCACAACCTCAAGACCAATTCGGACATGACGGCGTTCCTCAAGGAGCACCCGGACCAGGCGGTGTTCTGCGTGGAGACGGAGTTCGCCAGCAGGCAGGACGGCATGCCGGGCGTCACGAAGACCTACGGGTTCCCGACCACGACGGTCAAGACGTTCGGCACCGGGGCGATCTACTCCGCGGTGGCGAACAACACCTGCAACTTCGGCGAGATCTTCACGACGGACGGCCGGATCGCCGGGCTGAACCTCCGGGTGCTGGACGACGACAAGAAGTTCTTCCCGCAGTACAACGCCGCGGTGACGATGAAGAAGTCGTTCCTCCAGGCGCATCCCGCGCTGGCCGACGTGCTGGTGCCCGTCGGCAAGGCGATGGACAACAAGCAGATGGTCGAGCTGTGCAAGCAGGTCGACGTGGACGGCAGGGACGCCGGTGAGGTCGCGCGCGACTGGATGGTGTCGAAGGGCTTTATCAAGTAAGGCCGAGGCGGCGAAGGATTTCGGTCTCCAGCCGCTCCAGCTCCTTCGCCACCGCCTGGTGCGCGGCCTTGCGGCGGGACGCGGGCATCCGCTCCGCCGCGCGGACGGCCGCGGTGAGCTGCTGCAGCGTCGCGTGCGCGTCGGCGGCGAACTTCCGGTCGTCGTCGCTCGCGCGCTCGGCACCGCGGAGGTCGGCGAGCGCGTCGGACACCCCGGCGATGCGCGCGAGCAGGCCGGCGCCGCGGCCGGTGAACTCCGGCAAGCGCTCGACGGGCACCCCGATGCGCCGGGCCTGGTACCGGTCGTAGCCCTCGCGCACGGCGGCCGCCACCTTGATGGCGACCGGCGCGAGCACCGGTGCCACCGCCGGTACCACGACCTTGGCCACGGAGACGGCGTTGCGGGCCCTCTTCGGCGTGAGGCCCTTCTCGACGGAGTCCTTCTTGCGGCTCATTGGGTAAATGTAGCGGCGCGGAGCGCCTCCGTTGAGGGTGGCGGTGGGGAAGCGGCTGGCCCTACTGCATAACGGACGTCCGGACCTTTCTGTCGGTGGGTGCTTCTACAGTGGTTCACGTGGAAACAGAGGTGCTGCTGGATGCCGGAGCGGTGAGCCGTTGCCGGCGTCGCGTGCACCTCGAAGCCGATCCGGCGATGCGCGGTGTGCCGCTGGCGCCGCCCGATCCGGCCGCCGAGCAGCGCATCGCCGACGCCGCCGCGCATCGCGAGGTGATCAGGAAGCGCCTGGTGGAGGCCGTTCCCGGGGCCGGCTGGGTGACGGTGCCGCGTGATCTTCCCGCCGAGGACCGGGTGCGCGTCACCGAGCGGGCGCTGGCCGACGAGGCCGAGTTCATCTGGGGGGCGCTGCTGCCGCCGGACCGCGAGGGTCACCGCCGGGGCGGCGCGGAGCTGCTGGTGCGTTCCGACGGCGGGTACCTGCCGGTGCTCGTGGTGCGCCACCGCGTCACCGATCCGGGCACGGGCGCGGTCACCACCCCGCCGACGGTGCTCGATCCGGGGCGCGCGGTCGTCGACGAGGAGCGCAAGGTCCGTTCGCACGCCCGTGACCAGCTGCGCCTGGCCCACCTGCGCCGGATGCTGCAGACGCTGGGCAGGGCGGCGCACCGGCCGCTGGGCGGGGTCATCGGGCTGGACGCCGACGTGGTGCTGTGGCACGACCTGGCGGCGCCGACGTGGCCGGGCGGCCGCAGCGCGCTCACGGAGTACGACAGCCGCTTCGCCGACCGGGTGGCCGTCGCGCTCGCGGCGGCGAACGGCGAACCCGAGCTGGCGGAGCCGTCGCGGGTGCTGGAGTGCCGCACGTGCCCGTGGTGGCCGACGTGCGAGGCGCGACTGCGGGCGGAGCGGGACGTGAGCCTCGTGGTCCGCGGTGAGGACGCGATGGAACTGCGCCGCGCGGGTGTCTCCACTGTGGACAAGCTGGCGGCGCTGGACCCGGCCGACGAACCGCCGGTCGCGTGGACGTCCGGCCCGTTCGGGGACGCCGTAGCGCTGGCCAGGGCGTGGCTGGCGGACCTGACGGTCGTGCGCCGCGTGCCGGAGGTGACGGTGCCGCGCGGGGACGTCGAGGTCGACGTGGACATGGAGAGCTTCGGCGAGTCCGGGGCGTACCTGTGGGGGTGCCTGCTGTCCGGCGTGGACATCGGCGTGCCGCAGGGGTACCGGGCGTTCGCGACGTGGGACCCACTGCCCACTGTGGATGAAGCGCGCTCGTTCGCGGAGTTCTGGGCGTGGCTGCGCGAGGTGCGGGAGCGCACGCTCGCGGCGGGGCTGACGTTCCGGGCGTACTGCTACAACGCGCTGGCGGAGAACCGCTGGCTCTTCGGCTCGGTCGAGCGCTTCGCGGGCCGCCCCGGTATCCCGTCGCGCCGCGAGGTCCAGTCCTTTGTGGACTCGGACGAGTGGGTGGACCTGTTCCGCGGGGTGACCGACCAGTTCCTGTGCGCCCGGGGCAAGGGGCTCAAGGTGATCGCCCCGGTGGCCGGCTTCACGTGGCGTGACCCGGAGGCGGGCGGCGAGGCGTCGATGCGCTGGTACCGCGACGCGGTGGGCATGGACGGTGGCGTCCCGGATGACACCCAGCGCGAGCGCCTCCTCCGCTACAACGAGGACGACGTCCAGGCCACCCGCGTCCTGCGTGACTGGATGTCCGGCCGCGCCAACGCGATCCCGTACATGGGAGATCTCTAGCCCCAGGTGAGGAACCGGTAGTGCAGGCCGGTCACCGACTCCTGCCACTCCCCGGCGGAGTCCGGCGCGCGGCCGACGTCCGGGGCGTGCGTGTCGCCGTCGAAGTGCTCCTGGAGTTCGGTGACCACGATCCGGTCCGCGAACGGCAGTGCCGCCCGGTACACCGCGGCGCCGCCGATCACCCACACGTCGCCGGTCACCGCGGCGAACGCCCGCGGCAGGTCGGGGAACGTCTCCACGCCCTCCTGCGGGGTGCGCGACAGCACGAGGTTGCGCCTGCCCGGCAGCGGCCGGAACCGCGGCGGCAGCGACTCCCACGTCCGGCGGCCCATCACCACGGCGGCGCCCGCGGTCAGCGTGCGGAAGTGCTTGAGGTCCTCGGGCAGGTGCCACGGCAGCGCGCCGTCCCGGCCGATGACCCCGTTCGCCGACTGCGCCCAGACCAGCCCGATCACACCGCCACCGGCGCCTTGATGGCGGGATGCGGGTCGTAGCCGTCGATCGTGATGTGCTCGTAGGTGTAGTCGAACAGGCTCTCCGCCGGCTTCAGCCGCAGCGTGGGGAACGGGCGCGCCTCGCGGGCGAGCTGCGTCCGCACCTGCTCGACGTGGTTGTCGTAGATGTGGCAGTCGCCGCCGGTCCAGATGAAGTCACCCGCGCGCAGGCCCACCTGCTCGGCGATCATGTGCGTCAGCAGCGCGTAGCTGGCGATGTTGAACGGCACGCCGAGGAACAGGTCGGCGCTGCGCTGGTACAGCTGGCAGGACAGCTCGCCGTCGGCGACGTAGAACTGGAAGAACGCGTGGCACGGCGGCAGTGCCATCCGCGGGATGTCGGCGACGTTCCACGCGGACACGATGATCCGCCGCGAATCCGGGTTCTCGCGCAGCGTCCGCAGCACCTCGGAGATCTGGTCGACGTGCCCGCCGTCCGGCGTGGGCCACGAACGCCACTGCACGCCGTACACCGGGCCCAGCTCGCCGTCCGGCGCCGCCCACTCGTCCCAGATCGTGACGCCGTTGTCCCGCAGCCAGCCGATGTTCGAGTCGCCACGCAGGAACCACAGCAGCTCGTACGCGACCGAGCGGAAATGGACCTTCTTCGTCGTGATGAGCGGGAAGCCGTCGGACAGCCGGTACCGCAGCTGGTGCCCGAAGACCGACCGCGTACCCGTCCCGGTGCGGTCGGCCTTGCGAGCACCCGTCTCGAGCACATGGCGGAGCAGGTCTTCGTACTGCGTATCCGGCATGCCGCGAGCCTAACTACCGCGGCGCCATCCGCAACGAGCCGTCCATGCGGATGACCTCGCCGTTGAGGTAGTCGTGGTCGATGATGGACAGGGCGAGCTGCGCGTACTCGTCCGGGCGCGCGAGGCGCTTCGGGAACGGCACGCCCGCCGCCAGCCCCGCGCGGAACTCCTCGCTCACCGTCGCCAGCATCGGGGTGTCCACGATGCCCGGCGCGATCGTCATGACGCGGATGCCCTGCGAGGCGAGGTCGCGGGCCGCGGGCAGGGTCAGCCCGACCACACCGCCCTTCGACGCCGAGTACGCCACCTGCCCGATCTGCCCGTCGAACGCCGCCACGGACGCGGTGTTGATGATGACGCCGCGGGCGTCGTGCTCCAGGGGTTCGGTCTGGGCGATCGCCTCGGCGGCCAGCGTGATGACGTTGAACGTGCCGATCAGGTTGACCTCGATGACCTTCTTGAACAGGCCGAGGTCGTGCGTGCCCTTGCGGGACAGGATGCGGGCCGACGGGCCGATGCCCGCGCAGTTGACGACGGTGCGCAGCGGGACGCCCGCCCCCGCGGCCTGCTCGACGGCGGCCTTCACCTGCTCGGGGTCGGTGACGTCGGTACCCACGTAGGTCACGCCGTCGACCTCGGGCGCCTTCTCGATCCCCGCCGGGAGGTCGAACGCGAAGACCCGCGCGCCCCGCTCCGCCAGCGCCTTCGCCGTCGCGCCACCGAGTCCGGAAGCCCCGCCGGTGACGATCGCCGCCGTGTCCGTGATCCGCATGTCGTTCCCTTCCTCGCCACACTGCCAGGCCCTCAGGTTAACGGTCGTTCGCATCGCCGCCTGGTGGTCCTCCTCACCGTCGCGCGGAGTATTCGGCCGCGACCACCGGCGTTAGCACGGGCGTCAACTCCGGATGCGACCTTCGCAGCATGGGCTCAGCTCGGATCGTCGTCATCGGCACCGGATACGTAGGCCTCACCACGGGAGCTTGCCTGGCGAGCCTCGGCCACCAGGTCACCTGCGTGGACGTGGACGCCGTGAAGGTCGCGAGACTCGCGGCCGGCCGGGTGGACATCCTCGAACCCGGACTGGAGGAGCTGGTCGCGCGCGGGCTGGCGGCCGGACGGCTCACCTTCGTCGTCGGGTCGCGGCAGGCGGTCGCCGACGCCGAGGCCGTGTTCCTCTGCGTGCCGACGCCGATGGGTGCCGGCGGGGGCGCCGACCTGCGTGCGGTGGAGGCGGTGATCGACGAGATCGCGGGCTCGCTGCCGCCGGGCTGCGCCGTGATCACCAAGTCGACCGTGCCCGTCGGCACCGCGCAGCGCATCCGCGCCCTCCTCGGCCGCCCGGACGTGCCGGTCGTGGCGAACCCCGAGTTCCTGCGCGAGGGCACCGCGGTCGCCGACTTCCTCAACCCGGACCGGATCGTCGTGGGCGCGGACGACGAGGCCGCCGCGCAGTGGGTGGCCGGGCTCTACGCCGACCTCGCCGCGCCGAGCGTCGTGACCGACGCCGCCAGCGCCGAGCTGGTGAAGTACGCGGCGAACTGCTTCCTCGCCATGAAACTGTCCTACGTCAACGCGATCGCCGAGCTGTGCGAGCGGCTGGGCGCCGACATCGAGTCGGTGACCGAGGGCATGGGCTACGACCGCCGCATCGGCCGTTCGTTCCTCAAGCCCGGCCCCGGCTGGGGTGGTTCCTGCCTGCCCAAGGACACCCACGCGCTCGTGCAGGTCGCCGAATCCGTGGGGTTCGACTTCTCGTTGCTGTCCGCGGCGATCCAGGAGAACATCGCCCAGCGGGACCGGATCGTCGCGAAGATCGCGGGCACCGTCGGCACGCTCGCCGGCGCGCGGATCGGGGTGCTGGGGCTGGCGTTCAAGGCGGGCACCAGCGATCTGCGGGATTCGCCTGCCCTGTCTGTGACCGCGATGCTCGCCGCCCACGGCGCCGAGGTGACCGCCTACGACCCCGCGGTCGGCGGCGAGCTGCCCGGCATGCGGGTGGTGGACGACCCGTACCAGACGGCGAAGGGCGCGGACGCGCTCGTCGTGCTGACCGAGTGGGACGAGTTCCGCAGGCTCGACTGGAACTACGTGGCGGAGCTGATGCACGGCGACTCCGTCGTCGACACCCGCAACCTGCTCGACCCGCGCTCGGTGCTGGCGGCGGGCCTGTCGTGGCTGGGCCTCGGCAGGCCGCGCGCCCGCGCCCTCGCCGGTTAGGGCTGCCAGAGCCAGAACTCGATGCCCTGGTTGTCCACGCAGTCCGCGGACAGCCCGTACGGCTGACGCTCCACCTCACCGGCCTGGCCGCCCAGTTCGCGGACGCGGACGAGAGCGGCGTCCAGGTCGTCGACCGCGTACATGAGCTTCCAGCCGACCTGGCGGCCCGGGCCGCCCCACAGACCGCCGAAAAGCCCGGAACCTTCCACGTTCCAACCACCTTCGACGCGGCCCGGCGCGAACTGCCAGCCGAGCACGCCGCCGTAGAACGCCTTCGCCGCCTCGTCGTCGGGCACCTGGAACGTGAAGTACCCGGCCTCCCCGTGCCGCGGGCGCGTGCCCTGCGGCGTCCGGACCGGGGCCTGCGCGACGAGCCACCGCTGGCCGAACGGGTCGCGGATCGCGCCGCTCAGCCCGTGCCCGGTGTCGGCGACCGGGCGCAGCACCTCCGCGCCCCGGTCCACCGCCCTGCGCACGCAATCCTCCACATCGGACACTTCGACGCGGACGGACGCGCCACCGGGCGTGGCGACGTGGCCGATGTCCTCGAACTCCTCGGCGAGCATCAGCACCGAGTCGCCGATGGCCAGTTCCGCGTGCCCGATGCGGCCGTCCGGCATGACGATCGGCTCCGCGCGGCGGGTCGCGCCGAACACCTCGACGTAGAAGTCGAGCGCGCGACGGGCGTCGGACACGGCGAGGTACGGGGTCAGGGAGTGCAGCCGCGCTTCCGCGGGCGCTTCGGTCGTGGTCATGTCTCCTCCGTTCAGAACGGCACGCTGCAACCTCTCGCGTAGTTCGGCGGCGAACCGCGGATCGGGCTCGGCCGGGCGCACCGGCTCGCGGAGGGCGTCGAACGGGTCAGTCATGGCGGCCCTCCTTCCCCCGGTAGGCGGCGCGGAACGCGGCTTTCGCCCGCACCAGCAGTGCTTCCGTCGCGCGCACCGTGCGCCCGAGCAGTCGCGCGACCTCGGGGACCGGCAGCCCGTCGAGGTACCGCACGACAACACTGTGGCACGAAGTGTCTCGATCGGGGGTGGTGGTCGGGCGACGGGCGGGCGCGGCTCGGTGGTGCCCGCCGAGCTCGGCGAGCACCTCCCGGGCCAGCAAAGCGTCGACCTCGGAATCCCAGGGGTCGACGGCCTCGGTCTCGTGCACCAGCCGCAGCCCGCGTTCCTCCCGCTCCCGGCGCCGCCAGTGGTCGACCAGCTTGTGCCGGGCCACCCCGATCAGCCACCGGGTGCTCACCGGCGGCGCTCCCGGGGTGCGGCAGGCGGACACGGCGCCGAGGAACGTCTCCGACGTCAGCTCCTCGGCGACCGCCCGGTTCCCGCAGCGGGACAGCAGGTAGCCGTACACCTCCGGCAGCGCCTCCTCGTACACGTCGAGCAGCGCGAAGGCCGGGTCCGGTCTCACCCGCGGTTCGCTCACATCCCCATCGTCGTCCGGCGCCGGGGTTTTCCGACGCCCCGAACCGGACTTTTTTCAGCCGCGCGGATCGGGCAGCCGCCGCGCCGCGAACGCGATCCCGGCGACCAGCAGTGCCTGCACCAGCGTCACCGTGACCAGCCCGCGTTCGAAGTCGAAGGCGGAGAACAGGGTGCCCAGCAGGGCGACGCCGAGCGCGAGGCACGTCTGCTGCGTGGTGGTGAGCATCCCGCTGCCGACCCCGGCGCTGGAGGCGGGCACGCGGGACAGGATGACGCGGAACATCGTCGGCGCGGTCAGGCCCTGCCCGATGCCGCACAGCAGGGTGCCGGGCACGAGGGCGAGCGCGTTCACGTCCGGCCAGGCCACCAGCACCGTGGCGACCAGCGTCAGCAGCCCGAGCAGCTGCGTGCTCGCGCCGAGCACGACCACCCGGTGCCCGAGCCGGGCCACGAGCCTGCTGCTGAGCAGGGACGCGCCGAGGAACGCGACCGCGAGCGGGGTGAGCGCGAGCCCGGACTCCAGCGGCCCGAGGTGCAGACCGTCCTGCAGGGTCAGCGCGTAGACGAACAGGAAACCGCCGAAGCCGACGAAGAACGGTGCCGCGATGCCGAGCCCGCGCCGCATGGTCGGGGTGCGCAGCAGCGACATCGGCAGCAGCGGTACGCCGCCCGCCGCCTCCAGCCGGCGTTCGACGGCGACGAAAGCGGCCGCCGCGACCGGCGACAGGGCGAGCAGCACCCAGCACCACACGGGCCAGCCGAGCGCGCGGCCTTCCATGAGCGGGATCAGCAGCGCCAGCAGTGCGGTGCCGAGGAGCGCGGTCCCGGCGCGGTCCACCGGCATCGGGTGCTCCGCGCGGGTCTCCGGCAGGGTGCGGCGCGCCAGCACGACGCCGAGCACGCCGATCGGCACGTTCACCAGGAAGATCGGCCGCCAGCCCGAGCCGCCGAGGTCCGCCGAGACGAGGACGCCGCCGAGCAGCTGTCCCACGACCATCGCGATGCCACCGATCGCGCCGTAGTAGCCGAGCGTGCGGGCCCGGTGCTCGCCGGTGGTGGTGGCCTGGATGATCGACAGCACCTGCGGCACCAGCATCGCCGCGGCCGCGCCCTGCGCCGCCCTGGCGAGCACCAGTGTGGTGGCGTCCGGGGCGATCCCGCAGACCAGTGACAGCAGGGTGAACGCGGAGAGCCCGCCGATGAACATCCTGCGGCGGCCGAAGGCGTCCCCGAGGCGGCCGCCGACGACGAGCAGCAGCGCGAACGCGATGCCGTACCCGGCGACGATCCACTCCAGTGTCGCGGTGGAGGCGTGCAGGTCGGCGTCGATGGTGGGCAGTGCGACGTTGACGATGAACAGGTCGATGGGGGCCAGCGCCGCGCCGAGCAGCACGGTCGCCAGCCCGGCTCGCGACAGCGTCCGGGTCCCGGGCGCCGCGAGTGGCAGAACAGTCGTCATGGAACCCACGGTCGGCCGCCGCGGATCGTGGTACCAGAGCGTGGTTATCCAGGTATCCGCACCACCTGGTAACCGGCTGCGGGCTGTGTGACAGTGGCAGCATGACCACCGCTGTGCGCCTGTCCGCCGACGAGATCCGCCGTCGTGAGCTGGCGGCCTTCCTGCGCAGCCGCCGCGAGCGCATCACCCCGGAGCAGGTCGGTCTGCCGGTGGGCGGCAGGCGGCGCACGCCGGGGCTGCGGCGGGAGGAGGTCGCGCACCTCGCCGGCGTCGGGGTGACCTGGTACACGTGGCTGGAACAGGGGCGCGACATCAACGCCTCCGAGCAGGTGCTGCGTGCCGTCGCGAAGACGCTGCGGCTCGACCCGCACGAGCGCTCGCACCTGTTCACCCTCGCCGGGCTGCCGGAGCCGGTGGACGAGCGGGAGTGCGCCGCGGTGACCCCGGCGGTCCGCGCGATGCTCGAGAAGCTGGAGCCCTACCCGGCGGCGGTGTACAACGCGCGCACCGACATCCTCGCCTTCAACCGCGTGTACGACTGGCTCTTCGACGTGAGTGCCGTGCCCTTCGACGAGCGCAACTCGATCCTGCAGTGCTTCACCAACCCCGCCTGGCAGGCGCGGATGGTCGACTGGAAGACGAACGAGGCCCGCTCGGTCGCGCAGCTGCGGGCCTCGATGGCGGAGCACGTCGACGAGCCGGCCTGGAAGCAGCTGGTCAAACGGCTGAACCGCGAGTCGCCGGAGTTCGCGGCGCTGTGGCACCGGCACGACGTCCAGCCGATGCGCAACCTGACCAAGCGGGTGCGCCACCCCGAGGCGGGGCTGCTCAGCTTCGACTCGACCCACATGTGGTTCGGCCGCCGCTCGGAGACGCGGCTGACCACGTTCGTGCCCGCCGACGACGAGACCGAGCGCAAGCTGCGCCTGCACAACGCGTAGCCGGGGAAGCCGCTTTTCGACGGACGCGCGGACGGCCGCGGGTGCCGTAGTTTTCTGTGCGTGTGGCGAGTGAGCGGGTATGCGCGTGACCTGCTGCTGACGTTCGTGCCGATGGTGTTCGTGCTCGGCGCGACGACGGCGGCCGGGCGCATGCGGCCCGGTTCGGAGCCGCTGGAGCTGCCCGGGTACCTGTGGCTGATCGGTGCGGCGCTGCCGCTGCTGCTGGTGCGCCGGTTCCCGCTGCCGGTGTTCCTCGTGACGGGGTCGGTGGTGGTGGCCTACTACCGCATGCCGTACCCGGACGGCCCGGCGCTGCTGCTGCCGACGATCGCGTTGTTCATCCTGACCCGGCGCCGGGGTCCGCTCGTCGCCGGGATCACCGGCGGCGCCGCGCTGCTGGCCGCGCTCGCCGTGTACTTCGGCACCGGCGGCAGGCTCGCGGCGAACACCCCGGTGGGGCTGCTCGTCGTCTGGCTCGCGGCGGTGCTGGGCATCGGCACGGCGGTGCGCAACCGGGCGGCCGCCGTCCACGCGGCGCGGGAGCGCGCGGCGGAGCACCAGTCCCGGATGGCCGAACGGGAACGGCTGCTCATCGCGCGCGAGGTGCACGACGTCGTGGCGCACAGCCTGGCGATGATCAACGTGCAGGCCGGGGTCGCGGCGCACGTCGCGGACCGGCGGCCGGAGCAGGCGGTCGCCGCACTGCTGGCGATCAAGGAGGCGAGCGCGGCGGCGCTCGCGGACCTGCGGGCGACGGTCGCGGTGCTGCGGTCGGGGCAGGGGCTCGCGCCGGCGCCGAGCCTGCGGCAGCTGGACGACCTGCTCGACCGCGCCAGGGCGACCGGTCTGCGGGTCGAGGTGCACGGCTCCCCGGGGGAGCTGCCCGCCCCCGTCGACGGCACGGCGTACCGGATACTGCAGGAGTCCCTGACGAACGTGGTGCGGCACGCGACCGATCCGTCCAGAGTGGACATCCACTTCGGACGCAGTGACGGCAGGTTCGCGCTGGCGGTGCGGGACGACGGCCGTGCACCGCAGGAAGCGGTGGCGGGCAACGGACTGCGGGGCATGGCGGAACGGGCCGCGGCGCTCGGTGGCCGAGTCACCGCGGGACCGGTCGAAGGTGGGTTCGAGGTGCGGGCGGAGCTGCCCGCCGAGGAGGTCTCATGACGATCCGCGTGGTGCTCGCCGACGACCAGGCACTGGTGCGCGCCGGTTTCCGGGTGCTGCTGGAGACCGAGGACGGCTTCGAGGTGTGCGGCGAAGCGAGCGACGGCGGCGAGGCGGTGGAGCTGACGCGCGCGCACCGCCCGGACGTCGTGGTGATGGACGTCCGGATGCCCGGGGTGGACGGCCTGGAGGCGACGCGCCGCATCACCGCGGACGAGGAGCTGGCGGCGGTGAAGGTGCTGGTGCTGACCACGTTCGACGTCGACGAGTACGTCTACGAGGCGTTGCGCGCGGGCGCGAGCGGCTTCCTGCTCAAGGACACCGAACCGGTCGAGCTGCTGCGGGCCCTGCGCGTGGTGGCCGCGGGGGAGTCGCTGCTGGCCCCCACGGTGACCCGCAGGCTGATCGCCGAGTTCGTCACGAGACCCGAAAACCGCCACGTCGACCGCGACGCCGTCCGCCAGATCACCGACCGCGAACGCGAGGTGCTGGCACTGGTGGCGAGCGGCCTGTCCAACGACGAGATCGCGGCCCACCTGGTGATCTCCACCGCCACGGCCCGCACGCACGTCAGCCGCATCATGACGAAGGTCGGCGCCCGCGACCGCGCGCAGCTGGTGGTACTGGCCTACGAGTCCGGCCTGGTCACCCCAGGGCGGTGAACTGGGCAGAGTCCGTCACCCGGCTGGGGGTACCCCGCTATCCTGTTGCGAATGCGGCGTGCATTGATCACCGGTATCACCGGTCAGGACGGGCAGTACCTCGCGGAACTGCTCAACAGCAAGGGCTACGAGGTGTTCGGCCTGGTCAAGGGGCAGAACAACCCCAGGATCGAGCTCATCCAGGCCGAGCTCCCGTTCGTCGAACTGGTGTCCGGTGATCTGCAGGACCTGTCGAGCCTCGTCGCGGCTCTCGAGCAGGTCCAGCCCGACGAGGTCTACAACCTCGGGGCGATCTCCTTCGTGGCGCTCAGCTTCAAGCAGGCCGAGCTGACGGCGAACGTCACCGGGCTCGGCGTGCTCCGGTTGCTGGAGGCGGTCCGCATGGTCGGCGGCAGCTCCGGCAACCCGATCCGCTTCTACCAGGCGTCCAGCTCCGAGATGTTCGGCAAGGTCCGTGAGTCGCCGCAGACCGAGCAGACCCCCTTCTACCCGCGTTCGCCGTACGGGGTCGCCAAGGTCTTCGGCCACGACATCACGGTCAACTACCGCGACAGCTACGGCCTGTTCGCCTGCTCCGGCATCCTGTTCAACCACGAGAGCCCACGCCGCGGCATCGAGTTCGTGACCAGGAAGGTGACCAACGCGGTCGCGCGGATCAAGCTCGGCCTGCAGGAGACGCTCGTGCTCGGCGACCTGGAACCACGCCGGGACTGGGGTTTCGCCGGGGACTACGTGCAGGCGATGTGGCTCATGCTGCAGCAGGACCAGCCGTCGGACTACGTGGTGGCGACGGGGCACACCCACAGCGTGCGCGAATTCGTCGACGCCGCGTTCCGCCACGTCGGCCTCGACGACTGGGAGCGCTTCGTCCAGCAGGATCCCCGCTTCTTCCGCCCCGCGGAGGTGGACCTCCTCGTCGGCGACGCGACCAAGGCGCGCACCGAGCTCGGCTGGAAACCGGAGGTCGACTTCGACTCGCTCGTGGCGATGATGGTCGACCACGACCTGCGGTACGAGGCGCGCAAGGCCGGGCTCGAACTGCCGTGATCTCCTACGCGCAGAACTGGGAGGACGTGGTGCTCGCCCGGGTGTTCGCCGGGCAGAGCACCGGCCGGTACGTGGACATCGGTGCCTGTGATCCCGTCGAGGACTCGGTGACCAAGCACTTCTACGACATCGGCTGGCGCGGGATCAACATCGAGCCCCTGCCCGTCAAGGCCGACCAGCTGCGCGCCGCGCGACCCGAGGACACCACGCTCCAGGTGGCGGTCGGCGCCGAGCCGGGGAAAGCGACCCTGCACGTCGTGAACGACGGGCTCGGAAGGTCCACACTGGACGGTGAGCTCGCCGGTCAGTACCGGGAGGACCAGCACTGGCAGGTCGAAGACCTCGAGGTCGAGGTGGTCACGCTCGCGGAGGTCCTCGACGAGCACCCCGGTGCCGTCGACTTCCTCAAGATCGACGTCGAGGGCGCGGAGCAGGACGTGATCGAGGGCGCCGCCTGGGACCGCCACCGCCCGCGGGTGCTCGTCGTCGAGGCGACCGCGCCCGGTGTGCCGACGCCGACGTACGGCGGTTGGGAGCCGGTGCTCCTCGACTCCGGCTACCGCTGCGTGCTGTTCGACGGCCTCAACCGCTTCTACGCCCAGGCGGACGACGCCGACGCCGTCGAAGCGTTGTCGGCCCCTGCCAACGTGTTCGACGAGTTCGAGCCGTACGCCGTGGTGCGGCTGCGCGAGGAACTGGCGAGACAGCCCTCCGTGCGTGCCGCCGAGGTCGGCTACGTGCGGCGGCTCGAGGAGCGGTTGCGCGAGGCGCAACAAGCCAGGGCCCAGGACGTCGAGTACATCAAAACCCTCGAAGAGGCCGTGGCGGCGGAACGTCACCGTGCCACGAAAGCCGCGCGGTACGCTGCGGCACTCGAGAGCAGGGTGGCGGAGCTGACGGCATCGCGGAACGTTCCCCCACCCGCCGAGGTCACCCCACGGGAGAAGCAGGATCCAGCATGACGATCGCGAGTCCGAGCCCTGAGTCCGTCGACATCGACGCGGCCAAGTGGCTCGTCGGGCAGGCCAACGCGCAGGGCGGTACCTACCACCGCCTCGACTTCGGCGACGGCCTCGTGATCGAGGGCGACTACGACATGCCGAAGTACCTGCCGTACTACGACCTGCCGGAGGACCTCGCCGGGAAGACCGTGCTCGACGCCGGCACGGCTTCCGGCTTCTTCGCGATCGAGACCGAGCGGCGTGGTGCCACGGTCACCGCGATCGACATCTGGGGCGACGACTGCCTGCTGGCCCAGCTCATCCGGACCTTCCACCTCGGCATCCGCTACGTGCAGAAGAACCTGTACGACCTCGACTCGACCTTCGGTCAGTTCGACCTCGTCGTGTGCGGTTCGCTGCTGCTGCACCTCCCGGATCCCGTCGGCGCGCTCCGCGCGCTGCGCAGCGTCACGAAGGACAGGCTGATCCTGTCGTCAGCCGCCACTCCCGACAGCGCGACCACGCGGCAGCCGGTGTGCTACTTCCGCGGCGACCGGGCCACCGAGGCCGACTACTGGTACTACTGGGAGTTCAGCGCGTTCGCGCTGGAGCGGATGCTGCTGGCCGCCGGGTTCTCCCGGGTGGAGAACGTGCGGCACTTCGACCTCTGCACCGAACCCGGCCGGATCGAGTTCGCCACCCCCCACGTCAGCCTGTCGGCCTACGTGTAGGGGTGGCGTCCCCTACGGCTGCTACGGGTTGATCTCGGCGAGCCGGCGCAGCATCGCGGCGCCGACAGCCGCGGGGCTGCACGTCGCCTCGATGGCCTCGGCCCCGCGCTTGCCCAGCAACCGGCGCAGCTCCGGGTCGTCCGCGAGCCGCCGCAACCAGCGGGCGGCCTGACCGACATCCGGCTCCGCCCACAGCTGTCCGACGCGGTACCAGTCGCCGAACTCCGCCCCGAAGCGGTGGTCGCGCTCGTGGATCTTCCGCATCTCGTAGCCGACCAGTGCGGCCGCGCCGGGCGGCATGAAGTCGACGTTGCCGCCGTAGCCGGTGGCGATCACGGGCTTGCCCATGGCCATCGCTTCCGCCATGCCCATCCCGAACCCTTCGGAGCGGTGCAGCGAGACGTAGGTGTCGCACGTGGCGAGCAGGCGGTCCATGTCGTCGCGGGTGAGGTCACCGGCGATGAGCGTCCCGTTGACGCTCGCCACCTCCTGGGTGAGGTGCAGCGCGAGGTCCGGGAAGCGGTGCAGGTCGACGACCTTGATCACCAGGTGGGCGTCCGTGCCCCGCTCGGCGGGGGAGAACGCCTGGCGGAACGCCTCGATGACCGCCCACGGGTTCTTGCGGGCATCGCTCGAGGACGCGCTGAAGGTGAAGAGGGCGACGAAGGCGTCTTCGGGGAGGCCGAAGCGGGCACGGTCGCCTTCGATCCCCGGGCGGTGCGGGATGACGCTGGGGATCACCGTGATCGGCAGGTCGGTCGCGGTGCGGAACGCGTCGGCGACGAACGACGACAGCACCCACAACTCGTCCATCCTCGGCAGCTGCCGCAGCGCGTAGTCAGGGGCCTCGGGGAGCTCCCACGCCCACACCGCGATGGTGTACCGGTCGAGGGCGTGCTCGGGGATGAGCTGGAACTCGTTGACGTTGATGAACCAGAGGTCGACCGGGTAGTCCTTGCCGCGCCGGAGGTCGGCGAGCTCGCGGGGCACCGGCAGCGAACGGTTCGGCGCACGGGTGTTGAACTCGGTGAAGGTCATGTCGGCACCGGCGCCGAGCAACGCGAGTGCGTGCCGCCGCGCGGACTCCGCGAGTCCGGTCGTCGCCCTGGCGTCGGCGAACACGTTCACGCCCCTGGCCGGCTCGGGACGGCTTCCCCGAGGTGCGAGCTGGATCGCGTCGAGCGCGTCCCGGTAGGCGGCGGCCACCACCGGCCACGAGGCGTTGTCGCGGACCCACTCCCGCGCACGCGCGCCGGCCTCGCGCACCTCGTCGGTGTACGTGGCCACCCGTTCCATGTGGGCGTAGAGCCGCGCCGACTCCTGTTCCGGGTCCGTCGGCACCTGCAGGCAGAACTCCGGATCGAGGTGCCGGTGCTGGGGCAGTTCGCTCGTCACGACCACCCGGCCCGCACCGAACGCACGCATCATCACGGCGCTCGTCTCACCCGCGGTCGGCCACCGCAGGTTGATCACGGCATCGGTGGCGGAGATCAGTTCTTCGAACTCCTCCTTGGCCGGGGAGAGCGCGAGGTGCACGGAGTCCGCGACCCCGAGCTGGCCGATGGCCTGCCGCACGCCCTGGACCTCGGCGGGGAAGTCCGCGTGCCCGGCGATCAGCAGCCGGGCCTGCGGCCACCGCTGCCGCAGCTCGGCGAACGCCAGTACCGCCACCATGGTCCGCTTGATCGGGTTGAAGCCACCGAAGATGCCGAACACCACGTGGTCGTCCCGCCAGCCGAGCCGGGCCCGGGTCGCGGCGCGTCCGGAATCGTCACGAAGGGGAGCTCCGGACGGCACCGTGTGGACCGGGAGGTGCGGGTACCGGGCACGCAGCAGTCCCGCCGTGAACGGGTCGTGCACGAGGACACCGCGACTCGCCGAGAGCAGCCGCCGTTCGAGCGTGAGCGTCTGGGCGTCGAGCACCTTCACGCCGTCCACCTCGATGGCGGGCCAGCCGTGCAGCAGCACGGGATCGTCGCGGTCACCCCAGATCGGGCCGTGCGCGAACCGGACCTCCTCGGCGAATTCAGGCTTGTCGAGGCCGCCCACGTGACCGAGGACGAAGTCCAGCAACGACGTGTCGTGCAGCACGACCACGCCGGGTTCGGCGAGCGCCTGCCGGTAGATCCACGAGTGCACGCCGACGTGGTTGCCCATGTGGTAGGTGTGCAGCACGTCATCGCCGTCGGCCGCTGCCGGGCCGACGACGGGGACGCCCGCGGGCGCCTGCACCTCGCCGGGTTGTCTGCTCACGGCGTCGACGTCGACCAGCTTGGCCAGCTCGCCGAGCAGCTCGTAGCTGTAGTCCGAAATACCGCTGCGCTCGGGCGGCAACGGGGTCCACACGCGGTGTCGCACGTTCGACCCCCTCACCGCGTGGCGAACAGGCAGTAGCGGTCGGTCGTGCGGTCCGCCGTGAGCGCCGCCTCGGCAGGCCAGCCGGCGAGCGGGCCGGGCTGCGGGTACCTCGTCTCGGTGCGGGCGAAGCCGGCCGAGTCGGCGAGGAACCGCAGGAACACCGGGTGCACCGGGCGTCGCGCGAACGGGTCCAGGTGGAAGTCCGGCGCCGCGGCACCCGTCGTGGGCGTCTCGACGATCAGTACACCGCCCGGCTGCAGCGCCGTCGCTGCCAGGTTGACGAACCGCGCGAGCGAGTCGGGGTCCAGCCGCTCCGCGTAGCGGAACGCGGTGATCGCCCCGAGGGACCGGGGCGGGGCGGCGGCCAGCCGGTGCAGCGGGTCGCCTTCGCCCACCGCGAGACCGAGCTCCCCGCAGTGCCGCCGCACCAGGCCGTTCGTCGACATCGCTTCGTAAGGCACTCCGGCGTTGCGGAGCAGTTCCAGCCATTCGCCCCGAACCGGTGCCATGTCCAGCACGGGACCGGTCGCGCCGGCCTCGCGAGCCTCCGTGATCAGCGGCAGGTACGCCTGACGTGCGGTGCGGACGTGCTCGGCGGGGCCGTCCAGCAGCTCCGCCACGGCGAGTTCCAGGAACGAATCCCGTTGGGGAGCGGCCCCTTCCGACTCGTCCGGCCGCGCCGAGGGGTGCTCCCCGAGCAGGAGGTCGAGACGGGTGCTCCGCAGCCGGAGTTCACGCGCGGTCGCGCCCAGCGCTTCGACCTGTTCCTCCAGCGCCTTCAGCCGCCCGACCGCGCTGTCGGTGTGCTCGGCCGACTCGGTGAGGCGCAGCCGCAGATCGCTGAGTTCGGACTGCAGGCGCCCGACCGCGGAGTAGAGGCGCTGGTTGAACCCCGCGGTGAGGTTCTGGTCGCTCTGGCGCAGCTGGGCCACCTCGTGGGTCAACTGCTCGATGCCGACGAGCCCGCTCCGGTCGGCGAGGCCCTCGAGTTCGGACCGCTGGGCGCGGCGCTCCTCGTCGAGCACCCTCAGCGCGTCGCGGATGGCGAGGTTGGTTTCGACCTGCCACTTGAGCTGCCGCCGCCACAGGAAACGCAACACCAGCCTGCCGAGCAGGTCGGTGCGGCGGGGCGGCAGGTGCAGTTCGTAGTGCCGGGTGAGGCGGTCCAGAGCTTCCGCCATGCGAATGTCAGTCACGTCTCTTCCATCACTTCGGCAGGGATCACGGCAGGACGGGGGCTCACGGGGCGAGCCCCTTCAGGATGTTGTCGACCACCGCCGGGGACAGCACCGGAACGGTTCCCCGTGCCAGAGAGCGCTCGGCGACCTCGAGCACGACCACGCTCTTCTGCTTGAGCACCTGTCCGGCGAGCCTGCCCTGATCGGCTTCCACCGCGTTGTGGTGCAGCACGGTGAGATCACCGAAGGCGGCGGCCAGGTACGGCAGGGCACGGATGGTGAACGAGTCGGACAGCAGGCCGACGCCGAGTCCGTAGGTGCCGGGCCCGGACGTCGTGTTCAGGTGCAGCGGGGTGCTGAAGTCGGTGGAGGTCGGGTGGACCTGGTTCCGCTCCCCGTCGGGCAGCACCTGGTAGCTCCGCCCGGTGGTCTCGCCCGACTTCCCGATCAGCGGGGGCAGGTCGGCGGGCTGCGTCCACGGCTGACCAGGCTCGACGCGCCACGTGGTGCTGATCCCGTGCCGCAGCTTCTCCGCCAGCGCGCGCGCCATGAGGACGCCGCCTTCGTCGGACCAGTGCGCATCGAGCGGGCCGTACACGGGCTTGCCCAGTTGTGCGCCCCAGTCCCGCAGCCCCGCGCGCAGGTCCACCGTGTAGTCGACCTGGTCGATGCGGCGCCAGAAGTCCTGGATCCCGGCCTGGTGGCAGTCCTTGCCCGCGTAGTCGTCCGGCAGGTGGTCCGGAACCACCGTGGCCTTGTCCGGTGCGACGACCACGACGAACTTCCGGCCGGTCGCCTCGATCCCAGCGCGCAACCGGTCGAGCTGGGCGAAGGTCGTGTCCAGTGGCTGGACCGGCTCGCAGTGGCTGGAAATCTCGTCACCCAGGTACATCCAGCCGTCGTTGCCTTCGAGTACGCGGGGGAACTCGGCGGGCGGCGGTGCCTGGTGCGAGGGGTCGAGCGGGATCGTGTCCGCGCTCCCCGTCGTGTCCTGGGGCGGGGGCTCACCGAACACCGAACGGCTGATGCCGTCCGCGGCGTGGATGGCGTCCTCGCGGAACACGAGGTGATCGGTGGCCCACGGGTTGAGCTGGGTGAAGAACCCCCAGCCCTGGGCGAGTGAGGGAAAGGCGGTGAGTGCGCGGTTCTCGAATTCCGTCACCCGCGCTCCCGCCGCGAAGGTGAGCAGCGGACTGAGGAAGAACAGACCCGCACACACGAGGGCGATCACCTGCTTGCGCCCGTGCCGTGGCCGGTAGAGCGGGTGCTCGCGGGGCAGCCAGGCCTCGTGCACCGGCAACGGTGACTGCCGGTCGTCGTGGGTCGTCATCGCGACCGCCCGGGCACGAGCGACAGCAGTTTCCGCTTGCCCCTGTGCAGGATGCCGGGCGTCGGAGTGTCCGCGGTCGGGGCCGAAGTGCGCGTCCGCCAGGTGGCGTGGGCGGCCGTGAGCTGCTCACGCACCCAGTCCGCGGCGACCGCCGTTGAGCGTGTCCGCAGGATGCGCTCGCGCGCGGCCTTACCGCGCCGGTACGCCTCGGCCGGGTCGTCGGCCACCTGGCGCATCGCCGCTGCTGCCTCGTCGAGGTCGGGGTCGGCCCAACGACCGTCCTCCGGGTAGGGCACCCATCCCGGGCCCACTTCGGTCATCCCGTGGGGCACGGGCCAACCGGTCTCGGCGTCTAGGAACTCGGTGGTGCTCGAGTAGTCCGTCGCGATCACGGCGAGACCACGCACCATCGCCTCCGCCACGGTCAGGCCGAATCCCTCACTCCGGTGCAGGGAGACGTAGCAGTCGCTGCGTGCGTAGAGCGCGTCGAATTCCCCGGAGGTCAGGTAGCGGTCGATCAGCTCGATGCGCGGGTCGTCGCCGACGAGGTGGCGCAGCCGCTCGTCGGCGACGGGGTGCAGCCGGGCGTTGGTGGTCTTGATCGTGAGGTGCACGTCCGGCCGGTCGGGGAAGGCCCGCCGGAACGCTTCGACCACTCCCCACGGGTTCTTCCGGCCGCCGGTGCTGTTGTAGTCGAAGACGAAGAGGAACCGCACCGGTTCGCCCGCCGTGCGCTGACGCCTCGGCTCACCCGGGTCTTCGACGGGAACCGGGAGGACCTTGACCGGGACCGGCGAGTGCGGAGCGATCGCGCGACGGCAGAACTCGCTGATCGTCCACACCTCGTCGACGAGCGCGAAACCGCCGTGCAGTTGTTCGGGGAACTCCTCGAGTTCCCAAGCCCACAGCCCGATCCGGTACCGCTCGTGCCCCACCTCCGGGTGGGACTCGAGGAGCAGCGCGGCGTAGTCGGCGTTGACGGCGAGGACGCTCACCGGGAACCTCGGCCGCCCCACCGTTTCGGGGGCGGCGAGGCCGGTGCGGCAGGCCAGGGCGAGGGAGTCCTCCTCGACGACCGCGACCACCGGCACTCCCGCGGCGACGACCGTCCGGTGCACGATGCGCCCCATCTCGCCGAGGCCCAGCTCACCGGTGAGGTAGCCGGCCACGTTGACGCCGAACTCGTCGGCGGGCGCGTCGACGGGCACGGGATCCGGTTCCACGGGCAGCGCCCAGTCCGGCACCAGTCCTTCGTCGGCACCGTGTATGCGGCACCAGTTCCGGAAGGCCTCGGCGCTGGCACCCTCTGGCCGGGGGAACACGGCCTGCAGGTCGACCCTGCTCTTCCACACCTGCTTCACCAGTCGGTTGAGCCCCGCTTTCCGTTCCGCCGGGAACGCGGGCGAGGACAACCACCGCTGAAAACCGGCACCTCCGTCCGGCCCGAACGCCGGCGGTGGCGGCTCCACGGCGGGCAGGTCCGAGGGGGTGCGCCGCGGCTGGTGCGCGGCGAGCCAGGCCTGGTGCGCCAGCTGCCGCATCTGCCCGGTCAGCGGAGACCCGTCGGGCAGGCGGTCGAACCGGTAACGGGCGTCCTTCCGGTACCCCGCGGCGAGGAGTCGTCGGCCGTAGTCTTCGCAGGCCTGTCGCAGGGTGAGCGGTTCTGGCTCGTGGCGCAACAGCTTCGCGCCGTCGGCGGACAACCGCACCCGGCCGCGCCCGTCCAGCCCTTCCGTGAGCAACCAGGGTGTTTCGGGGTCGTAGCCGCTGAGGTGCAGGAACTTGACCGGTGCACCCGACCGGTCTTCGTGCAGGTTCCAGTGCGCGACACCCAGTCCCGCGTCACGCGCGACCGTGTGCGGGAAGAGGGCGGGCACGAGGTCCAGCCAGCGCTGGTGCGTGCCCGGTTCGCGACGGGCCCGGTCGGCCCAGAAGTCGAGGAACGCCGTCGCCGAACGACCGACGGCGACGAATCCCGGGTCGAACAGTTCCCGTTCCACCGCGGGCTGGTTCCCGTCCGCGGGCAGCGGGGCGAGCAGCCGGGGGACCAGCACGATCCCCTGGGCGGCAGCCGCGTTCGTGATATCGGCGAACGGGGCGAGCACATCCGTTTCGGGTGCGAGGTGGACCGCCACCTCGGCCTCGGAAAGCAGCTGCCGCAGCACCAGCGGCACTACCGCGGCGGTGAGTTCCTCCTCGGAGAGGAACGTGGCCAGCCGCAGGTACTCGTCCTGCCCCGCGTCGAGCCAGTCGTAACCGGCGACGAGCCAGTCCTCGTGGTCGTCCGCGGGGCTCGCCTCGTCGAGCACGAAAGTGACGAACCCGTGCCCCGGATGCCGGTCCAGGTAGGACCGGGCGAGCACCCGGGCGGTCGGTAGCCGGCCGCCGGAGACGACCGTGCACGCGACCGTCCGGTCAGGCATCGGCCGGAAGGGTCTGCAGCTGCGTCGCGAGTATCTCGTCGAAGACCTTGTTCAGTGAGCTGAGGTCGGCGCCGGAGACCTCGACCCTGACCACCGTGTTGCCGTGCGCGTAGTGCGCGCGGATGGCAGCCGGGTTGTTGTCGGACTTGGCGATCTGGTCGGCCGCGACGCCTCCCGGCAGCGTGCCCGTGTAGGACTGCATGCCGAACGTGGACTGCAGCGAGACCAGGTCGTCCCTCGCGGTGGCAGCGCCCTGCGCGGACGCGGTCTCCACCGTGAGCACCAGCGCGTTCACCCCGGACGGGAGCGTTGCCGCGCTGATCCGCACCTTGCCCGCGTCCGCCTGCTGGTAGACCTGGTTCTCCTTGTCGGTCAGGACACCGCGGTTGACGACGTCCTGGAACGTGGCGATGTCGCCGACGGGGCGCGGTGTGCCCGGCAGCGCTGCGATGGCCAGGTCATCGGGCGGGGCGGGGCTGGTCGCGGGAGCGGTGGTCTGCGCCTGCGTGCCGCCGCCGGAGCTGTCCGAGCCCGAGAAGACGAAGTAGGCACCCACACCGAGCCCCACGACGACCACGACAGCCGCGATGATGCCGATCAGCTTCTTCCGCGAGGAAGAAGGGGAACCGGTGTCGAAGCCTTCCGCGCCCTGGGTGGTCCATTCGCGATTGCCCTGCGAAGCCAGGGGAGGGAACTCCGAACCGCCCCACGGGGGCTGCGCGTCGAAACCGGGGGCGTTCCAATCCGGCTGGGCAGGGGGCTGCTGAGCGGGGAAACCACCGGAAGTGGGGCCTTGCGGCCGGTACTGCGGGACGCCGGGTGGCGGGGTCTGCGGGTGTGGAGGCGCGACCGGCGGGACGATCTGCGTGCTTTCGGCGTCGCTGCCCGAGGGCTGCTGTTGGTGCGGCTGCTGCCAGTTCGTCTTGATGGCCTGCGTGGCGTCGACGTTCTCACCGCCGGCCGGTGGCGGCTCGACGGCGGGCGGCGGCCCCGGCGGGGGTGCCGGTGCCGCGCCACCGAACGGCGGCACGATCTGGGTCCCGTCGTCGGCCGCCTGCTCTGGCCCGGCGCTGTTGACCGCCGACGACAGCACGCGGTCCCGCCGGACCCGGTAGTCGTCGGCTGAAATCTGACCCGCGGCCAACTCTTCGTCCAGCCGGCGGAGGTCCTCCTGCCAGGTCAAACGCTGGTCCCCTTCCCTGCGTCGAACGCCCGAACCCCACTCGGCGTACATTGTGCACTGGACGCCTTTTCCAGTACGGGCGAGGGTCAAGTCGTGACCTTGCCGGCTCAGCTCGGCGGCAGCGCCCGTCGCATCGCCTCGACAGTCTGGTCCATCCGCGTCGCCAGCAGCGACTGGTCCGCGGCCGGTGCCTGCCAGAGCCAGATCGCGACGACAGTACTGCCCGACACGTACCACGTTCCCGCCGCACGGTCGGTGCCGTTCGAACCGGTGGTCGCGCGCACGTCTCCCGCCACCCGCGTGAACCCGGCCGACACGGCGTTCTGCAGCAGGTAGTCCGCGATCGCGTTCGCGCCGCCGCCGTCGCGCGCCGGGATCACGAGCAGGAGGTAGTAGGTGGGCTCCTGCGCTGCGCCCCGGAGGACCACTTCGTTCGCCCCGTTCTCCGTGAACACCTGGGCGCTCTGCGGCGAATAGATGCCGAGCTCCTGCCCACGGGCGATCGACATCGCGCCGTTGGCGGCGTTCGGAGTGCCCGGCAAGGCGGGTAGCCGGTCCTCCAGCGATGCCGCGGGGACCGCGGTAGGCGCCGAGGTCTGCGTCGTCGTGCTGGTGTTCCGTTCGCCGAGGAACCAGGTCGCGCCTGCGATCATCGCCGCTACCAGTAGGACTCCCAGCGCCAGGAACAGCCACGTCGGCTTGCGGCCGGTCGTGCGTTCCGGGCGGGTGGGCAGCGGCGGGACCTGCCTGCCCGGCTGGTGCGGCGGCACGAGGCCGGGCAGCGTGCCGTGCGGGATCGCGGGCGTGACGACCGTCGGGGCCTCGTGGATCCTCGGGTACGGCATGGAGTCCGTCGGCCTGGAGTCGGCCGGGCTGGGGGCGCTCGTGGGCACCGTGGAGGCGAGCAGTGCGGCCGAGCGGCCCGGCTGCGGCGGCGCGGCGGGAGCGGGCGGTTCGGGCTGCGGTTCGGCGGTCGGCCACGCCGGGGGCGGCTCCTGCGCGCGCGGCGACGCGACGGGCGACGGCGCGAACCCGCCGGACGCGGCCGCGAGCAGCTCCTCGCGCTGCTTGCGGTGCTCCCGCAGGCTGATCTTGCCCGCGGCCAGGTCCGCGTCCAGACGGCGCAGCTCGTCCTGCCAACTCATCCGGGCTCCTAGGTTCAGTCTTTGGCCTAACGTTAGCGCCACCGGGTGAATCTTGGCCCTCACCGGTCAAAACAGCGTCGGCGGTTCCGTGGGCTGCGGCTCCGGCAGTGGTTCGACCTCCGGGACGCGGGCCCGCACCTCTTCGTGGAAGCGGCGGGCCAGCGTCAGCGCGTGCGCGTTGTCGGGCGTGTGCACGAAAACCGTCGGGGAGCGGCCCTCCCGCAACCAGCCGACGACCGTGTCCACCCAGTACCCCCAGCCCGCCACGGTCTCCGCGTCGTCGTCGCGGCCGATGTAGCGCACGACGGGGTTCGCGGTGAGCGCGTGCGACCGGCGCGGCAGCCGTGGTTTCCGCTGCCACGCCTCCTCTTCCATAGCGCTGGTCGGCGGCGCGGCGAACAACACGCTCGTGTCGAACAGCACCTGCTCGGCGCCGACCGAACCGAGCACCTCCGCCAGCCGCGCCGCCCAGCGCGGGTCCTCGAAGAACGCGGGGTGGCGGACCTCGACGGCCGTCCCCGGGCTGCGCGGCATCCGCCGCAGGAACGCGCCCAGCGCGTTGAGTTCCGTCGGGCCGAACGACGCCGGCAGCTGCACCCACAGCGCGTGCACCCGCTCCCCGAGCGGCTCGACCGCGTCCAGGAACGTCCGGACCGGCACCGCGACGTCGTGCAGCCGCCGTTCGTGCGTGACCTGTTTCGGCAGTTTCAACAGGAAACGGAAGTCCGGCGGCGTCTGCCCGGCCCAGGACGCCACGGTGCTCGCGGACGGCGTCGCGTAGAACGTCGTGTTGCCCTCCACCGCGTTGCAGTGGTCGGCGTACGCGCGGAGCCCTCGCCCGGGCCACGCCGGATGGGTCCACATCGCGCAGCCGACGCGCACCTCCATGGCCGCGAGGCTACTCGACCGCGTCCGCCAGATACGCCGCCGCCTGCAGCGTGAACAGGTCCGCGTAGTCCCCGCCGAGGCGCATCAGTTCCTCGTGCGTGCCCTGTTCCGCGAGCTTCCCGTGGTCGAGCAGGACGATCTTCTCCGCCTGCCGGACCGTCGAGAACCGGTGCGAGATGTACAGCGTCGTGCGCCCCGCGGCGAGCGCCCGCAGGCGCGCGAACAGGTCGTGCTCGGCCTGGGCGTCCAGCGCCGACGTCGGCTCGTCGAGGATCAGGATCGGGGCGTCCCGCAGGAACGCCCGCGCCAGCGCGACCTTCTGCCACTCGCCGCCGGACAGGCTCACGCCCTGGTCGAACCACCGGCCCAGCGGGCTGTCGTACCCCTTCGGCAGGCGTTCGATCCGCTCCGCCACCCCGGCGCGGTCCGCGGCGACGGCCACGCGCGTCCGATCGTCCAAAGCGGACAGTTCGCCCAGTCCGATGTTCTCCGCCGCCGTGCCCTGGTAGGTCACGTAGTCCTGGAACATCGCGCTGATCCGCGTCCGCAGCTCGTCGGGGTCGAACTCCCGGATGTCCACGCCGTCGAGCAGGATCCGCCCGCCCGTCGGGTCGTACAGCCGGCACAGCAGCTTGATCAGCGTCGACTTCCCGGCCCCGTTGCGCCCCACCACCGCGACGGTCTCACCCGGCCGGATCTCGAAGGTCACGCCGTCCAGCGCCGGTTCCTCCGCACCGGGGTAGGTGAACGAGACGTCCTGGAACTCGACGTGCCCACGCACGGTTTCCGGCAGCGGCCGCGGTTTCGGGGGTGCGGTGATCCTCGGCGTCGTGCCGAGGATCTGGTAGAGCGTGTCGAGGTACAGGTTGTTCTCGTACATCCCGGCGAACCCGGTGAACAGCCCCGACACCGCGGTCTGGACCGCCGTCGCCGCGCTCGTGTACAGCGCCAGGTCGCCGATCGTGAGCCGCCCGTGCACCGCCTCCAGCGCGATGTACAACGCGATGCCCGAACCCGCCGCCGTCGACAGCAGGCTCCACGCGGTCCCGACGAGGTTCCGCTTCGTCGTCAGCTTCCGCTCGCGGGCGTAGTACGCCTGCCCGAGCCGCCGGAAGCGGTCGACCAGGTACGGCCCGAGCCCGAAGAGCTTCGTCTCCTTGGCGTAGGTGTCCGTGGTGACCAGCGAGTTCAGGTAGTCCATCCGCCGCCGGATCGGGGACACGTACAGCGCCAGCAGGAACGCCCGCGAGCCGTACTTCGACTGCGAGATGAACGCCGGGATCGGTGCCAGCAGCGCGACGAGCGCCAGCAGCGGGCTCACCGACACCAGCAACGCGATCATGCTGGCGAACGTGATCGCCGTGCGGACCAGGCCCAGTGCGGAGGTCAGCATCGACAGCGGCCGCGACGGAGCCTCCTGCGAGGCCTGGCGCAGCAGGTCGTAGGACTCCGAGCCCTCGAAGAACGCCAGGTCCAGCTTCGCCGCGTGCGACATCACCTGGTGCCGGATCGTCAGCGTCATGCGTTCCTGCAGCAGTTGCTGCGCGACGTTCGTCAGCGCCGTGCTGACCGCCGTGAACGTGAAGATGCCCAGCTCGAACACCGCGATTTCGACGATGCGGGCGGTCGAGCCGTGGCCCTGCACCGCGGCGACCACTGCGTCCAACAACAGCTTCGCCACGTACGCGGTCAGCGTCGGCAGCACGCCGCTGACCACTGTGGACAGTGCGATGAGCACCGTCAGCACCGGGCTGGCCTGCCACGTCAGCCGGAGCACCTTCGGCAGCCCGCGCACGGTGCCCGACGCGGAGGTCCGCAGGCGGTGCAGCCGCGCGCGGAGGTCCTTCGGCTCGTCGCTCGGTTCGGGGTCGGGGATCTCGATCGGGCCGGTCAGCCCGCTGTCCGGCACCATGCTGGCGGCCCGCCGCAGCCGCCGTCTCAGCCCGATCGGCGGCCCGCCACCGTGCATCACTTGGCGGTCACCGCCCCGTGCAGGAACACGTCGACCAGTTCGTCGACACCCACGGCGTGCTGCTCGTCGCGAGCGCGGATGAACAGCAGCGACAGGAAGAGGCGGCCGAGCTGCTCCGGTGGCAGCCGCAGCTGCCCGCGCTCGGGTTCGAACAGCTCCGCGATCGCCTCGCGCATCCTGGCGAACGACTCCTGCCGGTCGCCCCGGCGCCCCCGGTGGTGCCTGCCGGATCCGTGCAGTGCCCCCGAGATCGCCCCCATCCGCTCGAGGTGCGCGGAGAGCACGTCGGCGGCTTCGGCGAGCCGTTGCGCCAGCGGCTGGTCGAGCGGGATCTCCGCGATCAGCTCCAGCATCCCGTCCGGCCGGAGCGCCTCCTGCAGGCACGCGTCGACCAGTTCGTCCTTGTCCTTGAACGCGCGGAAGATGGTGCCCTCGCCGATCCCGGCCGCACGCGCGATCTGCGCCGTGGTGACGGCGGCGCCGTGTTCCGCGATCAACGGGAGCACGGCCTGCACGATCATCTTCCGGCGCTCTTCGGGGCGCATCCCCGGCGCCCGTCGTTTGGCCTCGGTCATGCGACCCAGTGTGCGGAGTGAGTGCTCACTCCGTCAACTGGACAAACGGAAACCGGCCCAGGGCAGGGCCGGTTTCCGCGTCAGTACGTGATGGCCATCGCCGGGTCGGCCAGTATCGCGCCGACGTCGGCGAGGAACTGCGAACCCTGCTGCCCGTCGACCAGCCGGTGGTCGAAGCTCAGCGCGAGCTGCAGCACCTTCCGGACGGCGAGCTGCCCGTCCACGACCCACGGCATGTCCTTGATCGCGCCGAAGGCCAGGATCGCGGACTCGCCGGGGTTGATGATCGGCGTCCCGGTGTCCACGCCGAACACGCCCACGTTGGTGATCGTGATGGTGCCGCCGAGCATGTCCGCCGGCGGCGTCTTGCCCTCACGGGCGGTCGTGGTCAGCTGTTCGAGCGCGGCCGCCAGCTCCGCCAGCGACATCGCGTCGGCGTCGCGGATCTTCGGGACCACGAGCCCGCGCGGAGTCGCCGCGGCGATCCCGAGGTGCACGTAGTCCTTGTAGACGATCTCGCCGGCCGCCTCGTCCCACGACGCGTTGACGTCCGGCGTCCGCTTCACCGCGAGGCAGACCGCCTTCGCCGCGAACGCCAGCGGGGTCAGCTTCACGCCCGCGAACGACGGGTGCTTCTTCAGCTTCTCCCGCAGCTCCATCATCGGCGTGACGTCGACGGTCAGGAACTCCGTGACGTGCGGCGCGGTGAACGCGCTGCTGACCATCGCCTGCGCGGTGGCCTTGCGGACGCCCTTGATCGGCACTCGCCGTTCACGGGCACCGGAGGACACCGGAGCCGCGGCGGGCGCCGTGGGCGCAGCGGGTGCGGCCGCTCGCTGGACGTCCTCCCGCGTGATCACGCCGTCCACCGAGGTGGCCAGTGCCCTCAGGTCGACACCCAGCTCCTTGGCGAGCTTGCGCACCGGCGGTTTCGCCAGTGGCACATAGCCCCCCTTGGTCACAGGGGCCTCCGGGGTGACTTCACGACGAGCGCGCCGTTTGGTCGTGACCGTCTTCGAGCCGTACCCGACGAGGGGCTTCATCTCCTCCTCGGCCGCGGGCGCGGAGCCGTTGACGGACGCACCCCCCGCGGGATCGACGTCCACGGTGAGGATCGGCGCGCCGACCTCCACGGTCTGCCCGGGTTCGACCAGGATCTCGGTGACCTTGCCCGCCCACGGGATCGGCAGCTCGACGGCGGCCTTCGCGGTCTCCACCTCGCACACGACCTGGTTCACCGTCACCTCGTCGCCCGGCTGGACGCGGACGCTGAGGATCTCGGCTTCGGTGAGGCCTTCGGCGGTGTCGGCGAGCAGGAACTGCTTGAACTCCGGCACCCCTCACCACCCCATCGCGCGGTCGACGGTGTGCAGCACCCTGTCCAGGTCCGGGAGGTAGTGTTCCTCCAGTTTGGACGGTGGGTACGGGGTGTCGAACCCGGTCGCCCGCAGCACCGGCGACTCCAGCGAGTAGAAGCACTCCTGCTGCACGCGCGCGGCGATCTCCGAGGCGATCGAGGACTCCGACGGCGCCTCGCTGACGACGACGAGCCGCCCCGTCCGCCGCACGGACTCGAACACCGGACCGAGGTCCAGCGGCGAGAGCGTGCGCAGGTCGATGACCTCCAGGGAACGGCCCTCGTCCTCGGCGGCGGCCGCCGCGTCCAGGCACACCTTCACCGACGGGCCGTACGAGACGAGCGTCGCGTCGGTGCCCTGCCGCAGCACGCGCGAGGCGAACAGCGGCCCCGGCGGCGTGGCAGTGTCCACTTCGGACTTCACCTGGCCGTTGTGGTACAGGCGCTTCGGCTCGAAGAACAGCACCGGGTCGTCACACGCGATCGCCTGCTGGATCATCCAGTACGCGTCGGCCGGGTTCGAGCACGAGACCACCTTGAGCCCCGCGATGTGCGCGAACAGCGACTCCGGCGACTCCGAGTGGTGCTCGACGGCACCGATCCCGCCGCCGAACGGCACGCGCACGACGACCGGCACCTTGATCCGGCCCTGCGAGCGGTAGTGCAGTTTGGCGAGCTGGCTGGAGATCTGGTCGAACCCGGGGAAGATGAACCCCTCGAACTGGATCTCGCACACCGGCCGGAACCCGCGCACGGCGAGCCCGACCGCGGTGCCGATGATGCCGGACTCCGCGAGCGGCGTGTCGAGCACGCGCTGCTCCCCGAAGTCCTTCTGCAGCCCGTCGGTGATCCGGAAGACGCCGCCGAGCTTGCCGACGTCCTCCCCGAGGATGATGACCTTGTCGTCTTTCTCCATCGCGGCGCGGAGACCGAGGTTCAGCGCCTTGCCGATCGTCAGCTTCTGCATGGCGTCGGGCGTCCCGTCCACTGTGGACCTCGCTGGGGCGGTCATCAGCGCTCACCCGCCGTCGCGAAACCGTCGAGGTAGGACAGGTACTCCTCGCGCTGGGCGTCCAGCACGGGGGAGGGTTCGGCGTAGACGTTCGCGAACACCCGCTCCGGCGGCGGTTCCGGCATGTTGAACGTGAACTCGCGCAGGTCCGCGGCGAACGCGTCGGCCTCGGCCTGGATCGAGTCGAAGAACGACTGGTCGGCGTGCCCGTTGCGGGCGAGGTGCGCGCGCACGCGCTCGATCGGGTCCTTGAGCTTCCACGCCTCCAGCTCGTCGGAGAGCCGGTAGCGCGTCGGGTCGTCGGTCGTGGTGTGCGCGTCCATGCGGTAGGTGAAGGCCTCGATCAGCACCGGGCCGTTGCCGTGGCGGCACTCGTCGAGCGCCCAGCGCGTGACCGCGAGGCAGGCCAGCACGTCGTTGCCGTCGACGCGGATGCCGGGGAAGCCGTAGCCGCGGGCGCGCTGGTACAGCGGCAGGCGCGACTGGCGTTCCGTCGGCTCGGAGATGGCCCACTGGTTGTTCTGGCAGAAGAACACCAGCGGCGCGTCGTACACCGCGGACCACACGAAGCCCTCGTGCACGTCGCCCTGCGAGGTGGCGCCGTCACCGAAGTAGACGATAGTGGCCTCGCCGTCGTCATCGCCGACCTTGCCCTCGAACTTCTGGCCCATCGCGTACCCGGTCGCGTTCAGCACCTGGTTGCCGATGACGATCGTGTAGGGGTGGAAGCGCTTGGCCTGGAAGTCCCAGCCGCCGTGGTCGGTGCAGCGGAAGATGCCCATCAGCTCGCGGAAGTCGACGCCGCGCGCGTACGCGACCCCGTGCTCGCGGTAGCTGGGGAACGCCATGTCCTGCGGCTTCAGCGCTCTGCCGGAGCCGACCTGCGCCGCCTCCTGGCCCAGCAGCGGGACCCAGATGCCCAGCTGGCCCTGGCGCTGCATGGCGTTGGCCTCGCGGTCGGCGCGGCGCACCAGCACCATGTCGCGGTAGAGCCCGCGCAGTGCTTCGCCGTCGACGTCCTCGACATAGCGGTCGAACTGGGGCGAGGCGACCCGTTCACCTTCGGGCGTGAGCAGCTGCGTCAGCTCAGCGCCACCTTCACTCGTTGCTCGCAAACCCGCGATCACCTGCTCCGGGGACGGTTGGGCGGCCTGTGCGGCCGGTCCTTCGCCGGGCTCCGGGTGCGTCCACTGCTCAGGGGACGGCATGCGCGTTCTCCTCCGTGTCGTGCCGGGAAGCCACTTTTGGCGGCCTCGTCGGCGGCGCCGGCGACCACCTGCGCATTCGGGTCCGAAGCGCTCGGGCAGCCGTCGGCCGTGACGGCTTACGCGGTCATCCTGACACGAACGTGGGGTGAAAGTTCAGTCCCGGCGACTGATTCGTTGCCGGAAAACCGGGAGTGAGCTGGGGAAACGCTAGGACTACCGACGATGGGGGCGCCGAAAGTCGGTCTTGCGGACCGGCTGTGAGCAGCTTGTTGACCACGGGTGCCCGGCGTCGCCGACGCGGGGTGCTGCGGTACCGGAAGCGGTTGTGAGCTGCGCCACAAGCGATCTCCGCTGGCAGAATGGCCGCGTGGAGCAGACAACCGTGCGTGAGACCGTGTCCCGGCTGTGGGAGAGCGAGGTCGTGCCGAGCCTGTCCGGGCTGGTGCGGATCCCGGCGCTGTCCCAGGCGTTCGATGCCGACTGGGCGGCCAACGGCCACCTCCAGGCGGCCGTCGAGCACGTGCGCGGCTGGATCGCGGGGCGCGGGCTGCCCGGTGCCACGCTGGACGTCGTGCGGCTGGAGGGACGCAGCCCGCTCCTGTTCGTCGACGTGCCCGCGACGCCGGGAGCGGAGGACCGCGGCACGGTGCTGCTGTACGGCCACCTCGACAAGCAGCCCCCAGTCGGCGGCTGGTCGGAGGGGCTGGGCCCGTGGCAGCCGGTCGTGCGGGGCGAGAAGCTGTTCGGCCGCGGTTCGGCGGACGACGGGTACGCGGCGTACGCGGCCACGACGGCGCTCGAAGCCGTGCACGCGGCAGGCGGGCAGCACGCCAGGTCGGTGATCCTGCTGGAGACCGGTGAGGAGTCCGGCAGCCCGGACCTGCCGGCGTACCTGGACCACCTGTCGGCGCGGCTCGGCGCGGTTTCGCTGGTCGTCTGCCTCGACTCGGGCGGCAACGACTACGAGCGCCTGTGGCTGACGACGAGCCTGCGCGGGCTCGCGCAGGTGCACGTGACGGTGCGGGTGCTCAAGTCCGCGCAGCACTCCGGGCTCGCGAGCGGGATCGTGCCCAGCTCGTTCCGCATCCTGCGGCAGCTGCTGGACCGCATCGAGGACGCCGGGACCGGCGAGATCAAGCTGCCCGAGCTGAACGTGCGCATCCCCGCGAACCGCCTTGAGGAGACGCGGGCGACGGCGTCGGTGGCGCCCGACGCGATGAGCAAGGCGTTCCCCCTGGTCGAGGGCATGCGCCCGGTCTCGGACGACGAGGCCGAGCTGCTGCTGAACAACAGCTGGCGCCCCACGCTGTCCGTCATCGGCGCCTCCGGCTTCCCGGAGCCGGCGAACGCGGGCAACGTCCTGCGTGACGCGACGACCCTCGCGCTGAGCTTCCGCCTGCCACCGACGGCCGACTCGGCGGCCGCGCTGAACGCGATCGAGAAGGCGCTGACGACGGACGTGCCCTACGGCGCACAGGTCGAGCTCGCGGGCGTGGAGCACGCGGACGGCTGGAACGCGCCCGACCCGGCGCCGTGGCTGGCGGAGACGCTGGAGAAGGTGAGCACGGAGGTCTTCGGCGCCCCGTGGCGCGCGGTCGGCCTCGGCGGGTCGATCCCGTTCATGGGCCTGCTCGCGGAGAAGTACCCGGAGGCGCAGTTCCTCGTCACGGGCGCGCTCGGCCCCGACTCCAACGCCCACGTCCCGGACGAGTGGCTGCACCTCGGCCAGGCCCGCCGGATCACGGAGACGGTCGCGCACACCCTGGCCGCCCACGCCCGGGGCTGACCGGCACGCGTTAAGCGCGTGTTACTACCCGATTGCCCAGGTCGCCGACATCACGCCGTGACCTCCCTGGTGCTGCGGAGGGGACCATTCGGATGGCAGGATGCGTGGACTCGCACGGTATGACCTACTAGGAGTGACGAACGTGGCGCGTGCAACATCCTTCAAGGCACTTGCCCTGCTGCCGGCCTTCGCGCTGGCGGGACTGACGTTGGCGTGCGGCGCGGGTGGCAACGGGTCCGGCGGCACCGCCCCCAGCGCCGGCGCGCCGGCCCCGCAGGAGATCCCAGCGGAGACCAAGGACGCCGCCCTCGCCGCGATGGTGCCCGCCGCGATCGCCGCGGACGGCAAGATCGTCGTCGGCCAGGACCAGAGCTACGCGCCCAACGAGTTCGTCGACAACGGCAAGGTCGTCGGTTTCGACGTCGACCTCGGCAACGCGATCGCCCAGAAGCTGGGCCTGACCGCCGAGTTCCAGAACGCCGCGTTCTCCGGCATCATCGCCGGCGTCGGCTCGGGGCAGTACGAGATGGCGATGTCGTCGTTCACCATCAACGCCGAGCGCCTGCAGACCGTCGACATGGTGTCCTACTACAGCGCGGGCACCTCGCTGGCGGTGCCGAAGGGCAACCCGGACAAGATCAGCCTCGACGACCTGTGCGGCAAGAACATCGCCGTCCAGCAGGGCACCGTGCAGGTGGACGACCTGACCAAGCGCTCCGAGGACTGCACGAAGGCGGGCAAGCCCGCCATCAACATGCAGCAGTTCCAGGCGCAGACCGACGTGAACCTGCAGGTCCAGACCAAGCGCAGCCAGGGCATGCTCGCCGACTCGCCGGTGGTCGACTACGCGATCAAGCAGACCGACGGCAACGTCGAGGTCGTCGGCCAGCCCTACGACAGCGCGCCCTACGGCATCGCGCTGAAGAAGGACCAGGGCGACTACGCGAAGGCCGTCCAGAGCGCCGTGCAGGCCATCATCGACGACGGCACCTACGCCAAGATCCTCGCCAAGTGGGGCCTCAACACCGCCGGTGCGGTCCAGAAGGCGGAACTGAACCCGGCCGTCAGCTGATCCCATGAGCTCAACCGAAGAGACGACCCGCCCGGAGGAGATCCGGGCGGTCCCGGTGCGCCACTACGGGCGCTGGATCGCCGGGGTGATCATCGCCTTCCTGGCGTTCATCGTCATCCGCAGCGTCGTCACCAACGCGCACATGCAGTGGGACGTCGTCGGGGACTACCTGTTCAACGACCGGGTGCTCCGGGGCCTGCAGAACACCCTGATCCTGACGGTGATCTCGATGCTCATCGGCGTGGTCGGCGGCATCCTGCTCGCGGTGATGCGGATGTCACCGAACCCGCTGTCGGCAGGGGCTGCGGGCACCTTCATCTGGCTGTTCCGCGGCACTCCGCTGATCACCCAGCTGATCATCTGGAACTACCTCGCGTTGTTCTACCCGCGGCTGGGGATCGGCATCCCGTTCGGGCCCGAGTTCGTCAGCGCCGACACGAACTCGCTCATCTCGCAGTTCTCCGCCTCACTGCTCGGGCTCGGCCTGAACGAAGCGGCGTACATGGCGGAGATCGTGCGTGGCGGCATCCTGTCCGTGGACGCGGGGCAGCTCGAAGCCGCGGCCGCGCTCGGCCTGTCGCGCGTGAAGACCCTGCGGCGGATCATCCTGCCGCAGGCGATGCGCGTGATCATCCCGCCGACCGGCAACGAGACCATCGCGATGCTCAAGACGACGTCGCTGGTGGTGACCATCGGCTACTTCGAGCTGATGGTGGCGACGCAGCAGATCTACTCGCAGAACTTCAAGATTCCGCCGCTGCTCATCGTGGCCGCGTTGTGGTACCTGTTCATGACCTCGGTGCTGACGTTGATCCAGATGCAGATCGAGAAGTACTTCGCGCGCGGCACGACCCGGGCGAACGCCCAGCGCCAGACGTGGACGAACCGCATGCTCGGCTTCAGGTTCGGCAACCGGGACCAGGGAGGGCAGCGGTGACGCCCGTCGTGCAGGCGCAGGGCATCCACAAGCGGTTCGGCCGCCTGGAGGTGCTCAAGGGCATCGACTTCGAGGTCGGCCAGGGCGAGGTGGCCTGCCTGATCGGCCCGTCCGGCTCGGGCAAGTCGACGCTGCTGCGGTGCATCAACCACCTGGAGAAGATCAACGCCGGGCGGCTGTACGTGAACGGGCAGCTCGTCGGCTACCGCGAGCGCGGCGGGAAGCTGTACGAGCTGCGCGACAAGGAGGTCGCCGAGCAGCGCAGGGACATCGGCATGGTGTTCCAGCGGTTCAACCTGTTCCCGCACATGACGGCGCTGGAGAACATCATCGAGGCGCCCGTGCAGGTCCGGGGCGAGAGCAAGGCGCAGGCCCGCGAGCGCGGCCGCGAACTGCTGGACCGGGTGGGCCTGGGAGACAAGGAAAGCGCCTACCCGGCTCAGTTGTCCGGTGGGCAGCAGCAGCGCGTAGCGATCGCCCGTGCGCTGGCGATGCGGCCGAAGCTGATGCTGTTCGACGAGCCGACCTCGGCGCTGGACCCGGAACTCGTCGGCGACGTGCTCGGCGTGATGCGCCAGCTCGCGGCGGACGGCATGACGATGATCGTGGTGACGCACGAGATGCAGTTCGCCCGCGAGGTCGCGGACAAGGTCGTGTTCATGGACGACGGCGTGGTCGTCGAGCAGGGCGTGCCGGAGCAGGTCATCGCGAACCCGCAGCACGAGCGGACGCGTGGCTTCCTGTCGCGGGTGCTCAGCCCGAACGCCTGACGTCGTAGGTGGACGGCGCCACGCGGACCAGCCGGTCGGTGGCGTTGAGGGCGTTGCGCAGACCTTCGCGCGTGATGGGGCGGGTCAGCCTGGCGCGGATTTCGTCGAGGTGCAGCGGCCTGCCCTCGGTCTCGATGAGCCGGACCGCGTTCTCGGTGCTCGACCCGCCCCGCTCGGCGTAGGGCTCGATGTGCCAGGACTCCAGTGCGAACGTGCTCGGTGCGACGCGGACGAAGCGGCTGTCGGCGTTCAGGCGGTTGTACAGCGGGCCCCGGCTGTACGACCGGTCCATGCGCCGCAGCAGCTCGTCGAGGTGCAGCGGCTTGCCCGCCTGGGCCAGCAGCTCGGCCACGAGGTCGGTGGCGGTGGGACCGCGCGTCGTGCGCCTGCCGGGGGAGATCCGTTCGACCGCCCTGTGCAGCGTCCGCCGCGGTTGGTGCAGCTCGTGCTCGGTCACGCGGTAGCCGCAGTGCGCGAGCCAGCCCACCAGCTCCTCGTCGGTCAGCGAGAACCCGCGCCGGGCGAACACCTCGGCCGGGGCCTCGGCCCGCAGCGCCTCGCCCAGCGCGGCGATCGCGTCCCTGGTGGTGGCCACGGCGGTGGGGAGGTCGGGTACCGCGGCCCAGCCGTGGTCGACCTGGAAGACGCCGCCGAACCGGGCCAGCACGCGCCAGGCCGAGACGTTCGGCGCGATGACCGGGTAGTCCAGCGCCGGCTGCCGGTCGAGCAGCCTGGCCAGCGGCAGCACGGGCGCGATCTCGGCCCGCAGCTCCTGCGCCCAGCGCCGCAGCGCTCCCTCACGTGCGAGGGCGGCGCGGATGCGTTCCTCGAACCCGGCTTCGATCGCGTTGCGCCGTTCCGGCGCGGGCAGGTACTGGCCGAACCAGCGGTACGCGTCGTCCTCGTCGGCCCACAGGCGACGTCGCAGGGCGGCCAGCTCGCCGTAGGTCACCCCGTCGGTGACCGCTCTGAGCTCCGCGAGGGCCTCCATCCCTCGACGATAGCCGCGTCACGCTGCTACCTCAGCGAAACTGCCCTACCGGAGTAACGGGGCGGCTAAGGTTTCGGTGCGCCGAGCGAAGTGGGAGGGCGGATGGCGAACGGGCAGCCGGGACCGGTGGACCGCGAGCTACCCCCGCTCGACCCGTTCGCGGGCGTCCCCGACACCCGCTACCACGTGGCCGCGGCGGACCTGCTGCGGCCGCTCGTCGAGCCGGGCAGCGGCAGCCTGCTGCGGTGGCGCAAGCAGACCAGCAACGCGCCGATCGTGCCCGTGGAAAACGCTTACATCACCGGCAGGCTGGACCTGCGGGGTGCCGACCTCGACTGCCTGTTCCGCTTCGAGAACTGCCGGTTCGAGCACGCGCCGGACGTGCGTGAGGCGAAGCTGCTGGGCCTGGTGTTCCGCCGCTGCTGGCTGCCGGGGCTGAAGGCGCGGAACCTGCGCAGCCGCAACGACGTCCGGCTCATCCGCAGTGTGGTGCAACCATTTCCCGGCGGTACCGAGGACGGCGAGACGGCCGTGCAGCGCGGGGACACGAGGGAACGCGGCGTGCCGGACGCGGCGATCAACCTGACCGACGCGGTGATCGAGGGCTCGCTGGTGCTGACGCGCACGCGCATCGCCTCGCACGGCCGCGCGCTGCAGGCCGACCGGCTGCAGATCAGCGGCGCGCTGCTGGCGTACCGGCTCCGCGCCGACGGCGAAGTGCGGGTACCGGGCATGCGCACCGGCGGTAACGTCAACTTCTCCGGCGCCACGCTCCGGAACCCCGGTGGTTTCGCGCTCGACGCGAACGGCGTGCACATCGGCGGCAGCCTGCTGTGCGAGGTGGACAATTTCGGCGCGGCCGACAAGCGCCAGCCGTTCACCGCGCGCGGGGTGCTGCAGCTGCCCGGTGCCCGCGTGGACGGGGACATCGTGTTCCGCTCGGCGGACCTCGCGAGCCCGCAGCGCGGGGCGATCGCCGTGGAGGCGTGGGACTCCAGCGATCCGTACGTGGACCCGTGGCCGGCGCTGGTCGCCGACCGGATGCGCGTCGAGGGCAACGTCGAGCTGTCCGACGGGTTGTCGGCGACGGGCACCGTGCGCATGATCAACACCCGGATCGGCGGTACGTTGCGGCTCGCCCGCGCCCGGCTGAAGGTGCCCCGCGGGGCGGTCGAACCGTTCTACGACAGGGCGTTGCACCTCGACGGCAGCGAGATCGAAGGCGACCTGGAGGCGACGGCGCTGCGCGTGCCGTCCGGGCAGCTGCGGATGGCGGACGTGCGGGTCGGCGGGAACGTGCTGGCCTCGAACGTGCACCTGGAGCACGCGGACCGCGACGTGTTCTCCGCGCGGCGCATGAAGGTGGCGGGGAACCTGCTCCTGACGGACGCGACGGTCGAGGGCACGGTGCGGCTGCAGGGCACCGAGGTCGGCGGCAGCATCGAGCTGTACGGCACGCACGTCACCGCCCCGACGGTGCGCCCGCAGACCAGTTACTCGGTGGACCTGCGCACGGTCCGCGTCGGCCGCAACATCAGCCTCACCCGCTCCCGCGATCGGCACTTCCGCGCGACGGGCGGGGTGAACATGGACGGCGCGAGCGCCGCCCGACGCATCGACCTGACCGGCGCGGAGCTGGAGTCGCTGCCGGGGCACGACATCGCGCTCGACGCGAGCGACCTGACGTCGGACGAGCTGTTGCTCAGCCCCGGCACCCGTCCCCGTGGCAGGTTGCTGCTGCGGCACGCGCACTGCCGCACGCTCGACGACAACGACCTGTTCTGGGCGGCCGAGGGCGGGATCGAGCTGGAGGACTTCCGGTACGACGTGCTCCGCCGCCCGATCGGGATGAAGAACGACCGTGCCGTCGCGAAGCGCATCGACCAGCTGCGCACGGCGATGAACGGCTACCGCCCCGGCCCGTACGACCAGCTCGCCGCCATGCTGCGCAGCAGCGGCAACGAGGAGCACGCGGACACGGTGTTGTTCCGCAAGCAGCAGTACCGGTACGAGGCGCTCGCGCAGGGCTACCGCGTGTTCGGGCCCGGGGTGCGGCTGTGGAGCTGGCTGCAGCGGTGGATGGTGGGCTACGGCTACCGGCCCGTGCGGGCGCTGGGGTGGCTCGTGGGGCTGCTCGTGGCGGGCAGCCTGTACTTCTGGCTGGGCGACGACCCGTGCGTGGCGGACCCGGGGCGCTACATGGTGGCGGGGCCGAGGTGCGCGATCGACCAGCAGGAGACGGGGCTCCAGTGGAACCCGGTGCTGTACACGGCGGACCTGCTGGTGCCGATCGTGGACTTCGGCAACAAGGGCCGCTGGTACATGCACGGCATGGACAAGTGGGTGAGCAGCGGTTTCGTCGCGGCGGGCTGGGTCCTCGCGACGACCGTCGCGGCAGGCGCCGGCCGCATGATCCGCCGCGACACCCCCAGCAAATGAGCCCCCCACACCCAGCCCCCCACAAACGGCCACAACCCCACTCAACGCAACCACAACCCGGGGGGTCCAGGGGGGCGAAGCCCTCCCTGTCGGGGGTTCGGGGGTCCGACCCCCGACGAAATGGCGAAGGGGCCCCGGCTCACGTTTTCCGTGAGCACAAGGACCCCATCCACTGAGCGGACGACGGGATTCGAACCCGCGACCCTCACCTTGGCAAGGTGATGCGCTACCAGCTGCGCTACGTCCGCACGCCCCGTTAACCGGTGCGGTGCACACTCTATACCCTGCCGTCGGAGGGCGGTGCAGGCACCCGGTCGGAGGTAACTCTGTCACTCCCGGAGTACAAGGGGTGACGCCAAGCGTTTCGCTCCGTATGGTGTCTCCATTCAACCGAACGGGTTAGTCCCGCCCGGGGAGGAGGTGCCTGGCCGGATGACGGAGGAAGCGACGGTACCGGAGCAACGCACGGTATCGGCCGATGAGCAGGCTCTTCTGCGTCGGCTCCGGGCAGGCGAGGACCGCGCCTTCAGCGAGTTGTTCGAGCTGCACTCGCCGGCGGTCAGGAGGCTGGCGAGGGGTATCGCCAGCGACGCCTCGGAGGCGGAGGACATCACCGCCGAAACGTTCTTCCGGGTGCTGCAAGCGCTGCGCCGCGGGGCCGGGCCGCGGGACCACATCCGCGCCTACCTGCTGACGGTGGCGCGCCGGGTGTCGTGGGAGTGGCACGGTGCCCGCCGGGACGTCCCGGTCACGGACGACGAGCTGACGGTCCGCGCGGGGGCGGGCGCGGACGCGCACGCCCGCACGGCCGAGCACAGCCTCATCGCGACGGCGTTCACGAGCCTGCCGGAGCGCTGGCGCACGGTGCTGTGGCAGACGGAGGTCGAGGGTGAGCAGCCCGCGGTCGTCGCCCCGCACTTCGGGTTGAGCGCGAACGCGACGGCCGCGCTGGCCCGCCGCGCCCGCCAGGGGCTGCGTGCGGCGTACCTGCAGGCGCACCTGGCGATGAACCGCACGTCCGACGTGGGCTGCCGCGGCGTCATCGAGAAGCTGGGCGGGTACACGGCGGGCAGCGTCACCGGGTCCGAGGCGGCCAAGATCCGCACCCACCTGCTGGGCTGCGCCTCGTGCCGCTCGATGCACGCCGAACTGCGGGACGTGTGCTCTTCACTGCGGGCGCACGCCGGGGTCATCGCGCTGCTGGTGCCGTCCGTGGCCGCGGTGGCCGCGTCCGGGGCGGGCAGCGGTGCGCTGGCGACCCTCAAGGGCCTGGTGCTGTCGAAGCTGAAGATCACGGTGGCGCTGGCTTCCACGGCCGCCGCCGGGGTGGTCGGCGTCGCGGTCGGTCCGGCGATCCTCGACCCGGACCACTCGCAGACGATCAGCCTGCCGGCGAGCGGCGTGGAGCTGAAGATCGCGGCGCCGGAGCCCTCGCTCCTCAGCTCGCCGCCGCAGGAGCCGGTGCCCCCTGGCGAGGCCACCCTGCGGCTGCCCGGGGCGGCGACGCCGCCCGTGGTGGGCGCCGGCCGGTCGGTGCTCGGCACCTCCGGTGGCGGCCAGGCCACGCAGCCGCCCGTGCAGGAGGCGCAGCCCCCTGCCGAGACCGGCACGTCGTCCTCGCCGGACCAGGTGAACGCGCGTGACGACCTCCCGTCCTCGGACCCGGACAAGGGCAAGGGCAACGGCAAGGACAAGGACAAGCCGGGCAAGGGCAACCACGGCTCGAACAACCCGAACAAGAACCAGACCTACAACTCCCGGGCGGACACCGCCCCGGACAACGAAGTGAAGTCCACCGAGTCGAACGGCAGGCCCGCGCCGCACGGCCGGTCGCGGGGGTTGTTCTTCTGGTGGCTGCACGGCCCGTCCACGTCGGACACGTCGGACACCGCGGGCACGCCGGAAAGCACCGGGTCGGGTACCACCACTGGATCTTGAGTCGCGTCCCTCGCGCACCGGGGCCGCCGCACGCTACCGTTGATCCGCTCAGGAACGACGGAGCGTGCCCGGGAGGCCACACACATGAACCGGCGGGTGCAGGGCGCGGACGGCCGGGAGTGGATCGTCCGGGCGCAGATGGAGTGGCGCCGCCCCGTGACCGTGGAGGACTTCGAGCACGACGTCGCGGGCAGCCCCGCCTCCGGCGTCGCGATGTTGTCCGTCACCCTCCTGCTCGCGGTTATCCTGGTGGCCTGGCTACCCGACGGGGTCGTGGTTCCGGCTTGGGTGGTCTGGGGCCTGTTGCTGATCGCGTTGTTCTTCCCGCTGCGGTGGGTGCTGAACCGGCCGTGGGGCCTGGTCGCCGAGACCGACGGGGACCCGCTGGGCGAGCACCCGCCGGAGCGGTGGGTCGGCGTGGTGACCGGGATGTTCCGCGTGCGGGGCGAGGTCGCGAAGGTCGCCAAGACCATCCAGCGCGAAGGCCTGCCGGACTTCGACGGCCCCCTGCATCCGATGGAGTGAGCGATGCCCGAGTTACCCGAGGTCGAGGCGCTCGCGTACCACCTGCGTGAGCACGCGGTCGGCCGCACGGTGACCCGGGTCGACGTGGCGTCCTTCGGCGTCCTCAAGACCGTGACCCCGCCGTGGACGGACCTGCACGGCCGCACGGTGACCGGCGCGGGCAGGCACGGCAAGCACCTCGATCTCGACTGCGACGGCCTGCACCTGATCGTCCACCTGGCCCGCGCGGGCTGGCTGCGCTGGTCGGACTCGCTGTCCCCGGCCCCGCCGAAGCCCGGGCGCGGGCCGCTGGCGCTGAGGGTCCACTTGAGTCAAGAAGCGGCGCGAAGCGCATCCGTTGAGGGTGGTGGTGGGCGACGGGTGGGAGGCCCGGGGTTCGACCTGACCGAGGCGGGCACGAAGAAGGGCCTCGCCGTGTGGGTCGTGGAGAACCCGCAGGACGTGCCGAGCATCGCGAAGCTCGGGCCCGACGCGCTGGAGCTGACCCGGGAGAAGCTGGGTGAGCTGCTCGCCGGGCGCACGGAACGGCTCAAGAACGCGCTGACCGACCAGTCGCTGATCGCCGGGATCGGCAACGCGTACTCCGACGAGATCCTGCACGCGGCGAAGCTGTCCCCGTACGCGACGCCGGGCAAGCTGTCCGAGGAATCGCTCGACAGGCTGTACGACGCGATGCAGGAGGTTCTGACGGACGCCGTGCGGCGTTCGGTCGGGCAGGATGCCGCGCGGCTGAAGGGCGAGAAGCGTTCTGGGCTGCGGGTGCACGCGAGGGCCGGGCTGCCGTGCCCGGTGTGCGGGGACACCGTGCGGGAGATCTCGTTCGCGGACAAGGCTTTCCAGTACTGCCCGACGTGCCAGACCGGCGGCAAGCCACTCGCGGACCGGCGGATGTCGCGGCTGCTGAAGTAGCGCACAGTAAGTGAGCTTTTCACCCGTTCAACGTCTAATTGCGACACTCGGTCGGCCGATACGCCGTCGTTCTCGCTGGCGGTAAGGTCGCCGTTACCCCAGGGTGTTGGTATCTACACAGAAAGTGGGCTGGAAGCCTTGCACCCGGTCGAGCGAGCGCAGAGCATGGACGCCGTGTCCGACTTGCCGATCACGCAGATCATCCCGTGGACCGTCGCGGGCCTGTTGCTGATCGTCGTCATCGTCCTCGCGGTCCGCTCCCGCAAGCCGGGCAGTTTCGTCGACGACGCGGTGCTCGAGGCCGTCTACCACATGTCGAAGGCCACGCCCGACCTGCGCGAGGGCTTCGACCAGGCGGCCGCCGACCGGATCACCTCCCAGCTGCTCGAACTGCTCAAGTGCGTCGCCGTCGGCATCACGGACCCGGAGGGCACGCTGGCGTCGTGGGACGGCGAGGCGAACGACCACTACGTCGACCTCACCGGCGCGATCAGCATGGCCATCCGCAAGCACCGGCGCGAGGTCGTGTCCCACGACGACGTGCCGTGCGACCACCGCGGCACGTGCAAGATGAAGACCGCCGTGATCGTCCCGCTGATCGTCGACGGCGAGATCGAGGCGGTGCTGATCGTCGTCGGGCGCACCAAGGGCAAGAAGCTCGTGCAGATGGCCGACGCGGTTGCCCAGTTCGTGTGCACGCAGTTCGAGCTGGCGCGGCTCGACGAGTCGAAGATCCAGCTCCAGCAGGCCGAGATCAAGGCGCTGCGCGCGCAGATCTCGCCGCACTTCATCTACAACGCGCTCAACACGATCTCCTCGCTGATCCGCACCGATCCGGAGGAGGCGCGGGAGCTGCTGCAGGAGTTCGCGGACTTCACGCGGTACTCGTTCCGCACGTCCGGCATGTTCACCTCGCTGGCCGACGAGCTGCGCAACATCGACCGCTACCTCACTATCGAGCGCGCGCGGTTCGGCGGCAGGCTGGAGGTGCGGCTCAAGATCGCGCCCGAGGTGCTGTCGGTCGTCGTGCCGTTCCTGATCATCCAGCCGCTCGTGGAGAACGCGGTGCAGCACGGGCTCGCGAACAAGCCCAGCGGCGGCATGGTCACCGTGACCGCGCAGGACTACGGCACCGAGGCGCTGATCAGCGTCGAGGACGACGGCATCGGCATGGACCCGGCGCGGCTGGCGGACCTGCGCAACTCGCACCGCACGGGGGCGCACGTGGGGCTGGGCAACATCAACGCACGCATGCGGCAGCTGTTCGGCGACGAGTACGCGCTGATGGTCGAGACGGCGCCGGGCGCGGGCATGAAGGTGACGCTGCGCGTGCCGAAGTTCGCCCCCGGTGTCCGCACGGAACTGCCTGACTACACCGCGAACGTGCCCCCGCAGACCACCCGCAACGGGTCACCTGCACACGCGAGAAAAGGCACGTAACCCCCACCCGTCGCCCGGCCACCGCCCCCCACGGAGGCGCTTCGCGCCGCTATGTTGGATTGCATGGTGAGCGTGACCGAGAAACTGACCAGCAGGATCCCCGGCATCGACCGGGGCGACCGCACCGACGTGGTCGCGGTCGTCAAGCTGCACGGCGTCATCACGCCGACCCCGTCGCCGCTGGCGCGGGGCAGCATCAACCTCGCCGCGGTGGAGTCCGCGCTCACCAGGGCGTTCGACCACGACCGGCTCAAGGCCGTCGCACTGCTGATCAACTCGCCCGGCGGTGCGCCCACGCAGTCCGGCCTCGTCGCCGAGCGCATCCGGCAGCTCGCCGCGAAGAAGCCGGACGTCCCGGTGCTGGCGTTCTGCGAGGACGTGGCCGCGTCGGGCGGGTACTGGCTGGCGTGCGCGGCCGACGAGATCTACGCGCACCGCACCTCGCTGGTCGGCTCGATCGGCGTGATCAGCGGCGGGTTCGGCTTCACGGGGCTGCTGGAGCGGTTCGGCATCGAGCGGCGGCTGCACACGGCGGGGGAGAACAAGTCGAGGCTCGACCCGTTCAGCCCCGAGAAGCCCGAGGACGTCGAGTGGCTGAAGAAGATGCACTCCCAGCTGCACGAGCTGTTCGTCGGCTGGGTGAAGGAGCGTCGCGGCAAGCGGTTGTCGGACGACGAGGACCTGTTCACGGGCGACGTCTGGCTCGGCGAGAAGGCGAAGGAACTGGGTCTGGTCGACGGCGTGGGCAACCTGCGTGAGGTCGTCGAGGAACGCTTCCCCGGCGCGGAGATCCGGGTCGCGGAGCCGAAGAAGCCGTTGCTCGCGCGGCTCGGCGTCGGCGCGCCGGCGGCCGCGCTGCTGGAAGCGGTTACACAGAAAGTGCTGTGGAGCCGCTACGGGTTGTAATGCGTTCGCCCGTGCGCGGTATGGACAGCGGCGCTCGCACTGGGCAGGATGCGAACCACTGTGAGTGCGCATAACGAAACCCGGCGATTGGTCGTGCTCGCCGTGGACGACGAACCCCACGGGCTGAGCCTCCTCGTCGAGAGCCTGCAGGCGAATCCGCACATCGGGCGCGTGTTCGCAGCCGTCGACGCGGCGGAGGCGCTGCGGTTGCTGGCTTCCGACGACGAGGAGCTGCGGCAGCGCAAGGAGCGCGGCCTGCCCCCGATCGACGCGGTGTTCGCCGACCTGCAGATGCCCGGCCTGTCCGGGATGGAGATGGCACGCGTGTTCTCGGCGCTGAACCCCGCGCCCGTGCTGGTGTTCGTCACCGGGCACGCCTCGGAGGCCGTCAACGCGTTCGACCTCGGTGCGGTGGACTACCTCCTCAAGCCGTGCAACCAGAACCGGCTCGACCGCGCGGTGGAGCGGGTGCTGGAGAAGCTCCGCGCCGTGCCGGCCCCCGGCGGGCACCCGGCCGCGGCGGCGCCCGCGAAACCGGACGACGACGAGGTGATCCCGGTCGAGCTGGCCGGCACCACGAAGCTGGTGCCGCGCTCGACGGTGCGGTGGGTCGAGGCGCAGGGCGACTACGCGCGCCTGTTCACCACCGACGGCAACAGCCACCTCGTGCGCATCCCGCTCACGCAGCTGGAGGAACGCTGGGAGAAGGCGGGGTTCGTCCGCATCCACCGGTCGTTCCTGGTCGCGCTGAACCTGATCACCGAGCTGCGCATGGGGCAGGGCGGGTACCAGGTCGTGATCGGCAACGAGGAGAAGCTCCTGCCCGTGTCCCGGCGGCACACGCGTGAGCTCAAGGACCGTCTGACCGGGCGATGAGCGGCGACGACTTCTACCGGCGGGTGGACGGGGTGCGCGAACCCGATCCCACCCTCGGCAAGAACTACGTCCACCACGAACCCGCCAGGGTGGAACGCGTCCCGCCCGCGCCGGTCGAGCCGAAGCCCGAGCCCCCGGCGAAACCGCCCAAGCGCCAACGGGTCGTGCTCGCCGACCCGCGTTCGCGCTCGACGCCGACCCTGCGCGCCAGGGTCGAGCTGGAGGAGCAGACCAGCTGGGGCACGCTCCTGGTGGACGACCTGGTGAAGCGCCAGCTGCGCGCCGGGCTCGTGCTGACCGCCCTCGTGGTGCTGGTCCTCGGCGGGTTGCCGCTGGCGTTCTACCTGTCGCCGGCTTTCGCGGGCCTTCGCGTGATCGGCGTGCCGCTGGCGTGGCTGCTGCTGGCGATCCTGCCGTTTCCCCTGCTCCTGCTGGCCGGGCTGACGTACAACAGGCTCGCCGAACGCCACGAACGCGACTTCGTCGACATGATCGAAAACTGACAGTGCCAAACTGTTCGCCGTGGAGCTGAACCTCTGGGCGATCGCCGGCATCGTGCTGGTCGCCGCGATGACCTTCTACCTCGGTCATCGCTCGTCGCGGTTCGCCAGTTCCACCCACGACTTCCTCGTCGCCCGGCGGACCGTGCGCTCGCGCCGCAACGCCGCCGCGATCTCCGGCGAGTACCTGTCCGCCGCGTCCTTCCTCGGCGTCGCGGGGATCGTGCTCAAGGACGGCGCCGACGGGCTGTGGTACCCCATCGGCTTCACCGCCGGGTACCTCGCGCTGATGCTGTTCGTCGCCGCGCCGCTGCGCCGGTCCGGTGCGTACACGCTCCCGGACTTCCTCGAAGCGCGGCTCGGTTCGGTCGTGCTTCGCCGCTGTGCCACGGTTTTCGTGGTCGTGATCGGCATCCTGTACCTCGTGCCGCAGCTGCAGGGCGCCGGCCTCGCCCTGGGCACCGTGCTGCCGGTGCCGTGGTGGGTCGGCGCGCTGACGGTGATGGTGCTGGTGCTGGTCAACGTGCTCGCCGGCGGCATGCGCGCCGTCACGGTGGTCCAGGCCTTCCAGTACTGGCTCAAGCTCTTCGCGCTCGCCGTGCCCGCGTTCGTGCTGTGCGCGGTGTTCGTCGCCGGCGGCCACAGCGGTCCCGCCGGTTCGCTCGGCTCGCCCGCGCCACCGACGTTCGCCGCCGACACCACGGTCAAGATCGAGACCGACGTCCGGCTCCGCGTGAACACGGTGACCCCGGTGCAGGTGCGCCTGCCCGGGCAGACCGACGAACGCATGGTGGTGTGGGCCAAGGGCGCGACCGAGCAGGTCGCGAAGGGCAGCCAGCTGCGGTTCGCCGCCGGGACCCCCGTGCCGACGGTTTCCGACGCCGTCGCGAGCAACGCCGACTGGCTGCGGCCCGGCGGCGACGGGGTGTCGGACCTGCTGCAGACGTACTCGCTGCTGCTCGCGACGTTCCTCGGCACGATGGGCCTGCCCCACGTGCTGGTCCGCTTCTACACCAACCCCGACGGCAAGGCGGCCCGCCGCACGGCGGTGCACGTGCTGCTGCTGCTCGGGCTGTTCTACCTGTTCCCGACGCTGCTCGGCGCGATGTCGCGGATGTACGTGCCGCAGCTGCTGGTGACGGGGCAGACCGACGCGGCGGTGCTGCGCCTGCCGAACGCCGTCGTGCCCGGGTTCACCGGCGACCTCCTCACCGGCGTGGTGATGGCCGGGGCGTTCGCGGCCTTCATCTCGACCTCGTCGGGGCTGCTGGTGAGCATCGCCGGGGTCGTCTCGACCGACCTGTTCAAGGGCCGCGTGCGCGACTTCCGCTGGGCCGCCGCGCTCGTCAGCGTCGCGCCCGCCGGGCTCGCGCTGATGATGCGCTCCACCGACCTGTCGCTCAGCGTCGGCATGTCCTTCGCGCTCGCCGCGTCGACGTTCTCACCGCTACTGGTGCTCGGCATCTGGTGGCGCAAGCTGACCTGGCCCGGCGCGATGGCCGGGATGATCGTCGGCGGCGGGCTCGTGCTCGGCCTGCTGGTGGTCAACACCGTGAGCCGCTACACCGGCGGCTGGGCGCCGTGGCTGGCGAACCAGCCCGCGCTCGTCACCGTGCCGCTCGCGTTCGCGGTGACGATCATCGTCAGCCTGGCGACCCGATCGGGCAGACCCGCCGACGTCAACGCCGTGATGCTGCGGCTGCACGCGCCCGATCCGCTGGGCTTCATGCGGGACCGCGCGGTGGCGCGGTTCGGCCAGGTCGAAAGCCGCCACCGGGCCGGCCGGGGCCGACACCGCAAGTAGGCGTAATTCCACTGCGCGTACGTTCACCCTTTTGGCGGTTCCTTTGCTCTCCGTAAGGGAGACCTTGGAACGAGGTACTCCTGACCAGGTTTCGAATCGGACATCTTTGCCAGAAGTAGGCCAAAGATTGCTCTACTGTTAGTAATCTCATTCACTCGAAAGGATTAACAACTTATCTGGCCATTAAGGGCAAGATCTACCGCAGCCATCGACCGGAAGAGGTAGAGATCATGGAGAGTGAGGTTGTCCCGTGAGCACCACCGACCAGGGCCTGGACGAAGGGACGGGCCCGGGCAGCGACTGGAAGCAGGTGCAGGAGAGCCCGGACTTCGCGCAGCTGCGACGCCGGCTCCGCACCTTCGTCTTCCCGATGACGGTCCTCTTTCTGGCGTGGTACCTGCTTTACGTCCTGCTCGCTGACTACGCACCGAAGTTCATGGCGACCAAGATCGCCGGGAACTTCAACGTCGGCCTGCTGATCGGCCTTCTGCAGTTCGTGTCCACGTTCGTCATCACCGCCCTTTACGTCCGGTACGCCAACCGGAAGCTCGACCCGATCGCGGACAGGATCCGCGGCGAGGTCGAGGGCGAGAAGCTCGAGACGGTCGAAGGAGACGCCGAGTGAAGATCCTGGCGGCGGGCGTCGAGGGCAGCAACCCGACGCTCAACATCATCATTTTCGCGCTCTTCGTCGCGATCACGCTGGTCATCGTGTTCTGGGCCAGCCGCAACACGAAGACGGCGTCGGACTACTACGCGGCGGGCCGCGCCTTCACCGGCCCGCAGAACGGCATCGCGATCTCCGGCGACTACCTGTCGGCGGCGTCCTTCCTCGGCATCGCCGGCGCGATCGCGGTCAACGGGTACGACGGGTTCCTGTACTCGATCGGCTTCCTCGTCGCGTGGCTGGTCGCCCTGCTGCTGGTCGCGGAGCTGCTCCGCAACACCGGCAAGTTCACGATGGGCGACGTGCTCGCGTTCCGGATGAAGCAGCGCCCGGTGCGCGCGGCGGCCGCGGTGTCGACGCTGATCGTGTCGTTCTTCTACCTGCTGGCGCAGATGACGGGTGCCGGTGGCCTGGTGAACCTGCTGCTGGGTGTGTCCGGCGACGTGGGGCAGGACATCGTCATCGCCGTCGTCGGCGTGATCATGGTGCTGTACGTGCTGATCGGCGGCATGAAGGGCACCACGTGGGTGCAGATCATCAAGGCCGTGCTGCTGATCGTCGGCGCGCTCGCGATGACGCTGTGGGTGCTCGGCAAGTACGGCTTCAACTTCTCCAGCCTGCTGCAGCACGCGGTCGACCGCGCGGGCGGCGGCACGAAGGGTGAGGCGCTGCTCGGGCCGGGCAAGCAGTACGGCAAGACCGGCACGACCAAGCTGGACTTCCTGTCACTGGGCATCGCGCTCGTGCTCGGCACCGCGGGTCTGCCGCACGTGCTGATGCGCTTCTACACGGTGCCCACCGCGAGGGACGCCCGCAAGTCCGTGGTGTGGGCGATCGTGCTGATCGGCGTGTTCTACCTGTTCACCCTGGTGCTGGGCTACGGCGCCGGTGCGCTGGTGGGCGCAGACAAGATCAGCAAGGCGCCCGGGACGACGAACTCCGCCGCCCCGCTGCTCGCGCTCGAACTGGGCGGGCCGGTGCTGCTCGGGTTCATCGCCGCGGTGGCGTTCGCGACGATCCTCGCCGTGGTCGCCGGCCTCACGATCACCGCGTCGGCGTCGTTCGCCCATGACGTGTACGCCAACGTGATCAAGAAGGGCAAGGTGGACAGCAAGAACGCGGAGGTGCGCGTCGCGAGGATCACCGCGCTGGTGATCGGCGCGGTCGCGATCGTCGGCGGCATTCTCGCGAAGAGCCAGAACGTGGCGTTCCTCGTCGCGCTGGCCTTCGCGGTGGCGGCCTCGGCGAACCTGCCGACGCTGCTCTACTCGCTGTTCTGGAAGCGGTTCAACACGCGCGGCGCGTTGTTCAGCATGTACGGCGGCCTGATCGTCACCATCGTGCTGATCGTCTTCTCGCCCGCGGTGTCCGGCACGTCCACGTCCATGATCAAGGGCGCGGACTTCGACTGGTTCCCGCTGTCCAACCCGGGCCTGGTGTCCATCCCGGTGTCGTTCTTCCTCGGCTGGCTCGGCACGGTCCTGTCGAAGGAGACGAACGACGACAAGTACGCCGAGATGGAGGTGCGGTCGCTCACCGGCGCCCACGCCGAGAAGGCGTCCGCGCACTGAGCCCGTCCTGACAGGACAGCTCACGTGCACCTGATGGAGGCGCGTGGGAAACTGGCCGGGTGAATCCGGCTGAGCTTCCCACCGCCTCCGTCTCCGAACTCCCCGCCGAGGGCATCACCCTGATCGACGTGCGGGAGGACGACGAGTGGCGCGCCGGGCACGCGCCCGGCGCGATCCACATCCCGCTGGGCGAGCTGCCCGCCCGCGTCGAGGAGCTGTCGAAGCTGCCCGACGACCAGCCGCTCTACGTCGTCTGTCGCTCCGGTGGCCGCTCCGCCCGCGCGACCGCGTGGCTCAACGCCAGCGGCTGGGACGCGGTGAACGTCGCCGGCGGCATGAAGTCCTGGCACGCCGAGGGCAGGCCCGTCGTCGGCGAGCACGGCGACGTGCCGCCGGAGATCCTCTGAAACCCCTATGCAGCCCGGTCGCTACCACTTCCGGCCGCGCGTGCGGTGGGTCGCCTCACCGCCGCCCGGTGCGCTGCCGCCGCGGCCCGTCCGCCCGGTCGAGCGCTACACCGGGCCGCCCCGGTACCCGGTACCGCCGCGCTGGGGTTTCCCGAACCTGACGTGGCGTGAGCCGACGGCCGTGCCCGGCACGCCGTCCGGCTACCCGCGTCCCGTGGAGCGCGTGCGGGTCTTGTCCCGCAACGCGATCACCGTCCTGTGGTTCCTCGCGGGCCTGACCCTGCTCGGGGCGGTCGCGGAGTTCTGGCGGTACGCGCTGCTGGTGATCAGCCGCGACTCCGCGCTGCACAGCGACGTGGTGGCGATGTCGGACGCGCTGGAGATCATCTCCTCGCTGCTGTCCGTCGTGTTCGGACTGCTGGCGATCGCGTCGGTGGTGTGGTGGCTGCTCGTCGCCCGGCAGGCGGCGGCCGACGAGAACGGCCACGAGCCGCCCCGCTCGGCGCGTCAGGTGCTGCTCGGCACGCTCGTGCCGGGGCTCAACCTCGTGCTCGCCGGCTCGGTGCTCGCCGAGCTGGAGCACGCCGTGCTGCGCCGCCCTGTCGACGAACGGCCCCGTCCGTCCCGGCTCGTGCTGGCGTGGTGGGCGGCCTGGCTGCTCGACGCCGTGCTGATGGTGCTGGTGATCGTCTGGCGGTTCCGCGACGGCGTGCAGGCGCAGGCCGATGGCGTGTTCCTCAGCGGGCTGCTCGACCTGTCGGCCGCGTTGCTGGCGGTGCTGACGGCCCTCGTCGTGCACCGGGTGACGAGCCTGCTCGCGCCCATCTCCGTCGACAAGCTGCGGCTGCGGCGCGTCGTGGAGGTCAAGGGCGCACCAGCGCCCGCACTGCGGCCGGTGCGCCCGACGACGTCACGCTGAGACCGGCAGCGTCCGCAGGCCGCGGATGACGAACTCCGGCCGCCGCTCCGGTTCGGCCGTCAGCTGGAGTTCCGGCGTCAGTTCGGTGAGCGCGGCGAGTGCGGCCCCGATTTCGATGCGGGCGAGCGGCGCGCCGATGCAGTAGTGGATGCCCGCGCCGAAGCCGAGGTGCTGGTTCGGGGTGCGGCCGAGGTCGAGCCGGTCGGGTTCGGCGAACACCTCCGGGTCACGCGCGGCGGCGCCCAGCAACGCGGCGATCTTCTCGCCCTTCGCGACGCGGAACCCGGCGATCTCGACGTCCTCGGTGGCGGTGCGCTCGAACAGCTGCAGCGGCGAGTCGTAGCGGATGAGCTCCTCGACCGCGGTGTCCAGCAGCGACGGGTCCTCACGCAGGCGACGCCACTGGTCGGGGTTCCGCAGCAGGGCCCACACGCCGTTGCCGATGACGTTCACCGTCGCCTCGTGCCCGGCCATCAGCAGCAGCACCGCGGTCGCGACGACCTCGTCCTCACTGAGTTCGCTCTGCAGGAGGTCGCTCACCAGGTCGTTCCCCGGCTCGCGGCGTCGCTCCTCGGCGAGCGCCCGCAGGTAGGCCACGAACTCGCCCGCGGCCTGCTCCGCGGCGCGCTGTCCCTCCGGCGGCAGGCCGTACTCGTACATCTTCACGATCGCGTTCGACCACGGCACGAGCTTCGGGCGGTCCGCCTCGGGCACCGCGAGCAGCTCCGCGATCACCGCGACCGGCAGCGGCTGCGCGAGGTGTTCGAGCAGGTCACCCTCGCCGCGTTCGGCCAGCTCCCCGACCAGCTGCCGGGCGAGCTTGCCCACGGTCGGCCGCAGGCGTTCGACGTGCCCGCGCCCGAACGCCGAGGAGATCGAGCGGCGCAGTCGCGTGTGGACGGGCGGTTCGTTCTCCAGCAGGGAGTTGCGGTGCAGCAGGTTGAACGACACGAACTGCTCGGCGGGCTGCGCGTCGGTCCAGATCCGACCGAGCGAGCGGTGCCGCAGCACGGCCGACGCGGCGGCGTGCGACACGGCGATGGCCAGCCCCAGCCCTTCGTGCCGGTGCACCTCGCCGTCGGCCCGCAGCCGGGCGAACTCGGGGTACGGATCTGCGAGGAAGTCGGGGTCCCGGGGATCGAACACCCACCAACGTTAGCCCGACCGTGTCTTCGGTAGCGTCTGCGGCCGAGCTGTCTGAGGAGGCACCGATGGGCAAGGCCGCGCGGAAGAAGAACAAGGCGCCGAAGGTGCGCGACGTGTTCGTCGCGCAGCCGTTCGAGGGGCTGGCCTTCGAACCGGAACTGATCGCGCTGCGGGAGTTCGTCCCGTCGGCCACCGCGAAGCTGCCCCTCAAGGACGGGGACCGCGAGGTCACCCTCGCCACCGTGCTGCCCGGTGCCGCGGCCGCGTTCGTCCGCACCGACGAGCGCGTGTTCGTCGGGCTGCAGGTGCAGACCCGCTCCTCCGACATCAGCCGCGACCTCGGCCGCTCGCTGAAGTGGGCCCTGGACGCCAAGCCCGGCGACGTGCTGAGCGTGCCGGACACCACCTCCGCCCCCGCCGAGGGAGAGCGGCTGCAGGACCTCCTCGTGACCGACGCCGAGCTGGACGTCACCCTCCACGACAACTTCGACTGGTGGCTGCCCGAGGACACCGAGGCCGAGGGCGACGTGAAGCTCTCGCTGGACCGCGCGAACGAGGCGATCATGCCCACCGAGCGCCTCGGCGCCGGCTCGTACTGGGTGCTCGCCGGCGAGAAGGCGCACCTGCGCTGGGTCCGCCCCGAGCCGGAGAACGCCCTGCTGCAAGCGCTTGCGCGGCTGTCGGCGGCCGGTGAGCTGAACCTCGGCGACGGCTCCCGCTACGCCGGTTCCTTCCGCGCCCACGGCCTGCTGGTCCCGGTGTGGGACCTCGACCCCGAGGCGCACGCCCGCGAGTGGGCCGAGCCGGCGAAGCAGCTCGGCGTCCGGCTGGAGGAGGCGCTCGCCTCGCTCGACTCCGAGCCGCTCAACGCCGCCGAGCGCCGTGCGCGCGACGGGCTGATCGGCCGCCAGCTCACCATCCGGTGATCCTGCACATCTGCCCGCGAGCGGACTGGACGGGCGAGGAGTACCGCCCGTCCTCCCTCGACGAAGTGGGCTTCGTGCACTGCTCCGACCCCGGCACCGCGCACCTGCCCGCGAACGCCCTCTACGCCGGGCGCACGGACCTGGTGCTGCTGGAGATCGACCCGGCCCGGCTCGGCGTGCCACTGCGCTGGGAGGAAGGCCTCCCTCGGCACCCGGCGGGCATCTGGTTCCCGCACGTCTACGGGCCGATCCGGCCCGAGGCCGTCGTCGCCGTCCACCCCTTCCCGCCCGGACCCGACGGCACGTTCCGGCTGCCCGACGCGATCGCCCGGCGGTAGCGTTACGGTGACTGTCCCGGGTCGCCAGCGCCGGTGGGGAGGAAGCCGCCGATGACGGGTCAGCTCACGGACTTCGAGGAGTTCGTGCGCACCCACCTGTCCGGGCTCCTGCGGTACGGGCACGCCCTCACCGGCAACCCCCACGACGCGGCCGACCTCGTGCAGACCGTGCTGGAGAAGATCGGCTCGCGGTGGACCCACGTCCAGCGCAAGACCGGCGACCCGCTCGCCTACGTCCGCCGTTCGATGGCGAACGCGCACGTCAGCCGCTGGCGGCGGACCAGGAAGGAGAACCTGGTCGCGGACGTGCCCGACGGGCGCGTGGAGCCCCCGGCCGACCCGTTCGAGCACGAACCGCTGTGGCAGGCGCTGCGCGAGTTGCCGCCGAGGCAACGTGCCGTCATCGTGCTGCGTTACTACGAAGGACTGTCCGAGGTGGAGATCGCGCAGACGCTCGGGATCAGCCAGGGCACGGTGAAGAGCCAGGCCAGCAAGGCGATCGCGAACCTGCGCGGTCGGATCGCAGGCGGGAGGGAAGTGCGTTGACCGACGAGGACGGGCTGGACGCCGAGCTGCGCCGCCTGTTCGCCGACGAGCGGCTCGACGTGCGCCCGCGGGACGACGCGCCGGCCACGATCCTCGCCGGCGCCCGCCGCGTCCGGGCCCGGCGCCGGGCGCTGACCGCGACCGGCGGGGCGCTCACGGCCGTGGTGCTGGTCGCACTCGGCCTGGTGCTGGGCCAGGTGCGCGCACCCCACACCGACACCGCGGCCCCGGTGCGGCAGCCGACGTCGAGCGGTTCGACGTTCCCGTCCGCGGACTCGCCGTCGCCCAGTGTCGTGGAGCCCGGCAGCTCCGTCGCGGGGCGGGAGCCGGGCACGGCGTCCGGCTCGACGGCGCTCGAGTCGCCCGGCCGGACCTCGTCGGTGTCCTCGCCCGCGAGCACGTCCGTCCCGCGCAGCCAGTCCGTGCAGACGCTCACCGCGCCCGTGCTGGGCCCCGAGGGCTACGGCAAGCTCGCGCTCGGCATGCCGTTCGACGTGGCCGTCCGGACGGGGATGCTGGAGAGGACGGCCGCTCCGCCGGAGCCGTGCGGCACGTACGCGCTCGCCGAGGGCGCCGCGGGCATCCGCACGGTGACCATCTCCGACACCCGCGGCATCGTGGGCTTCGAGGCGAGCGGCGCGCGCACCCCCGAGAGGATCGGGCTCGGCTCGGACAAGGACGACCTGGAGGCCGCGTACCCGAAGCTGGTCGAGACGGCGAACGGGTACACGGTCCCGGCCGGCCCGTCGAGCAACTACGTGTTCCTCCTGGACGACCGGGACCGCGTGGCGGCTCTGCTCCTCGTCGGTCCCGCGACCTGCTGATACGGGCTACAGCGCCCCGCCGGCCACCGGGGGCAGATCGGCGGAGCCGCCGTCGCCCAGACCTTCGCGGGCGAGGTAGGTCTCGACCTCGAACAGGTTGCCGTTCGCGCGGCGCACGACGTTGAGCAGCGTGCTCATCGTCGCCTCCTCCTCGACCTGCTCCTTGAGGAACCACTGCAGGAACTGCTCGCCCTGGTAGTCGTCCTCGTCGCGGGCCGCCTTCATCAGCGCGCGGAAATCGGCGGTGACGCTCTTCTCCTGCTCGAGTGCGAGTTCCACCAGCTCCACCGCTTCGGTGAAGTCGTTGCGGATCTCGCCGGTGCCCGGAATTCCGGCGTAGGAATCGGTGTCCATCAGGTACTGCGTGATGGCGAGCGCGTGGTTGCGCTCCTCGAGCGACTGGCGGTAGAAGAACTTCGCCAGCTGGGGCAGGTCGGCGTTGTCGAACCACACCGCGAGCGCGACGTACTGCTGCGACGCGGTGAACTCGTGCCGCACCTGCTGCTGGAGCAGTTCGTAGAACTTCGAACGCGGTTCTTTCCTGAGGATGGCCATGCACCCATAATAAGGGCCGGAAAAACACTTCTCCGACAAAGGCGAACCTATTTTGGGTTAGCCTTTCCTCAATTGTTTCAGGTGAGGCTTTCCTTATCCCAGGGGCTCGCGCACCACTGGGCAGGACATGCAGCGCGGCCCGCCCCGGCCGGAACCCAGCTCCGAGCCGGCGATCGCCAGCACCTCGATCCCGGCCTCCTCCAGGCGGGCGTTGGTCTCGACGTTGCGCTCGTAGCCGACCACGACGCCGGGCGCGAGCGCCAGCGTGTTGTTCCCGTCGTCCCACTGCTCGCGCTCCGCCGTCACGGGGTCGAGGCCGGTGTCGATCACCCGCAGCTTCTCGATGCCCATGGCCTCGGCGGCGGCGTGCAGGAACGGTTCCGGCCCGCTGACCGACAGGGAGCCGTCGTCGCCGGGTCGCATCGTGAACGCGACGAGGGAGTCACGGGCCAGCGGGTACATCACCACCGCGTCCCGGTCGACCATCGTGCACACGGTGTCCAGGTGCATGGTCGCGCGTTCCTGCTGGATGGGCACCGCGAGCACGGTGTGCGCGAGGTCGTCGGCGAACACCGACCGCGCCAGCGACTCGGCACCGGCCGCGGTGGTGCGTTCGCCGACGCCGACGGCCAGCACGCCGGGAGCGAGCAGCATGACGTCACCACCCTCGACGGGGGCGGAGTGGGCGCCGTACGCGCGGGCGGCGTGCCGGAACCGCGGGTGGTAGGCGTAGACGAGGTCCAGCAGCATCGTCTCGCGGCGCCGGGCAGGCATGGCCAGCGACGAGATCGCGACGCGGTCGGCGATCCACACCGACGAGTCCCGCGTGAACAGCAGGTTCGGCAGCGGGTCGACCGCGAAGTCGTGCGGGTGGTGCATCTTCCGCACCAGCGACGCGCCCTCGGCGGCGGGCAGCTCCTCGAACGTCAGCCCGCTCGTGAGCACTTCGGCGAGCGTGGTGGCGTCCACACCGGACAGGTACGAGCGCAGGGAGTCGGCCAGGGTGCGGCCCAGGCGCAGCTCGTCGACGGCGGCGCCGACCCCGGCCGCGTGGGCGCGGTCGTCCTCCAGCGCCTCCTTCAGCACCTCCACCAGCAGCAGCACCTCGACCCCGCGGCCGCGCAGGACCTCGGCGAAGGCGTCGTGCTCCTGCTGCGCGCGGTCCACCCACGGGATCGAGTCGAACAGCAGCTGGTCGTTGTTGCGGGGGGTGAGCCTTTTGAGCTCGTTGCCCGGCCGGTGCAGGAGAACGGTGCGCAGTGGCCCGACCTCGCTGTCCACCCTGGGTTCAGTCATGCTCCGCACCCTACGGCAGGAAGGACACGTGCCCCTTCAGCAACGAGTAACCCACGAACGACACCACGTCGAGCAGCGTGTGCGCGACGATCAACGGCCACAGCCGGTTCGTCCGCTGCCACACGCGCCCGAACACCAGTCCCATCACGAGGTTGCCGACGAACCCGCCGAAGCCCTGGTAGAGGTGGTAGGAACCGCGCAGCACGGCGGCCGCCAGCACCGCGCTGTTCTCCCGGAACCCCAGCTGCCGCAGCCGGGTCAGCAGGTAGCCGATCACCAGCATCTCCTCGGCGAAGGCGTTGCCGAACGCCGAGAGCACGAGCACGATCGGCCGCCACCAGGTGTCGCCGAGGGTGGACGGGGCGACGGCGAGGTTGAAGCCGAGCTTCCAGCCGACGAAGTACAGCGCCAGGCCGGGGATGCCGATCAGCGCCGCGAGCCCGGCGCCCCACAGCGCGTCCCGCCCGCGCCAGCCGAGGCCCACCGACGTGAGCCGGAGCCCCGCGCGCACGAGGAGGTAGCCGCCCAGCGCGCCCCAGCCGACGAGCTGCACGACGCCCAGCAGCTGCGCCAGCAGGTCGATGAGGTTGAGCGCGGCCTGGGGTGCGTTGAGCGCGACGTGCTGTTGGTTCAGGGGGGTCGGCTGCAGCAGCGAGTCCAGCAGCGACAACAGGCTGCGGGCGCCGGACAGGCCGAGCGTGATGCCGAAGACGATCAGCAGTTCGGCCTTGATGCGGCGGCGCTCGGCCGCGTCGTCCACGATCGCGGGCCGGTCCGGGCGCTCCGGGCGCAGCCAGTCGCGGGCGACGCTACCTTCGGTGCTCATGGCACCGAAAATAGCGACGGCGGACCGCGTGGGGCGTGAAGAGCTCCTGGAGTTCCTGCGCCCGCGGCACCGCGCGATCCTCATGACCACCCGGGCGGACGGCACGCCCCAGCTCTCGCCCGTCACCGCGGGCATCGACACGGAAGGCCGCTTCGTCGTGTCGACCTACCCGAAGCGCGCGAAGACGGTGAACATCCGGCGCAACCCGGCCGTTTCGGCGTGCGTGCTGTCCGACGACTGGAACGGCGCGTGGGTGCAGTTCGACGGCACCGCCGAGGTGATCGACATGCCGGACGCGGTGGAACCGCTCGTCGAGTACTTCCGCTGCATCTCCGGTGAGCACCCGGACTGGGACGAGTACCGCGAGGCCATGCGGAAGCAGGGCAAGAGCCTGATCCGCGTGACGATCGAACGCTGGGGCCCGATCGCGACGGGCGGATTTCCCGCAGGATTGGTTTAGCCACGCGAAGCGTGTCCGTTCAAGGGTGGTGGTGGGGAAGCGGCTGGCCTCAGTCGCTCTGACGCTGCCCCGCGAGGAACGGGCAACCGAGCAGGCGGCGGATCTCACCGGAGAGCTGGGCCGGGTCGGTGACGGGGCGCGAGAACGCGAGGCGGACGTCGTGGTCGCCGGAGTCCGCTTCGACGCGCAACCGCAGGCCGAACCGGTCCAGCCCCAGCGGCCGGATGCGGCCGCCCCGCAGCTCCTCCGGCACGTGCCGGGCGAGCTGCTCGACCACGTCCGCGTGCTCGGTCTCCAGGTGCCGCAGCCACTGGGTCTCGTAGTGCGCGAAGGGGTCCGGCGAGGCCGCGCTGAACATGTGCGGCCGCAGCGAGTGGGTGCCCTCGGCGTCGGCGAGCACGATCGACGCCGGGGTCAGCCGCAGGAGGCTCGCGCCGTGCCCGACGTCCAGCAGCCGCGGGTCCGGGCGCGTCTCGGCGATGGCCACCACCCGGGCACGGGCCGCGGCGTCCCCGAGCGGCCGCAGCCAGCCGGTGATCCACACCAGGCCGCGGACCGGTTCCCGCAGGTCGACGGGGGCGTGGTCGGCCAGCTCGAACATCACCGCGACCTCGGCGTCGGCGCTGCGGGCGAGCAGCGGGTGCTCGTCGGGCAGCACGATGCTGACGCTGCCGCCTGCGTGCACGTGGTGCAGCACGGGCACGACCCGCTCGCCGCTCTGCGCGGTCGGCACCAGGGTGCCGGGGCAGTCGCGGGTCGCGATCGTCTTGGCCCGCTCGGCGGGCGCCGGTGCGGGCGGACGGCGAAGGGAAGTCTGGGTCACGAGGCCACCTCCTAGTTAGGTGAGCCTAACCTGCCTTGGGGAAAAGGGGAAGTGATCTCGTTGGCCCATCCGGGGTAACGGGGATGTCGCGCGCGGAGCACGGCGCGGTCAGGGCGATGTCCGCCCTGCGGACCCGTTTGTCCGGCTGTCGTACGCTACTAGCGTGTCCCTTGTGTCAAGCGCTGTGGAACTCACGCCCCCCGGCCCTCGCGGAATCCCTCCCCTGTTCGCGCGGCTCGTCGACGACTCGGCGCTGTTCCCCCCGGGGACCGCGACCATGCCGGAAGCGCTGCGGGCGCACTTCGACGCGAGGGCGGGTGAGCGCGCGGGCATGCTCGGCGTGTTCCTGTGCCAGGCCTCGCGCCTGCCGGAGCTGATCACCGAGCTGATCAAGGTGAAGCCGAAGGAGCCGCTGCCGCTGTCGCTGATCATCGACACCGGGCTCGGCGGCGTGCCGAAGGCGATCTCCATCGTCGAGTCCCGCAGCGAGCTGCTGTCCCTGCGCATGGTCGAGATGCCCGCACCGTCCGATGTGGACGAGGTGTGGCTGGAGCGGGTGTCGGAGTTCGTGCCGGAGGACGTGATCCGCGTGGTCGAGCCGCGCCGGGGCGTGGGCTGGCTCGACGGCGTGCGCAAGGTGATCGAGCACGGCAGCTGGCCGAAGATCCGCTGCGGTGGCGTGTCGAGCGAGAACTTCCCCAGCGTGGACGAGGTGGCCGACTTCCTGGCCGTGCTGAGCGGCGCGCCCGGCGCGTCGTTCAAGGCCACCAACAGCCTGCACCGCGCGGTGCGGCACGAGGACCCGGAGACGGGCATCGCGCACCACGGCTTCCTCAACCTGCTGGTGGCGGTCGCGCGCAGCCTGTCCGGCGGGGACGTCCGGGGCGCGCTGTCCTCGACCGACGGGCAGCAGCTGGCCGACGAGGCCCGCGGGTTGTCCGAACCGGCCGCGAAGGCGGTGCGGGCGCTGTTCGCGTCGTACGCCTCCGCGACGTTCGTCGAGCCGATCGCCGACCTCGAGGCGCTCGGGCTGCTGTGACGGCCGAAGGGTCGCTGACCCTGGAGCGCGGCCTCGCCCTGCTGCAGGCGGTCGCCGACGCCGGTGACGAGGCGGCGACCATCTCCGAGCTGGCGGACACCATCGGCGCGAGCCGGGCGGCCGTGTACCGGCTGCTGGTGCCGCTCGGTGACCGCGGCCTCGTGCGGCGGGACGGCAACAAGGTGCGGCTGGGGGTCGCCGTGCTGCGGCTGGCCGAGCAGGTGGTGCCGCAGCTGCGCGAGGTGGCGCGGCCGGTGCTGCGGGCGCTGGCCGAACGGACCGGCGCGACGGCACACGTGTCGCTCGCGGAGGGCGACCAGATGGAGGTGGTCGCCGTCGCGGAGCCGTCCTCGACCACCGTGCACGTCGCCTACCGGGTGGGCACCCGCCACCCCGTGGGCGCGGGTGCGGCCGGCAAGGCGCTGGGGTTGCGGCAGGGCGGCCGGGGCTGGGCCGTGTCCAGCGGCGACGTCCAGCGCGGGGTGACCGGGCTGGCGGCCCCCGTGCGCGGGGTGCCGGGCCTGCGGGCGAGCGTGGGTGTGCTGGCACTGGGGCCGGTGAAGGCGGACACCGTGGGGCCGCAGGTGGTCGAGGCGGCCGCCGGACTGGCCGCCGCGTTGCGTTAGGCCACCGTCTGCCAGAGCGCGACGAGCGCGAGGGCGGCGAACACGAACCCGGCGCCCCGCTGCAGCAGGTGCGGGCGGATGCGGCTGCGGATCTTGCTGCCGAGGAGCACGGCGAGCCCGGCCACCGCGACCAGTGCGGCGAAGGCACCGATGGCGACCGCGACGGGCTGCCCGTAGCGAGCGGTCAGGCCGGCGGTGGCGAGCTGGGAGGCGTCGCCCCATTCGGCCGCGAACAGCACGCCGAACGAGGTCATGGCCGACCGGAGGAACGTCGCGGGGGCGGGGCCCGAGCGGACGGCGTCCTCGTCGCCTTCCCCGCGCCGGGAGAACCCTTCGCGCAGCAACATGAACGCGCCGAGACCGAACAACGCGGCCACCACCCCCGCCACCGCGTTTTCCGGCAGCAGGGTCAGCACGTGCCCGAACAACACGGCGATGACGCACTGCACCGCGAATGCGACGGAAACCCCGGCGAACACGGGCCACGCCCGGAACCGGGTGGTCAGCACGAGGGTCGCCACCAGCGTTTTGTCGGGTAGCTCCACGGCCAGGACCAGTGCGAACGTGCTGACGAGCGCCAGCAGCGCGGTACTCATGTCGGTTACTGCACCCCTTTCACTGCAACGATAAAGGGGAAAGCGGGGAAAAGGCCAGCAGATCGGAATCGCGAATTGCCCGGGAAGCGTCCGCCAAACTTTTTCTTCGGTGTGCCGAAATCAATTTTGTCCCGTGCCGCGCCGCCCGACCGGGACCTAGGTCCCGCCAAGATCAGGACCCCGGGACCTGATGGCGGCCCCCGCGCGCGGGCAGGCTGGACAGCGTGGATGTGCTCCAGCTGGCGAGGTGGCAGTTCGGGATCACGACCGTCTACCACTTCCTCATGGTTCCGCTGACGATCGGGCTCTCGGTGCTCGTCGCAGGCATGCAGACGGCCTGGGTCAGGACCGGGCACGAGCGGTACTACAAGATGACCAAGTTCTGGGGGAAGCTCCTGCTGGTCAACTTCGCGATGGGCGTCGTGACCGGCATCGTGCAGGAGTTCCAGTTCGGGATGAACTGGAACGCGTACTCGCGCTTCGTCGGGGACGTGTTCGGCGCGCCGCTGGCGATGGAGGGCCTGGTCGCGTTCTTCGTCGAGTCGACGTTCCTCGGGTTGTGGATCTTCGGCTGGGACCGGCTGTCGAAGCGGGTCCACCTGGCCTGCGCGTGGGCGTTCTCGCTGGCCACCATCGCGTCGGCGTACTTCATCCTCGCCGCGAACTCCTGGATGCAGCACCCGGTCGGCGTGGACTTCGTCGACGGCAGGCCGAGGATGAACTCGATCTGGGCGGTGCTGACGAACAACACGGCGCTCGCCGCGATCCCGCACACGATCGCCGGGGCGTTCTCGGTGGCCGCCGCGTTCATCGTGGGCGTCGCGGCCTGGCACCTGTGGCGCAAGCGGAACGGCGACGACGAGCACCGCTCGGTGTGGCGGACGTCGCTGCGGCTCGGCGGGTGGGTCGGCGTGGTGGCCTTCGCCGCGCTGGCGATCACCGGCGACACGCAGGGCAAGCTCATGTTCGAGCAGCAGCCGATGAAGATGGCCTCGGCCGAGGCGCTGTGCCACACCGAGCAGCCGGCGAGCTTCTCGATCATCGCGATCGGCGACGTGTCGAAGCAGAACTGCGAGGACGTCAAGACGTTCAACGTGCCCGCGCTGCTGTCGTTCCTCGCGCACAGCGACTTCAAGACCGAGGTCAAGGGCGTGGAGGACCTGGTCGGGCAGTACCAGGCGAAGTACGGGACGAACTACCCCGACGACCCGGCGCTGGGCGAGCTGGCGGGCAAGCCGATCGACTACACGCCGAGCCTGCCGGTCACGTACTGGGGCTTCCGGATCATGATCGGTTTCGGGGCGATCTCGGCGGGAATCGGCGTGCTGGCCCTGTGGCTGACGCGGAAGGGGCACATACCCGATTCGAAGTGGTTCCCGCGGCTCGCGCTGCTGGGCATCGCGACCCCGTTCATCGGCAACAGCGCCGGCTGGATCTTCACCGAGATGGGCCGCCAGCCGTTCGTCGTGGTGCCGAACCCGTCGGGGGTGGACGGGGTGTGGATGTTCACCGCGCAGGCCGTGTCGAACCTGTCCACCGGCGAGGTGTGGACGTCGCTCCTCGCGCTGACCTCGTTGTACGCCGTGCTCGGGGTGGTCGAGCTGTTCCTGATGCGCAAGTACGTGCGGGGCGGGGTCGAGGGCGTCCTGCCGCCGAAGGACGGCCAACCGAAGACCGAGTCGCTGTCCTTCGCCTACTGAACCTGTGGACAACTAGGGATATCTGTGCACAAGCCTGTGGACAACTGTGAGGAGGAGTCGCGATGAGCCTGGAGACCCTGTGGTTCTGCGTCATCGTGCTCTTCTGGCTGGGCTACCTGTTCCTCGAAGGGTTCGACTTCGGCGTGGGGATGCTCCTGCCGGTGCTCGGCCGCGACAACACCGAGCGGCGCGTGCTGATCAACACGATCGGCCCGGTGTGGGACGGCAACGAGGTGTGGCTGATCGTCGCCGCCGGTGCGACGTTCGCCGCCTTCCCCGGCTGGTACGCGTCGCTGTTCTCCGGCGCCTACCTGCCGCTGCTGCTCGTGCTGCTCGCGCTCATCGGGCGCGGGGTGGCGTTCGAGTACCGGGGCAAGGTCGACTCGGAGCGCTGGCGGCGCAACTGGGACCGCGTGATCGTGCTCGGCTCGTGGATCCCGCCGCTCGGCGTGGGCCTGCTGCTCACCACGACGGTGCTCGGGCTGCCGCTCGACGCGCACGGCAACCGCGTGGGCTCGGCGTTCGAGGCGGTCCGGTGGGACACGCTGCTCGGCGCGCTGGCCGTGGTCGGGTTCTCGCTCGTGCACGGGGCCGCGTTCCTGGCCCTCAAGACGAGCGGTGAGCTGCGGGAACGCGCGCGGCTGCTGGCCGTGCGGATGCTGCCGGTCGCGCTCGCGCCGCTGGTGCTGCTGCTGGTGGTCGTGCAACTCCGCGAGGGCGCGCTGTGGACGCTGGTGCCGTTGGTGATCGCCGTGGCCGGCGCGGTGACGGCGTGGCGGAGGCTGGTCGTCGACCGTGACGGGCAGGCGTTCGCGGCGCTCGGAGTGACGATCGCGGCCGCCGTGGTGACGTTGTTCGGGGCGCTGTACCCGGACGTCCTTCCGTCCACAGTGGACGCGGCGAACTCGCTCACCATCCACAACGCCTCGTCGAGCCCGTACACACTGGAGGTGATGACGTGGATCGGGGCGTTCGGCGCGCCCGCGGTGCTCGTCTACCAGGGCTGGACGTACTGGGTGTTCCGCAAGCGGATCAGCACAGCGCACATCCCGCCGGTGCACACCCCATGAGCTTTCCCGGTCGCACCACCCTTCCCGCCAAAGCGTCCACAATGGACGCAGTGCGACGGGGAAAGGGACCGCTCGGCGCGCTGCCGGCCTTGTCCGCGGCCGCGCGCCGGGCGCTCGCCCTTGCCGCCGTGCTCTCCCTGCTCAACGCCGCCGCACTGGTGGCGCAGGCGTTCCTGCTCGCGTCGGTCGTCGCCGGGCGGCACGTCGGCGTGCTGTTCGTGCTGTTGGGTGTGGTCGCCGCGCGTGCGCTGGTCGCGTGGGGGCTGCGCGTGGTCGCCGCGCGGGCGGCCGCCGGAGCGAAGGAGGAGCTGCGTGCGAAGGTCGTCGACCACGCGGTGCGCCTCGGCCCGGAGGAGATCGCGGGCCGCGGCCCCGCCGAGCTGACCGCACTGGCCACCCGTGGGCTGGATGCGCTCGACGCGTACTTCACCGAATACCTGCCCGCGCTCGTGACGGCGGCGGTGGTCCCGCTCGGCGCGGGCGCGGCGATCCTGTTCGCCGACTGGCCCTCCGCCGTGATCATCGCGCTGACCGTGCCGCTGCTGCCGGTGTTCGCGATCCTCGTCGGCAAGTACACCGCCGAGCGCTCGGCCGCCGCGACCGACGCCCTGCACCGCCTTTCGGGGCAGCTGCTGGAACTCGTGCGTGCGTTGCCGGTGCTGGCGGCCTTCCGCCGTGCGGAGGCGCAGGCGGAGACGGTCCGCCTGGTCTCCGACCGGCACCGCCGCGCCACGGTGGGCACGCTGCGGGTCGCGTTCTCGTCGGCCTTCGTGCTGGAACTCGCGGCGACGCTGTCGGTCGCGCTCGTCGCGGTGCTCATCGGGGTCCGGCTCGTGGGCGGGGACCTCTCGCTGACGATCGGGCTGGGCGTGCTGATCCTCGCGCCCGAGTGCTACCAGCCGCTGCGCACAGTCGGTGCCGCGTTCCACGCCAGCGAGGACGGCGTCGAGGCGGTGCGCCGGGTGGCGGACGTGCTCGCGCAGCCGGTGCTCCCCGAGGGCACCGTCGTGCCGGAGCCCGGCGAGATCCGCGTCGAAGGGCTGAAGGTTCTGCGGCGCAACGGCTTCGCGCCGGACGGCGAGTCGTTCACCGTCCGCCCCGGCGAGATCACGTGGCTGCGCTCGCCAAGCGGTGCCGGGAAGTCGACGACGCTGGCCGTACTCCTCGGCTTCGTCCGGCCCGCGGCAGGTCATGTCACCATCTCGGATGTCGACCTCCCGAACATCCAGATGTCAACATTCAGACAACGGGTGGCGTGGGTGCCCCAGAACCCGGTGTTCACGAGCGAAACCGTGGGCGAGGAGCTGGCCGGAGCGCTTGGGAAGTGGGCCGGAGCACCCGAGCGGCTTCCCGGGTTGCCGGAGGAGCCGCTGAGCGAGGCGCCCGAGGAGCTGACCGGGGCGCTCGGGAAGTCGGCCGGGGAGCCCGAGGAGCTGCTGGCCGAACTGCTCGACGAGCTGAACCTCGCAGGGCTGGAGTCGGCCCGGCTGGACCAGCTCTCCCTCGGCCAGCGGCAGCGGGTCGCGGTCGCGCGGGCGCTCGCCCGGCGGGACGCCTGGCTGCTGCTGTTCGACGAACCCACCGCACACCTCGACGCCGCCAACGCCGCCCGCGTCCTGTCCGCGATCGAGACCGCGCGCAGCCGTGGCGCCGCGATCGTCATCGCCGCCCACGAGCGACCGGAAGCTGTTGCAGCACAAGGGAACGTGGTCGTGCCCGCGGCGGAGGCACCCGGGAGCGTGCACGCGCCCGTCGGGAGTCGGCTGGCGGACGATGGCGAGAGCCGAAGCGGCCGCGGCCTCTCCGGGAGTCGGCTGCCGGGCGGTGGCCGGAGCCTGCGCGCGCCGGTCGACAGGCGGTCGGCGGGCGGTGCCGAGAGCTGGAGCCTGCGCGGTTTCGCCGGGAGTGGGCTGGCGGGCGGGAGCCGGAGCTCGCACGCGCCCATCGGCAGGCGATCGGCACACGGCACCCCGCGCCGAAGCCTGCGCGGCCTCGTCGACCGGCGGTTCGCGGGCGGTGCCGGGCTCGGCGCGCTGGCGCTCCTCGCGGGGCTCGCCCTGACCGCCACCTCGGGCTGGCTCATCGCGAAGGCCGCGGAGCAGCCGCCGATCCTGACACTGACCGTCGCCGTCGTGGGGGTTCGGGCGTTCGGGCTCGCGCGTGCGGGGCTGCGCTACGCGGAACGCCTGACCACGCACGACGCCGCGTTCCGGATCGCCGGGCGGTTGCGCGTGGACCTGTGGCGAAAGCTCGTGCGGCTCGGCCCGGCCCACAGCCTGCGGCACGGCGAAAGCCAGCGGCGCCTGGTCGCCGACGTCGACACCGTCCGCGACCTCCTGCCCCGGGTGCTCACGCCGCCCCTGGTCGCGGGGACCGTGCTGATCGCCGCCGTCGTGGTGCAGACCGCCGTCCTGCCCGCGGCCGGGCTGGTGCTCGCCGTCGCCGTGCTGCTGGGCGCCGTCGGGGCACCGCTGCTGGCACTGCACCTCGCCCGCCGCGCCACCGCGGCACTCGCCGACGGGCGGCGCGCGGTCGCTGCGAAAGTGCTGGCGCTCTTCGAAAGCGCGGCCGAACTGCTCGCCTTCGACCGCTACCGTGCCCGGCGCGAGGACCTCGCCGCCACCGACGCCGAACTGGTCCGCCAGGCGCGGCGGCAGGCGTTCGGCGCCGGGGCCGCGGACGGGCTCATCGTGCTGCTCACCGGCCTGGCGGCGATCGTCAGCACCGGTCTCGCGGTCGGCCGCATCGACGCCGCGCTGGTTCCGGTCGTCGCGCTCGTGCCGCTCGCCCTCGGCGAGGTGCTCGCGCTGCTGCCGCCCGTCGCCCAGCACTGGGACACGCTGCGGGACGCCCGCGCGCGGCTGGACCTCGACGTCCCGCCCGCTGAAACGCCCGAGCACGGCGACCACGTCGTCCTGCGCGATGCCGACTTCGCCTGGCCCGGCGGCGCTCCCGTCCTGCGGGGCGTGGACCTGGAGATCCCGGCGGGCACGCGCATCGCGGTGATCGGCGAGTCGGGCGCGGGGAAGTCGACGCTGCTGGCGGCGCTGCTCGGCTTCCTGCGGCCGGTGCGGGGCAGCGCGGTCGTCCCCGCCGAGGTCGCGTGGGCACCGCAGGACCCGCAACTGGTGTCGACCACGGTCGCGGAGAACCTGCGCCTCGCCGACCCCCACGCCGACGACGCGCGCCTCACCGAAGCCCTGCGCGTGGCGTGCCTGCCCGAGCTGGCCCTCGACACGGTGCTCACCAGCGGGGGCAGCGGCCTCTCCGGTGGGCAGGCGCAGCGGCTAGCGCTCGCCCGCGCCCTCGTGGCGGCTCCCACCGCACGCCTGGTGCTGCTCGACGAACCGACCGCCCACCTGGACGAGGCGACCGCACGCGAGCTGCGCGCGAACCTGCGCGAGGCACTCGCCGGCCGCACCGTCGTCCAGGTCACGCACCACCCCGGGGAAGCCGCCGACGCCGACCTCGTGCTGGAGGTGCGGGACGGTCACGTGACGGCACGGGTACCGGAAGGCGTCTACTCTTGACCTCGCTCATGGAACCGACGCTTGCCGCCCACGCGCTGTCCGCGGCCACCGAGATCACCACCGCCGCGTTGTCCGGCGACGAGCCGGACACCGTGCTCGCCTCCGTCGTGCAGAAGGCCGCGGAGCTGGCCAAGGCCGACCTCGGGCTCGTCATGGTGCGCGCGGAGGACGGCAGCGTGTCTGTCGAGGCCGCGTACGGCTCGCACCCGAAGGACCTGCGCGGCCTGCTGCTGCCCGCCGATTCCGTGGCGGGCCAGGTCGCGCGCGGCGGCGAGACGGTGGTGACCGAGGACTTCACCGTCGACCCGCGCACCGCTCCGCACGTGCCCGGTGAGCTGCGGGACTACGGCCCGTTCGCGGCGGCGCCGTTCGGTGCCGGCGGCCGGGTGCTCGGTTCGCTCGTGGTGTACCGGAAGCGTGGCAGCGAGGCCTTTTCACCCGGCACAGTCGAGGTGCTGACGGCGTTCGCGGGCCAGGTCGGCGTGGTACTGGCGCTCGCGGAGGGCGCGACGGCGCGGCACCGCGTGACGCTGTACCAGGAACGCGAGCGGATCGCGCGCGAGCTGCACGACGTCATCGTGCAACGGTTGTACGCCGCGGGCATGCAGCTGGACCGCGTGCGGCGCCGGATGCGGAAGCGGTTCGCGGGCACGGACGCCGCGCGGCTGGGCGAGGCGATCGACCAGCTGGACCAGACCATCGAGGAGATCCGGGGGACGGTGCGCAGCCTGCGCTCGCCCGCGCCGGAACCCGAGCAGTCGCCGCGCACGGACCTCGCCGAGTCCGCCCGCGACGAGGTGCGCATCGCCGAGGAGCTGCTCGGCTACCCGCCCACGCTGGAGCTGTCCGGCGAGTTCGCCGACATCCCCGCCGAGCGGGCCGACCACATCCGCGCCGCGCTGCGTGAGGCACTGTCCAATGTGGTCCGGCATTCCGGTGCGAGCGAAACGCGCGTGACCCTGCACCGTGACGCGCACGAGGTGCGGCTGCGCGTGCGGGACAACGGTTCCGGCGTGCCGCAGGGTGTCGCGACGCGCGGGCTGCGGCACCTCGCCGAGCGAGCGGAGAGCGCGGGCGGGAAGTTCTACCTCAACTCCTCGCCGAGCCTGGGCACGCTGGTGGCGTTCGACCTGCCGCTGGAGCCGGACAAGCGCGCGAGCTGATCGCGGGCCGCCGCGGCGACGTTCGCGGGCACACCCAGTTCGCCGAGCATGTCGGCCGCGGCCGCCATTTCGTCGGTGCGGCGTTTGGCGTGCTTGTACGAACCGGTCACCAGGCGGTCCACAGTGGACTTGTCGGCATTGGTCAGCTCGGTGACGATGATCTCCCGCAGCCAGTCCTCCAGGCCCGCCGCCCGTGCCGCTTCGAGCGCCTCGACCACGGCCGCCGACATGCCCTTGAAGAACACGCTGCGCAACAGTTTCCGTTCCGCGGCCAGCCCCGCTTCGCCCGGCAGCACGTCGACCGACGCACCCAGCGAGGTGAGGATCTCCGCGGTCCGCTCCGCCGCCGGGCCACTGGCGAGCATCGGCACCTTCAGCCCGCGACCGGGCACGGGCGCCATGATCGCGATGTCGGTGAACGGCACCTCCCCGGCGATCCCGGCCAGCTGCCGCTTGAGCCCGGGGGAGCTGGTGTTGAGGTCGGCCCAGATCCCGGTCGTCCTCGGCAGTCCGGCACGCAGGGCGTCGACGGCGGCGGAGGCGCTGTTCACGCTGAGCACCAGGTCGGCGCCCTCGGCGGCTTCGGCCTCGGACGACGTGCCGACGACGCCGTCGGTGGCCGCGACGGCCGGGTCGTACCCTCGGACGACCGCACCCGCGGCGACGAGGTCCCGTGCCAGCGCGCCGCCGGCCTCCCCGAGCCCGAGGACGGCGATCGTGACTGGCGTTCCGGACATAGCGGGCTCCTCGGGGTGGTCAGGCACTACGATCCGATTAGACGAGAGCTGCGACAATATTGTCAACAATCGTCGGCGAGGAGTGGGGAACAGTGAGCGAGGACCAGCCGGTGGTGGTCGCGATCCGCGACGCGATCGTGCGCGGCGAGTTCGTGCCCAATCAGCGGCTGGTCGAGGCCGACCTGTCCGCCCAGTTCTCCGCGAGCCGCGCCAACGTGCGGGCCGCGCTGATCGAGCTGGCGAACGAGGGGCTCGTCGAGCGCGTGCAGAACCGGGGCGCGCGCGTGCGGGCGGTGTCCATCGAGGAAGCGGTCGAGATCTCCGAAGTGCGGATGATGCTCGAAGCGCTGTGCGCGGCGAAGGCGGCGGAGCGGATCAGCGACGAGGAGATCGCGGAGCTGCGGCAGCTGGGCGAGGACATGCGCCAGGCGGTCGCGGGCGGTGACGTGGTCGGCTACTCGGCGCTCAACCAGCGGCTGCACCTGCGGGTGCGGGAGATCAGCGGGCAGCGCACGGCCGCGCAGGTGCTGGAACGGCTGCGCGGCCAGAGCGTGCGGCACCAGTTCCGCCTCGCGATGCGCCCCGGTCGCCCGTCGGTCTCGCTGCCCGAGCACCTCGCGATCATCGACGGCATCTGCGCACACGACCCCGAGCGCGCCCAGGCCGCCGCGCGGGCGCACCTGGAGAGCGTGATCAAGGCGCTCCGCGAGGCCGACGGCGACGTCATCCGCCCCTGACGTCACACGTCCGCGGCTTCGTGCAACCCGTTGTGCCGGTTGAGTCCTCCCGTGATGCGGGTGACCGTGCGGCGCGGCAACGCCCGCGGCGCCCACGTCGCCACCCGGTGGACGAGACGGCCGGGGTAGGAAACGGTCCTGCCGCGGGCGAAGTCGTCGAGCGTCTTCGCCGCGACGGATTCGGGGGAATCGGCGAAGCGCGGGTCGATCGTGGCGGTGGTGCCGTCGAAGAACCCGGTGTCCACCGCTCCCGGGTGGGCCGCCATGATCCGCACCCCGCTGCCCCGCGTCTCCTCGGCGAGCGCTTCGGTGAAGGACAGGACGAAGGCCTTCGTCGCGGCGTAACCGGCCTGGTAGGGCATCGGCTGGAAGGCCGCGGTGGAGGCGACGTTGATGATGCCGCCCGAGCCCCGCGTCAGCATCTCCCGCCCGATGCGGTGGGTCAGCGTCATCAAGCCCGTGACGTTGAGCGCCACCGCACGCAGGTTCTGCTCGAACGGGCGGCCGAAGAACGGGCCGACCGGACCGTAGGCCGCGTTGTTGAGCAGCAGGTCGACCGGCATGGCCAGCGCATCGACCGCGGAAGGGACGGCGAGATCGGCCGGGATCGCCTCGGCCTGGACGCCGTGCCGGTCGCGGATCGTCGTGGCGAGTTCGCGCAGTGCCGCGCCGGACCGGGCGACGAGCACGAGGTTCGCGCCGCGCGCGGCCAGTTCGAGGGCGTACGCCCGGCCCAGCCCCCTCGACGCCCCGGTGACCATCGCCGTCGTGCCGCGGAACTCGTACACGTGCCCTCCCTGGTAGTTCGAGGCTCGAACTTCTAGCGGGCACCGTAACAGCTTCGAGGCTCGAAGGAAATGCTAGGCTGCCGCCGTGGGTGAGCGGGAGCTGGCGGCGGCCGTGCGGGCCAACCACGAGGTCTTCCTGCGCACCGCGGACCGCATCGGCCCGGTGCTGGCGGCCCACGGGCTGACCGAAGCCACCGCGCAGGCCCTGCTGATGATCGATCCCGACGAGACGCCCCCGTCGATGAAGACCATGGCCGAGCGGCTCCACTGCAACGCGCCCAACCTCAGCTTCGTCACCAACCAGCTCGTCACGCGTGGCCTGGTCGAACGCGTGGCGGACACGCGCGACCGGCGGTCCCGGGCGCTGGTCCTCACGGGCGAAGGACGGCGGGTGCGCGCCGAAGTCGAGCGGGAAACGCTGCGGCGCAGCCCGTTCTCCCGGCTGGACGCGGACGAGCTGAAGACGCTGGTGTCGCTTTTGGACCGGGCGCTGGAGCAGTCCTAGCGCGCCACGCCCTCCACGGTTTCCAGCACCGTGCCGAGCAGCGCGGCCAGCGTCCGGCGGTCCTCTTCGGACAGGTTCGCCAGCGCCGTCCGCTCGGCCGCGAGCTGCTGGGGCAGCAGCTCGTCGATCAGCTCGACGCCCTTGTCGGTCAGCCGCACCTGGACGACGCGCCGGTCGCGCTCGCTCGCCGTGCGGGAGACCAGGCCCATGCGGGCGAGCCGGTCGAGCCGCTTGGTGATCGCCGCGCCCGAGGACAGCATTTCGCGGCTGATCTGCCCGGGGTTGAGCACTTCGTTGCGCCGCAACGCACACAGCACGTCGAACTCGGCCCGCGTCAGCTCGTGCCCGGCGAGCAGGTCGTCGGTGTCGCGGCGGATCAGGGACGCGAGCCGCAGCACGCGGCCGATCACCGCCATGCCGGAGGTGTCCAGCTCGGGCCGCACCTCACCCCACTGGCGCCGGACTCTGTCGATGAGATCGCTCACCGGAACGCTCCTTCGGGCCGGTTACTTCGATAGTATTTTACCCGTGAAATATGTGGACCGTCACGACCTCCGCCGAGCGCTCGCCCTCCACGGCTGGTGGCGGCTGCGCCCGGTGGCGGGGCCCGCCGGGACCTCGGCACTGCGGGCCATGACCGGGGCGAACATAGTCCTCGTCGCGGTGGTGCTCGCAGGGCACACCGCCTTGGCGCCCGCCGCCGCGTTCGGCGGGATGACGGCGGTGCACGCGAGGTTCGCGCCCTACCCCGTGCGCGCGCGGCTGCTCGCCGCCGTCGGCGCCGGGCTCGTGCTGTGCGTGGCGCTCGGCAGCGTGGTCGCGGCCGCGGGCTGGGGACCCGTGCCGGTGGCGGTGCTGGTCGCCGTCGTCGCGGCCGTGGCGAAACTGCTCACGGACGCGGTCGCCGCCGGCCCGCCCGGCGGGCTGATCTTCGTGTTCGCCGTCGCGACGACCGCCGTGCTGCCGGTCTCGTGGTCGCAGGCGGCGGTGCAGACGGGTGTCGCCGCGCTCGCCGCCGTCGTCGCGTGGTGCGTGGGCATGGCGGGCTGGTTGTTCTTCCGCAAGCCGCACGAGAAAGCGCCTTCCTGGCGGGAAAGCCTGCTGGCCGCCGTGCGCCTGCCGTCGCACGAACTGCCGCGGGCGGCGAAGGTCGGCCTCGGGGTGCTCGCCGCCGGGCTGCTCGCGCACTTCCTGCACCTCGGCCACCCGTACTGGACGATGATCGCGGCCGCCGCCGTGCTGCAGTCCACCCACCTCAACCACACGGTGCACCGCACGGTCCAGCGCGTGCTCGGCACGCTCGTCGGGGTGGTGCTCGGCGGTCTGCTGCTCGCCGCCGACCTGCCGACGCCCGCGAAGCTCGCGTGCATCGTCGTCGCGCTGTTGTGCGGGGAGCTGACGGTCATCCGCAACTACGCGCTCGCGATGGTCTTCATCACCCCGCTCACGCTGCTGCTCAGCTCGCTGCTCACCCCGCCGGACGCGTTCGGCCTCGCGTCGGACCGGCTGCTCGACACCGTCCTCGGCGCGCTAGTCGGGCTCGCCGCGGCGCTCGTCCGGCCCGGCCGCGGCTACTCGCTGGCGGCCGCGTGACTACTTCCCGCGGCGCGCGACCCACGCCGCGGCCTGCGTGCGCCGCTGCATGCCGAGCTTCGCGAGCACCGACGTCACGTAGTTCTTGACGGTCTTCTCCGCCAGGAACAGCCGTTCGGCGATCTCCCGGTTGGACAGCCCGTCGCCGATCAGCTCCAGCACGCTGCGCTCGCGTTCGGTGAGCTGGTCGAGCTCGTCCTCCCGCGGGTGGCGCAGCTTGTCCAGCACGCGGGCGGTGGTGAGCGGGTCCAGCAGTGAGCGCCCGGCGGCCACCTCGCGCACGGCGTTCACGACGTCCTGCCCGCGCACCTGCTTGAGCAGGTAGCCCGAGGCCCCGGCCATGATCGCGCCGACCATGGCCTCCTCGTCGTCGAACGCGGTGAGCACGAGGCACTGCGGGGGGTTCGGCTTGGAGCGCAGCTCGCGGCACAGCGCCACGCCGTCCCCGTCGCCGAGCCGCACGTCCACCACCGCCACGTCGGGCTCGACGTGCATCGCCACCGCGAGCGCCTCGTCGGCGCTGCTGGCCTCCGCGACCACCTCGATGTCCGGCTCGTCGCTCAGCAGCTCCCGCAGCCCGCGCCGGACCACCTCGTGATCGTCGACGAGCAGCACCTCGATGGCCATACCTGAAGAGTAGAGCCACGCGCAGCGTGTCCGAGGGGGGCGGTGGTCGGGCGAGGGGCTGGCCTAATGGGACCAGATCCGCCGTGACGCGCCTTCCGGATCGGACTCCACGGTGACCTCCGTGTCCCAGATCCGCGCCAGCCGTTCACCCGGTTCGTACTCGGGCCAGCCGGGGTCGCCGGTCGCGGCGAAGGACGTCCACGCCTTGCGGAACGCCTCGGACAGCGCCGGTGCCTCGGGCGGCACCGGGCTGCCGAGCAGCATCGCGCCGAGCTGCCCGTCGAAGTTGCCGAACGTCAGCGGCAGGTCGAGCCCGTGGCAGCAGCCCAGCAGACCGCCGAACGCCGGGCTGGGCCAGGTCAGCTCGTACAGGAACGTGCGGCCGGGGTGGTTCTGCGCGCACCACGTCGTCGGCATGCGGAAGATCGCGTCGGACATGATCAGCACGTAGAGGTCCGGGTCGGACAGCTGCGGGTACGCCGCGCGGTAGCCCTCGATCGACGCGCCCACCGCGGCGGCCGTCGCCGCCGGGTCCTTCGCGGTCACGTCCTCGTTCACGGAGAACAGGCGGTACTCGTCCCGGTTGAACCCCACGACCAGATCGACCTCACCCCGCAGCCGCTCCCACGGCAGCCCCGCGACGACGTCCCCGTCGATGACGGGGCCGAAGGGCGTGATCGTGCCCGGCACGGCCTGCACGCCGTGGATCGCCTCGGACGGCAGCGCGCCGAACGCCTCCGCGGTCAGCTCCGCGCCGAGCGCGGCGGCGATCCGTTCCGCGGTCGCGCGGGCGGTGTCCTCGGACTGGAACCCGCCGGCGACGCTCTGCCCGATCGCCCGGTGGAACAACCCGCGCCCGGCCTCGGCGGCGGTCAGGGCGGCCACGGCGGTGCCACCGGCGGACTCCCCGAAGAGCGTCACGTTGTCCGGGTCGCCCCCGAAGGCGCGGATGTTGTCCTGCACCCAGCGCAGTGCCGCGAGCTGGTCGAGGAACGCCCGGTTGCCCGCCGAATCCGGCAGCCAGCCGAACCCCTCGAACCCCACCCGGTAGTTCAGCGACACGACGACCACGCCGCCGCGGGCGAGGTTCGCGCCGTCGTACTCCGGCTGCCGCGACGTGCCCACGATGTACGCGCCGCCGTAGAGCCACACCATGACCGGCAGGCCGCTCGCGCCGGGATCCGGGGTCCAGACGTTGACGGTCAGGCACTCCGGGTCGTCGCCGGGCGTCCAGCTCGACGGCACCCCCGGCAGCAGCGTGCTCTGCGGGACGTCGGCGCTGTAGCGCGTGGCGTCGCGGGTGCCTTCCCACCGCTCCGGTGGTTGCGGCGGCAGGAACCGCCGGACACCGTCGAGGGGTGCGGCGTAGGGGATACCGCGGAAGGCGCTGACCCCGTCGGTCGTCTGGCCGCGCACGGCGCCGTGTGTCGTCTGCACTCGAGGTTCCACGATCCAGATCTACCACGGAGTTCACCGCGCACACGGTCGTTTGCCCCGTTCGCCGGCAGGCGGGTGGGCCTTGGTGCAGGTCGTGGTGGTCGGCTCGGTGCTCGGAGCGGCCGGTGGGGGTGCGGGCGGCTGGCCCGTGCTGGTGACGGGCGGGGGTGTGCGGATCGACGTGACCGTCGGCACCGGCGAGTTCGGGCGGCGGCACGGCGGACCCCACAGCCCGGTGCCCGCCTGCCTCGCGGCGGTCTCGGCGTCGGCGAGGCGTGGGTCGCCTGCCGCGAGCGGGTCCGGAGAATATTTGGCGTAGCCGTTCCGCAAAGCGATCATCGAATAGTTCGTGCCGTCCGGAAGGTCGATCATGGCGAGTGATCCGGATCCGGTGTCGACGATTTCGGCGGTCACCCTGTCGCCGGTCAAGAAAGCGCTTGCCCAGTTGGCCGACTCGGTGGAGAAACAATCTCCGGCGGCGGGGGAAGCGAGGCCGGCGGCTCGGATTGAAAACGCTTTCCCACTCGGATCCGCAAGGTCCACAGTGGTGCCGCGGACACTCATGACGGTGTAGGTAGTTGCAGCTGGGTGTGGGGGAAGCGGAGGCGGGGTGGCCGCGGCGGTGCTGTCCGGCACGGCCGGCCTGCCGAAAACCGCGGTCACGGTGAACAGCGCTCCGAATGCGGTCAGCGTGATCTTGAGCCAGAGCGGCACGGGTCTGTTCAGCACGGGGGCTTCTCTTTTTCCGGGGGTGCGCGATTTACGTTTCCGGGGTTGCGGGAAGATTAGCGGCCGATGGCATCCCTGGACACCCCGCGGCTGACCCCGGACGGCCGTTTCCCCGCCGCCACCGCCGAATTCACCGCACTCGACGTGCGGACCACCGGCCTGCGCCCGGGGCACGTCGTGGAGGTGGCGGCGGTGCGCGTGCGAGCCGACGGCACGACGGTCGCCGAGTTCGCCACGCTCGTGAACCCCGGCTGGCACGTGGCGCCGGGTCCGGCGCCGCTGCACCGGATCAGCCGCCGCGAGCTGGACCGCGCGCCGGAGTTCCGCGAAGTGCTGGGGCCGCTGCTCGACCTGTGTCACGGCAGCGTTGTGGTGGCCCACAACCTGCCGTTCCTGCGGGAGTTCCTCGCCGCCGAGGTGGCGCGGCTGGAGGTGGAGCTGCCGCCGCTGCCCGCGGTGTGCACGCTCGACGCGGCGCGTCAGGTGCTGGGCCTGCCCAACGTGCTGCTGAGCACGGTCGCGGTGGCGCTCGGCCTCGGCGAGTTCCCCGCCCACCTGGCGCTGGCGCACGCGCGGACGGTGGCGGCGGTGGCGTCGTCACTGGTCACCACGCACGGCCTGCTGTTCACGGCACCCCCGTCGTACCCACCGCTGCCGAGGCTCCCGGCGAGCGGCCACCTGTTCCCGCGCGGCGAGGCCGCGGTGCGGGAGCAGGTGTGGCTCGCCGACCTGACGGCCCGGCTGCGGCTGAGCGAACGGGAACCGCGGCACGAGGCGTACCGGCAGGCGCTGACCGCGGCCGTCGCGGACGTGGACTTCACCCCGGACGACGCGGCGGAGCTGACGACGGTCGCGATGGACGGGGGTATCCCCGCCGGCCGCGCGCACCTGGAGTTCGTGACGGCGCTGCGCGAGGTCGCGGAGGAGGACGGCGCGCTGGCCGAGGCCGAGGCGGCGGACCTGACGGCACTCGCGAAGATGCTCGGGGTGCCCGAGGCCGTCGGCGAGCTGCGCCACGCCCAGCACCCCGAGCCGCGCAGGCTGCTGGTGCTGGGCGAGACGCAGGAGTCGGACGCACTGCGGGCGGCGGCGCTCGCGGCGGGCATCCAGCTCGCGAGGGAGCTCGCCCCCTCGGTCACGCACATAGCCCTCACCGACGACGTCCCCCGGCACGACCCGCGCCTGACGGAGGCCAGGGACCTCGGCATCGCGGTACTGGACCTCGGCTCGGCGTGGCCGGCACTGGGCCTGCTCGACCCGGCGGCCACCGCGCCGCTCGCCCGCCCGCTGTCCGCGCCACGCACCCTCCCCGCGGCGCACGTCTGGGCCGCGAGGGGCCTCATGGCCGCTGGCCTGGCCGTGATGCTGTTCTCGCTGCTCACCCTCGTCGCCGGCGCCCCACTGGCCAGCTCGGCGGCGCTGGCCGTACTCGGCGTCGCGGCCCTGTGCACAGGCTGGTACCTGAGCGAGCCGATGGTGCGTTAGCTGCCCGCCACGGGAAAGCGGTGTTCGTTCCGGTCCAGCTTCGCCTCGGCGGCGGCCAGCAGGTCCACGCCCAGGACGTCGGCCAGGCGGAGCAGGTACAGCACCACGTCGGCCAGTTCGTCGTGCACGTTCGCGGCCAGGTCGGCGTCCTCCAGCGCCCGCGCGGACTCCTCCGGCGTCAGCCACTGGAACAGCGCCGTCAGCTCGCCGACCTCGCCGGACAGGGCCATGACCAGGTTCTTCGGGGTGTGGTACCGCTCCCAGTCGCGGGCGGCCGCGAACTCGCGGAGGCGGGAGACGATCTCGTCGAGGGTCACGGCGACGAAGTATGACCCGTGTGAGGTGCGAGTCCTCCATCCGTGCGCGCGGAACGCATGCGGTATCACTGTGGGTATGTCGCCGATCCCCGAGCTCCAGCAACGGCAGATCGATCGTTGGTGTGAACGGCGCGTCCCGGCGGACAAACGGATCGTCTCCCGCTGGCGCGGGCGCATGGTGACCCTGGTGGAGAAGCGCCCCGAGTGGTCCGTCGAGCCCGGCGAGCGACCCTTCGCGCAGCTGCGGTACGGCGTGGACGGCATGTGGACCCTCTACTACTGGTCCGAGGAGCTGGGCCGCTGGCGGAAGTACCCGGACAGCGTCCGCGAGAACTCACCCGTCCCGCTCCTCGCCGACATCGATCGCAGCACCTACGGGGAGTACTTCTTCACCGGTTGAGCTGACACAGAGTGGCCGCCACCTGCGGAAAGACAACGCTCCTGGGTGACCGTGGTCGCCTTTCGGGTCCGGCAGGATGGTCCGGGTGAACCCGGACCTGCGCGCGTACCTGCGCTCGCTCGACGCGGAGACGCTGGCCGAGCTGCTGTACGCCGAGGCGGAGCGGGACACCCGGTTGCGGCAGGAGCTCGAGGCCCGGGCGGCGACCGCGAGCAAGGCCGGCCCGGCGCTCGACGTCCTCGAACGCCTGCTCGACGCCGGCACCCAGGCCGATCTCACCCCGCTCGCCCGCCGCACCCTCGACGGGCTCACCCACGCGACCGCCGCGGAACGCCGCCGCGCGCTCGCCCTCTACGCGCGCGCCTGCGCGACCCACCCACCGGCGCCGGACCAGCTCGCCGACTGGCTCCTCGGCCTCGCCTTCCACCGCCCCGACTGGCCGGAGGCCGACCTCGCGCAGTTCGCCGGCGCGCTCGGCGACGCCGGCCTGGCCCGTATCAAGTCCACTGTGGACGCTCTGCTGGCCGGCAAACCCGGCCCGCGCCGGGACACCGCGCGCCGCCTCGCCGAGCAACTCGCCGAGGTCACCGGCGACGTCGACACGCTGCTGGGCATCCTCGCCGCGAAGCCGCCGACGCAGGAGGTGGGGCTGCGCATCATCCGCGCGCTGCGGTCGGCGGGACGGCACGGCGAGGCGATCGCGTACGCCGCGCGCACGTTGGTGCACGGCGAACGCCCCCGCGGCGGCCTGCTCGCCCTGCGCCGCGCCGAGTTCCGCCGCAACCCCGGCCCCGCGAGCTACACCGCCCTCCGCGAGGCCGCCGGTGAGCAGTGGCCGCAGGAGCGCACCGCCGCGCTGACCGCGCTCGCCGAGCAGGAACCCGCGGCCGCGATCCCCGTCTACCGCCTGTACGTCGAGGAACTGATCGCGCAGAAGGACGTTTCCTGCTACCAGCAGGCGGTCCGCGTGCTCAAGGAGCTGCGTGCCCTGCACCGCCGCGCCGGGACCGCCGACGAGTTCCCGCCGTACCTCGGCAGGCTCCTCGACCGGCACCGCCGCAAGACCCGCTTGCTCGTGGAGATCCGCAACGCCCGGATCGCCATGCCGAAGACCGTGGCGCACCGGGGCACTGCCACGATGAGCGCATGAGTCCGGTCAGCCGCGGTCGCAAGAAGAAGAACAAGAAGAAGCCCGCCACGCCGGACGCCGGGCTGCGTGCCGGTTTCGAGGACGCGCTCGAGGCGTTCGAGGAGGTCGCGGACTCCGACGACGTGCTCGACGTCGAACTGCTGACCTCCGAGGTGCTCGGCAGCTTCTGGCTCGTCGGCGACCCGCACGCCGCGACTCACGAGATCGGCTTCCCGCTCGTCAGCTACGCCGCCGCGAAGCAGAACGCCGCCGGGTTCGCGCTGCTCTGCGCGCTGCAAGCGCTTTCTCCCGGCGACGAACTGCGTGAACGGGCCCGCGCGGCCGCCGCGAGGCTCGCCGCGCTCGGCATGCGGGAGCCCGCCTGGGCGGCCGCGCTCGGCGAGGTCGTGGTCGAGGAGTGCCACCACCAGACCGACGTGTACGGGGACCAGTCGTTCCTGCTGTTCCTGTGCGAGCGCGGCGGCCGGCGGCACGGGCTCGTCGTCGAGACCGACCGCTACGCCGGGGTGCTGGAGGCGTACCTGACGACCGAGCACGAGGAGATCCTCGCCGAGCTGGCGCAGAACCGGCACGAGCTGCTGGTCACCGGTCCGCTCGCGTTGCCGAAGGCCCGCCGGATCGTCGAGGACGCGATGGCCGTCAACGACCAGGTGGCGGCCCAGCTGCTCGAACCGGTGGCCGACGACCCGGTCACCGACGCCCGCGCCCACCTGCTCGCCCGGCTGCTCGCCATGCCGCCGGCCGAACCGCGGCCGGAGCCGCGACCGCACGACGAGGACGTGGTGCGGCGGTTCCTCGACGAGCACGGGAGCTCCGGCGCCGGGTACCTGCGGGAGCTGGTCGAGTTCGGCGAGGACGTCGACGAGGGCGAGCCGCTGCGGGTCAGCCCCGGGAAGTTCGAGTTCTTCCTCGACGACCTGCTGCACGCGCAGGACCCCGACGACGACGCGCTGGAGTCGCTGCGGGACGTCTCACTCGCGTGGGCGGGCTGGCAGGGGCGGCGCCAGGGCCTGTCCGACGCCGCGGTCGAGCACCTGCTCGCCGAGGTCGAGGAGATCTTCGACGACTTCTTCGCGCACGACGAGGAAGAAGCGGCGGGAGAGCTCCCGGTGGCCTTGCGGCGGTAGGCCAGGATGTGCCGGTGACCGATCTCCGGGGCTACCTCCGCTCGCTCGACGCCGAGACCCTCGCCGAACTGCTGTACGAGCAGGCCGGACGTGACCCGGAACTGCACGCGCGGCTCGCGCTGCGGGCGGGAGGGGAGTCCGCCGACGCGCTCGGCCCCGGTGAGGCCACGAAGATCGTCGCGGTGCTGGACACCCTGCAGCGGCTGCTCGACGCCGGTTCCACGGCCGACCTGGCGCCGCTGGCCCGGCGCACGGTCGACCGGATCCTCAAGGCGCAACAGGACGATCCGGGCGTGCTGCGCAAGGCCCTCGCGCTCTACGCTCGCGCGTGCGCGGCGCATCCGCCCGCGGACCTCGCCGACTCGCTTGCGGCGCTCGCGCTCGACCACGGCGTCGCGGTCGAGCTGCCCGCTTTCGCGCAGGCGCTGGGCAGCACCGGGCTCGCGCGCCTGAAGTCCATTGTGGACGATGCGGGCGGCCCGGCAGCGGCGAAACTCGCCGAACAGGTCGCGGAACTCTCCGGCGATGTCGACGCTCTGCTGGAGATCCTCAAGCGACAGCCGCAACGGCTCGACGTGCGGCTCAAGATCGTGCGCGTGCTGCGGGGTGCCGGGAGGACGGCCGAGGCCGTCGCGTACGCCGCCCGAGCGCTCAACCAGAACGACGACGCCGTCAAATCCCGTGGCGCCGAATTCCGTCGTGCGCCTTCGGAAAAGACTTTCCTCGCGTTGCGCGAGGCCGCTGTCGAACTCGGCCGGTGGGAAACGGAACGGGAATCCGCGCTGGCGGTGCTCCGCGAGCACGCGGAAACGGGGGAACAGGGCGCCGACGAACTCGTGCGCGCGCTGCTCGCCGAAGAACGCCCCGACGAGGCCTGGCAGGCGGCCCGCCGGTACCCGTGCTCGCTGCCAGTGCTGCTGCACGTCGCCGAGCTGCGGGAAAGCACCGCTCCGGGTGAGGTGTTAGACGTGTACAAACTCCATGTCAATCACCTGATCGAGCAGAAAGACGCGGCGCATTACGAACAGGCCGCGAAGTGCCTGCGCAAGATCCGGCAGTTGCACCGGAAGGCGGGCACACCGGAGGAATTCGGGCAGTACCTGGCCGGACTCGTGGCCGTCCACAAGCGCAAGGCGCGGTTGATCACCGAAATCCGCCAGGCGCGGATCGCGTTGCCCAAGGGGTGACGGGAACCCCGGCGCGCGCCGGTGCCACTATGTGACGCATGACCGAGCTGCCCCAGCAGGAATCCAGCGACGCCGCCGAGAGCGGGAGCGAACTCCTCGAGGAGGTCCTGCGTGAGTTCGCCGAACTGGACTCGGCCGCCGAGCCGCTGCGCGTCGAGCTGGTCACGTCCGAGATCCTGGGCGAGTGGTGGGAGGCCGGCGACGACCTGGCCGCCGAGCTGATCGAGTTCGCCGAGGTCGCGCCGGAGCCGGAGCGGCTCGTCGCCCCGCTGGCGGCCCTGCGGGCGCTGGCGCCCACCGAGGAGCAGCGCGAGGCCGCCGGGTTCGCACTGGACAAGCTGGGCCTCGGCGAGCCGGACTGGGCGCGTTCGCTCAACCAGGTCACCGTCGGCGAGTGCTGGCGCACCGCCGACGTGTACGGCGACGAAACCTCGGTCCTGTGCGTGTTCGGCGAGGGCGAGTCGGCGCACGGGCTGCTCGTGTCGATCGGCTACGCCCTGTTCGGCGGCTGGGCGGACGAGGCGGTGATCGTCGAGTCACCCGCCGAGGTGATCGCCGAGATGCAGGGGCAGGCCGCGGAGAGCGGCAACCTCGTCACGTGCGAGCGGATCACGCCCGGCCGCGCGCACCAGCTGCTCGCCGACGCGTTCGTCGGCACCGAGCTGCAGACCGAGCCCGAGGTCACCGACGACTACGTGCGCTTCCGCGCGCTCGCGATGGCCCGCACCCGCGCGCTGCCCGAGCCCGAGCCCGCCGACCCGCCGCGCGTGCTGTCCACCGAGGAGCAGGCCGAGGCGATCGACGCGTTCTTCCTCGCCACCCCCGAGGTCGAGGACACCGAGGCCGCCAGGGTGTGCGCGCTGCGGCTCATCGAGTTCGGCCTCGAGCACGACCCCCGTGACCCGCTGCGCGTCGGCCCCGACAAGCTGGCCTCGTTCGTCGACCTGGTCGACGACGGCGCGATCGAGCTGACCGACGAGCAGGACGAGGCGCTGGAGCGGGTGCTGCCCGCGTGGGCGCGCTGGGGCGCGGTGCGCGACGGCCTGCCGGAGGACGCCGTCGAACCGCTGCTCGAAGCGGTCGAGGACCGCATCTACGAGCGCACCCTCGAAACCGAGTCCACGCTCGACGCCTACCTCGACGGCGCGGAGGACCTCGACGAGGCGGGCGCCGCCGACGTGCTGGAGCGCCGCCAGTTCGCGATCCCCTCGGTCTACACGGAGATCGCCGACGAGGAGGTCGAACTCGACCCCTCGGACCCGGAGCAGCGCCGCCTGCTGGTCATCGGCGAGCACCCGGACTTCCAGGAGTCACTGGCGGAGGACGACCTCGACGAGGAGGCCTTCCTGCGGCTGGCCGCCCACACGACGGTCGTGGACCAGCTGTGGGACGACGAGCCGCCCGAGGTGTGGCAGACGGCCCAGCGGCTGCTCGCCAGGGGTCTCCACCGCGCCGACGTCCTCGCGCAGCTGGCGGGGGTGCTGGAAGAGCGGCTGGAGACGGGTGAGGGCGACAGCCTCGAGTTCGACCTCGACGACTACCTCCGCGCCCTCGACGAACTGGGCTGACGCCTCACGGCCCCGCCGTGGGCTCGGGGGTCTTCTCCGCGCGGTCCGCGAGCGCGTCGTCGAAGTCCACGACGAACGCTCCGGCCGCCATCGCGAGCAGCACCACGATGCCCAGCACCGCGCCGATCCACGTGAACACCGCATTCAGCATCGGCGTGCCTCCTCCCTGCTCGAGGTGCGTTTTCCTGCTCAATCCAGGGTGCGGTCCACCGGATGCGGGCGGTATCGGCCAACCGGTTACTGACCGGGTGACAACATCAGCCGTTCGGCCGAGCCCCCGTCACAGCTTGCGCAGCCGGACGCGGTTGATCGAATGGTCGGCGTCCTTCCGCAGGACCAGGGTGGCCCTCGGCCGGGTGGGCCGGATGTTCTCGATGAGGTTCGGCTCGTTGATCGTGCGCCACAGGTGCAGCGCCTCGGCGCGGGCCTCGTCGTCCGGCAGGTCGGCGTAGTGGTGGAAGTGCGAGGCCGGGTCGGCGAACGCGGTCTGGCGCAGCTTGAGGAACCGCTCGACGTACCAGTGCTCGATGTCCTCTGTGTGTGCGTCCACGTAGATCGAGAAGTCGAACAGGTCCGACACCATCAGCCGCGGGCCGGGCTGCAGCACGTTCAGGCCCTCGATGATGAGGATGTCCGGCTGGCGCACGACCTGCTCCTCGCCGGGCACGATGTCGTAGGCCAGGTGCGAGTAGACGGGCGCGCTGACCTCCTCGGCGCCGGACTTCACCTCGGCGACGAACCGCAGCAGCGCGCGCCGGTCGTAGCTCTCCGGGAAACCCTTGCGGTGCATGATGCCGCGCCGGACCAGTTCGGCCCGCGGGTAGAGGAACCCGTCGGTGGTGACGAGGTCGACGCGCGGGTGGTCGGGCCAGCGGGCGAGCAGGGTGCGCAGCAGGCGCGCGGTGGTCGACTTGCCGACGGCGACGCTGCCGGCGATGCCGATCACGAACGGCACCTTCGTGCCCCGGCAGTCCTCGCCGAGGAACGTCGTGGTCGCCTCGTACAGCCGTTGCCTGGCCGCGACCTGCAGGTTGATCAACCGGGACAGCGGGAGGTAGACCTCCGCGACCTCGTTGAGGTCCACCTGCTCGCCGAGCCCGCGCAGGCGCAGCAGTTCCTCGGCGGTCAGCGGCAGGGGAGTGCTGCGCCGCAGCTCTCGCCATTGCTCCCGGTCCAGTTCGACGTAGGGGCTGAGCTCACGAACCCGCGGCATTCCCACACTCCTTGCCCGTCGGTGGGCTGGCGTCGATACAGCGCCTTGCGGGGGTTCCCGCACCCCGTCGGTCCTCCTGAGCCGATCCTCCTTCGTCGGATCCGCTCCGTGTGGTGCCTCCGAAGTAGCGCCCCTTTTACGGTAGGTCGAACCGCGGAGAACCGCCCTGTGAGTTACTGCACGCCGAAGACCTCGGCCCAGGCCGCGGCGACCTGACGGGCGCAGGTTTCCGGGCGCACGCCGCCGACCCCGGTGCCGAGCCCCGGCATCGCGATGGTGTCCACCACGGCACGCACGTCCACGCCGTGTTCCAGCCTGCCGTCGCGCCACTTCAGGAACACCGCGCGGGCCGCGAGGTACGGGTGCACGGTGTCCTCGGGCAGGCGTTCACCCGGCTCACGCATCGTCGGCGCGCTGATCAGCCACGCGGGCGCGGGTTCGCCGGTGGGCACGATCACCGCTTCGCCGATGGGCAGTTCACCACCGTGGTAGGCGAGCACGGCACTGCGCACGTTCTGCTCGATCTCCGGGAACGCCCTGGCGTACACGGCGTCGATACCGCCACGCATCCAGCCGAAGGAGTTCGCCGGGCTCACGACGGCCTCCGCCGCCACGTCGAGCACCGAGCCGTGGTGCACGCGGACCGAGCCCTTCAGCCGGTCCAGAACCGAGTGCCAGGCACGGAAGAGCGGCTCGTCGACAGCGCACAGCACGAGCGACGGAGTGGAGGGGGAGACCCGATCGTCGGTGCCCTTGGACGTGGCGTGCGTGCCCGAATCGGCGGTCACGCGTACACCATGCCAAAAAATGCCACTTCCGGTAACTCCCGGAGTCCCGCACCGCCTGAACAGACCAGTGCTTCCCTGCCGATAACCTGGCGTAGTGACACGGATCGCATACTTCGGACCCGAGGGGACCTTCACCGAGCAGGCGGCGCGCTCGCTCGCCGCGGACGGGGACGAGCTCGTTCCATTCGAGACGATCCCGCTCGCGCTCTCGGCTGTGCGCAAGGGCGAAACCGACGCCGCGTGCGTGCCGGTGGAGAACTCCGTCGAAGGCGTCGTGCCCGCGACGCTCGACACCCTCGCCGAGGGCGAGCCGTTGATCGCCTTCGCCGAAGCGTTGCTGCCGGTGCACTTCAGCGTGCTGACCCGGCCCGGCACCACCGAGATCCGCACGGTCGCGAGCCACCCGCACGCGCTCGCGCAGGTGCGGCTGTGGGTCGAGGCGAACCTGCCCGGCGCGAGGTCCGTCGCCACGTCGTCCACGGCCGCCGCGGCGGTCGCCGTGCAACGCGGTGACTTCGACGCCGCCGTGACCGCGCCCGTCGCGGTCCAGCACTACCCGCTGGAGGTGCGGGCCACCGAGGTCGCCGACGTGCGGGACGCGCGGACCCGGTTCCTGCTGGTCCGCAGGCCGCGGCAGCCGCTGCCGGAGCCGACGGGGGCCGACCGCACGTCGATCGTCGCGGCCGCCGCGAACCGCACCGGCGCGCTCGCCGAGCTGCTCACCGAGCTGGCGGGCCGCGGCATCAACCTGACGCGCCTCGACGCGCGTCCCGCCCGGGGGAACTTCGGCGAGTACCGGTTCTTCATCGACTTCGAGGGCCACGTCGCCGAGCCGCGCATCGGGGACGCCCTTACCGCGCTGCGCCGCCGCTGCCGCAACGTGCGCTTCCTCGGCTCGCACCCCCGGGCGGACGGCGTGCGCGCCACGATCGCCGAATCGGCGGGCAACGAGGACTTCGTCGACGCCGCGGACTGGGTCGCGGCGGTCCGCCGGGGGGAGCAGGCGTGAAGCTGTACCTCATCCGGCACGCCGAGAGCACGGCGAACGTGCGGAAGATCCTGGACACGGCGCTCCCGGGGCCGCCGCTGACCGACCTGGGACAACTGCAGGCGCAAGCGCTTGCGGAACGGCTATCCGGCGAACCGATCGCCGCCGTCTACGCCTCCCGCGCCATCCGCGCCCAGCAGACCGCGGCGCCGCTGGCCGCCGCGCTGATGCGGGAGGTGCAGGTGATCGACGGCGTGCACGAGATCAACGTCGGTGACCTGGAGGGGCGGGGCGACCGGGAGGCGCTGGTGGCGTACGCCGCCACGGTCCACCCGTGGACGAGGGGCGACCTGGAGGTCGCGATGCCCGGCGGCGAGAGCGGGCAGCAGGTCCGGGCGCGGTACCTGGCGGCGGTCGCGGAGCTGCGGGCGAAGCACGAGCAGGACCCGGCGATCGCGCTCGTCAGCCACGGTGGCGCGATCCGGGTGGCGGCGGAGTGGCTGGCGGACAACGTGCGGCCGGAGCTGGCGGACCAGGGGCTCATCCCGAACACGGGGATCGTCGAGCTGGAGTCCGTGTCCTCCGGCGGCTGGACCTGCCTGACCTGGGTCGGCACCGAAATGTGAATCGCCTTGTTGCGTTTTCACCTGTCGTGGCGACTTCCGGTAACAAAATGGCATGGTCCACACAACCCGGTGCGTGGCCCGAACGTCTCCCGGGTAGTGCTCGAACAGCACAGGGAGGCGAGAACATGGTGCGAGTGAGGATCTCTCGGATCGGACTGGCGGCCGCCGCGGCCGGGATCGCGGTCGGCGTGGCCGCGTGCGGCCAGGGGACGGACAACGCCCAGCCCCAGCCGAGCACGACGACCACGACCGCGAGCTCGGGGAGCACGTCGGCGAGCCCGAGCCCGACGACGTCGACCAGCACGACGACGCAGGCGCAGGGGGCCCCGCCCGCGACGCAGACCGACAACGGGCTGTGCAAGTCGGGCGACCTGAAGCTTTCACTCGGCCGGGGGGACGCGGCCGCCGGCACCGTGTACCGGCCGCTGGTCTTCACCAACGTCAGCAACCACTCGTGCGTCATCCAGGGCTTCCCCGGCGTGTCGTACGTCGGCGGCGCGGACGGGCACCAGGTCGGCCCGGCGGCGTTCCGCGAGGGCACGAAGGGTGCGCCGGTCACCCTGAACAAGGGCGAAACCGCGTCGGCGGCGATCGGGTTCGTGAACGTGCAGAACTTCGACACCGTGGCGTGCCAGCCGCAGCCGGTGCGGGGCCTGCGCGTGTACCCGCCGCAGGAGACGGCGTCGATGTTCGTCGAGATGCCGGGCACGGGCTGCGCGAACGACAAGATCCCCGGCAACCAGCTCACGGTCAAGACGATCGTCAAGGGGAGCAACGCGCAGTAGCGGTCAGACCTGGCCGCACAACCGGTGCGCCTGGGTCAGGTGCCTGCGCCCGGCGGGGTCGGCGAAGTTCAGGCTGATCACCATGCGGCTCACGCCGTCCAGGTGGTCGGCCAGCTCGTCGTACGCGGGGTTCTGCGCGGCCGCCGCGGCGGAGAGGTCCCGTGCGGCGGTGATGTGCTGGACCACGCCGGGTGCGAGCACCGCCTGGCTGACGAAGGACGTCGGCAGGGTCCCGGCCCGCTCGAAAGCCCCGCACGCGGCGCGGGCGTCCTGGGTGGCGGAACTGGCACTGCTGGCGCCGGCCCACAGCAACCCCATCACGAGCATCCCGACGCCGAACCCGATCACCCCGCCCAGCACCAGCGGCCGCCGCGAAGCGACCGGCTCGCCCAGTGCCCCGTCCTCGGGATCAGAACGCATGGGGCATTCCAGCACCCCAGCACGGACGGAACGGCTTTTGCGGCCAGTCCGTTATCAGAAGACCCACCTGGCAGTGGCCCCACCACCCGCGCAACCGCCACCCGGCAACGCGAACGCGAGCGGCCACACCGCCCACACCCACCCCCGCCCCGATCCCCAGCCGC
>NZ_BAABIB010000046.1:0-6606 GCF_039542405.1 Amycolatopsis dongchuanensis
CAAACCGGACCATAACCACCAAGCCACAGCCCACCCACACCCTCACACTGAGCGCCCTTGACGCGGTGAGCCAACCGTTAAACCATCAAGGGGATGGGGCGGGGGTGGGGCCCAACCAGGGCGCCCAGCGCCCGGTACCCGGGCACACGACCCGCCCACAAGGGCAACACCACGATCACCGGCGCCCAACCTGCGCAACCATGACCTGATGACCGATCACAACGCCGCCTTCAGCCCCGCCAGGTGGCTCCCCGCCCCGAAACCCGGCGTCTGGACGAAGGAACTGCTGCGCTCCGACGGCGACTCGTTCACCCTGCTCCGGCTCGGCCGGGGCGCGGGCTGGGAACTGACCGGCGGCGCGGACGACCGGATCCTGGTGCTGGAGGGTGACCTCGACGACGGGGAACGGCGTGGCCGGGGTGCGTACCGCCCGGCGAGCGGGGTCAAGGTGTCGAGCGAAGGCGGTTGCCTGGCGCTCGTGCTGAGCGGCACGCGGCTGGGCGCTCCCGCGGACGACGTGTTCAGCCCGGAGGGGTGGCAAGAATCGAGCACGGGGGTGTGGTTCCGGCTGCTGCTGGACGTGACGTTCGACGAGGGCTTCGACGAGCGGGTCGTGGGGCTTTCGTACTTCGAGCCGGGCTCGACCGCGCCGCGCCACCCCCACCGCACCGCGCACCGGTTCCTGTTCCTCGACGGCGAGGCGGACGACGAGCTGGTGTTCCCGGACGGCACCCGGCAGGTCTTCCAGCGCAGGCGCGGCGACTTCGTCGACTACCCGCACCCCGTCGAACACCAGTCGTTCAGCAGGACCGGGTGCCTGATCCTCTTCCTCCACGAACCCGTTCGCTGAACCACGCTCACGGCACCGCGGGTGTCGGCCCCTCCCGCACCGGCAGGCCCGCCGCCGCCCACGCCCGGAACCCACCGTCCAGATCCGTCGCCCGCAACCCGAGGCGCTGGAGGTCCGCCGCCGCGAGGCTCGACGCGTAGCCCTCGTTGCACACCACGACCACCGGCAGGTCCGGGCGCACCTGCGGCAGGCGGTGCGAGCCCGCCGGGTCGAGGCGCCACTCCAGGTGGATCCGCTCGATCACCACGGAGCCCGGGATCTCGCCCTCCGCCGCGCGGTTGGCCTCCGGGCGGATGTCCACGATCAGCGCGCCCCGCTCCTGGAGCTCCCGCGCGTCCCGCGGCCCGACCCGGTCGAGCCGGGACCGGGCCGCGGCGAGCATTTCGTCAACGGTCATCGGCCGAGTATCACCGGCAGGGGCGGGATCTCGCTCGGCACGTCAGCCAACGAGGCGTACTCCCGCGTCGGGACGAGGGGCGGCGAGTAGGCGTGCACACTCGCCGCCGGGGCGGTCCCGGTGTTGCTCACCTGGTGCGCCCGGCCCGCGCCGAAGCCGAGGCCCGCGCCCGCGACGTGGTGCCGCGAGCGGATCGGGCCGCCGGGGTAGCGGTACTCCTCGGTCAGCTCGCCCTGCAGCACGGTGAACGAGCCCGCCGCGCCGCCGTGGTCGTGGGGCGCGGTGTGCTGGCCGGGCAGCCACGACAGCAGCCACAGCTCCACGCCGTCGGTCAGCGCGAGCCGGGCCCACCAGCGCTGGTCGGCGTCGAAGCGCAGCACGTCGTGCAGCGGGCCGGACAGTTCGGACGCGACCCGGCGGGTCAGCTCCGCCAGTTCAGCGGGCGTCCACAGTAGACGGGACTGCGGCAGCAGCCCGGGCAGCGCGGACTCGGCGAGCCGGGGGTGGATTTCGAAGTCGAGCACGGTCTGGGTCAACGAAAGCTCCTCGGTAACGGGTGTGACGGGTGCGGGAGGACGCACCGGTACAGCCGCTGGAGGCGACGAGGAGCAGGTCGACGGCACGGTTCCGCCAGAACGGGCCCGCGGGCCGCGGGAACGGCGGAGTGCTCACGGACCGCATCCTGCCACGGCCGCCCGCTACCCCGCGTGACGTCTCACGGGCTGGACGCACCCGCTGCCACCGGGACGGTCAACTATGACCACAATGGGCACGTGAGCGAGCCCAACAACCTTGACGACCTCGTGGTGCGCATGGCGGGCGTGGGGGTCCGCCGCGGCCGCAACGAGCTGCTCGCCGGCCTGGACTGGGCCGTCGAACTGGACGAACGCTGGGTGGTGCTCGGCCCGAACGGCGCGGGCAAGACCACGCTGCTGCGCCTGGCCGCCGCCGAGCTGCATCCGACCAGCGGCACCGTGGACCTGCTCGGCGAGCGGATCGGCAAGGTCAGCGTCTTCGAACTGCGCCCCCGCATCGGGTTCACCTCGGCCGCGCTCGCCGGCCGCGTGCCGGGCGACGAGCTCGTGCGCGACGTCGTGGTCAGCGCCGGGTACTCCGTCATCGGCCGCTGGCGCGAGGAGTACGAGAACCTCGACATCAACCGGGCGATGGAGCTGCTCGGCACGCTCGGTGTGACGCATCTCGCGGAGCGCACGTTCGGCACCCTGTCCGAGGGCGAGCGCAAGCGCGTCCTCATCGCCCGCGCGCTGATGACCGACCCCGAGCTGCTGCTGCTCGACGAGCCCGCCGCCGGTCTGGACCTCGGCGGCCGTGAGGACCTCGTGGCCCGGCTGTCGACGCTGGCGATGGACCCCGACGCGCCCGCCACCGTGCTGGTGACGCACCACGTCGAGGAGATCCCGCCCGGCTTCACCCACGCCCTGCTGCTGCGCGAGGGCCAGGCGGTCGTCGCCGGGCTGATCGACGACGTGCTGACGGCGGAGAACCTGTCCAAGACGTTCGACCAGGACCTGCTGCTGGAGCGGTCGGGGGACCGGTTCTTCGCGCGCCGCCGGTAGGGTACCGACCAGTAACCGACGAGGAGGATGCCAGCGTGGGCGAGTTCGTACGGCTCGAGGTGGACGGTGGGATCGGCACGATCCGGCTGGAGCGCCCGCCGGTCAACGCCATCAACGACCAGGTGCAGGCCGAGCTGGGCGAGGCCGCCCGCGAGGCGGCGCGGCGCGCCGACGTGCGCGCGGTGATCCTGTACGGCGGCGAGAAGACGTTCTGCGGCGGTGCCGACGTCAAGGAGATGTCCACCCGCACGTACGCGGAGATGCGCACCTTCGGCGCCGCCCTGCAGGGCACGGTCGCCGAGGTCGCCGCGATCCCCAAGCCGACCGTCGCCGCGATCACCGGCTACGCGCTGGGTGGCGGCCTCGAACTCGCGCTCGCCGCGGACCGCCGCATCGCCGGTGACAACGTGAAGGTCGGCCAGCCCGAGATCCTGCTGGGCATCATCCCCGGCGCGGGCGGCACGCAGCGGCTCGCGCGGCTCGTCGGCCCGAGCAAGGCGAAGGACCTGGTGTTCACGGGCCGCTTCGCCAAGGCGGACGAGGCGCTGAGCCTGGGCATCGTGGACGAGCTGGTCGCCCCCGACGACGTGTACGAGTCGGCGCGCAAGTGGGCCGCGCAGTTCGTGAACGGCCCCGCGATCGCGCTCGCCAACGCCAAGGCCGCCATCGACGGCGGGCTCGACGGCGACCTCGCGAGCGGGCTGAAGCTGGAGACGTACCTGTTCACGGCGCTGTGGGCCACCGAGGACCAGAAGAACGGGATGCGGTCGTTCATCGAGAACGGTCCCGGCAAGGCCACCTTCGAAGGGAAATGACGTGGCAGACCCCGCACCGAACCCGCACGCCACGGCCGAGGAGGTCCAGGCCGCCTACTCGGACCCGAAGCTCGCCAACGTCCTCTACCACGACTGGGAGGCGGGCACCTACGACGAGAAGTGGTCGATCTCGTACGACGAGCGCTGCATCTCCTACGCCACCGGCGTGTTCAACGCCGTCGCGGGCACCGAGGGCCAGCCGTACCCGACCGCGATGGAGCTGGGCAGCGGCACCGGGTTCTTCCTGCTGAACCTGATGCAGGGCGGGGTCATCAAGAAGGGCTCCGTCACCGACCTGTCGCCGGGCATGGTGCAGGTGGCGCTGCGCAACGCGGAGAAGCTGGGCCTCGACGTGGACGGCCGCGTGGCCGACGCCGAGCGCATCCCCTACGACGACAACACCTTCGACCTGGTCGTGGGGCACGCCGTGCTGCACCACATCCCGGACGTGCCCGCCGCGCTGCGCGAGGTGCTGCGCGTGCTCAAGCCGGGCGGGCGGTTCGTGTTCGCCGGTGAACCGACCAAGATCGGCAACTTCTACGCGCGCAAGCTCGGGCAGCTCACGTGGTGGCTGACCACGAACGTCACCAAGCTGGGCCCGCTGACCTCGTGGCGGCGGCCGCAGGAGGAGCTGGACGAGTCCTCGCGCGCGGCGGCGCTGGAGGCCGTGGTCGACCTCCACACGTTCGACCCGAGCGAGCTGGAGCGGATAGCACTGGGCGCCGGCGCGGTGGACGTGCGCGCGGTGACCGAGGAGTTCGCGGCGGCGCTCGCGGGCTGGCCGATCCGCACGTTCGAGGCCGCGGTGCCGCCGGAGAAGCTGACCGTGCGGTGGCGGATGTTCGCCTACCACCTGTGGCTGCGGCTGTCCGCGCTCGACAAGAAGGTGCTCGCGAAGGTCCTGCCGCGTGAGCTGTTCTACAACGTGATGATCACCGGCACGAAGCCCCCGGCACCGGTCGAGCTGTAGGTGCCGTACGCGTTCTCGCTCGACGACGTCGCGTTCCTGCGCTCGGCCGAGGGGGAACGCGTGCTCGCCGAGTGCGCCGCGCTGGACGCCTCGCGGATCGCGGACGTGGAGAAGGCGCGCCGGATCGCGGGGGACCGCGCGGCGGCGGTGCTGGAGACGGTGCTGCTGCGGCGCAAGGCGGGAGCGAAGCTCGACGCGGCGGAGAACTGGCTGTTCACGGGCGACGCGCTGCAGCAGGCGAGCGCGTCGGCCGTGGCCCGCCACCGCGCGTCCCGCCTCACCGGCCGCGACGTGCACGACGTGACGTGCTCGATCGGCGCGGACCTGGTGGAGCTGGCGCGCGTCGCCGGCCGGGCGCTCGGGTCTGATGTGGACGAAGTGCGGCTGGCGATGGCCCGGCACAACTGCCCGGACGTGCCGCTCGTGCGCGCCGACGCGCTGCGCCCGGTCAGCCGGGGCGCGGTGGTCATCGCCGATCCCGCCCGCCGCGACGCGAAGGGCCGCCGGTGGCGGCCGGAGGACTTCGCCCCGCCGCTGGACCAGCTGGCCGAGGCCTACGCCGGACGTGATCTCGCGGTCAAGTGCTCGCCGGGGCTGGACTGGGCGGCGCTGCCGTGGGCGGACGAGGTCGAGCTGGTGTCGCTCGACGGGCAGGTGCGTGAGGCGTGCCTGTGGACCGGTGACCTCGCGACCGCCGCCCGCCGGGCGACGGTGCTGCGCACGGACGGTCCGCAGTGGACGATCACCTCCGACGAGCCCGACGACGTGGGTGCGGGCGAGCCCGGCGAGTGGATCATCGACCCCGACGGCGCGGTGGTCAGGGCAGGGCTGGTCAAGCACTACGGCGCTCGGCACGGGCTGTGGCAGCTCGACGAGCGCATCGCGTACCTGACCGGCGACACGCCGCCGCCCGGAGTGCGCGCGTTCCGGGTCGTCGAGCACGGCCCGTACAGCGAGAAGACCCTGCGTGCGCTGCTGAAACGGCACGACGTCGGGCGGCTGGAGATCCTGGTGCGGGGGCTGGACGTCGATCCGGACGCGTTGCGCAAGCGGCTCAAGCTCCGCGGTGACGCCGACGCGACGGTGGTCCTCACCCGGATCGGCCGGGCGCCGGTGACTTTTTTGTGTCAGGCGGTCCGGATCCCGCTCCGATGACGTAGTTTGCCAACCGTTCACCTCAGGTTGGGAGCCACGTCATGTCTTTCCGCAGTCTGCTGAAGCTCGCCGCCGCGGCGGCGATCGGCGCCACCGTCGCCGGAGGGGCGACCGCGCTCGCCACGTCGGGCGGCAGCCACGAGCCCGACAACATCGGCCAGGTCAAGCTGGACGTGAAGGCTTATTACGGCGACACCGTGGATTCGTCCGGGCACCACCACGAGTCCCCCACGAGCCAGTGGGCGAGGGACACGCGCCGCCAGGTAGAGCAGGCGCAGCAGTACCTGGAGCGGCGGCTGCGGCAGGGGGTCGCGAACCCGGCGATCGTGCTGGACGTCGACGACACCTCCGAGGTCACCTACGGCTGGGAGGCCGACAACGACTTCGGGTTCGACCCGGTCAAGCAGGAGCAGGCGATCAACGCCGGCACGTTCCCCGCGATCCAGCCGACGCTGCACCTGGCGAACTGGGCGGCCCAGCACGGCGTCGACGTGTACTTCCTGACCGGGCGCGCGCAGCACCAGGGCCCGGCGTCGCTGAAGAACCTCGCGAACGAGGGCTACCCGGCGCCCGCGGCGGCGTACTTCAAGCCCGAGGGCACCGCGCCCGCGTACCTGACGTGCGGGCTGACCTGCACGACCGTGCAGTACAAGTCGCAGACGCGCGCCCACATCGAGGCCGGTGGCGCCACCATCGTGCTCAACCTCGGCGACCAGTACAGCGACCTCGAAGGCGGCCACGCCGAGCGCGGGGTGAAGCTCCCGAACCCGATGTACTACCTGCCCTAAGGGATGTCTCGTAACCCGGTGGGCGGCTGGCCGGTCCGGTAGTTGATCATGTTG
>NZ_BAABIB010000047.1:0-26850 GCF_039542405.1 Amycolatopsis dongchuanensis
CAAACCGGACCATAACCACCAAGCCACAGCCCACCCACACCCTCACACTGAGCGCCCTTGACGCGGTGAGCCAACCGTTAAACGATCAAGGATCGGGGCGGGGGTGGGGCCGCCCGAGCAGGCGCGCCAGCGCCGGTGGACCCCGGTACCCGGGCACTCAGGCGAGAGCAGCAAAAGAAAAGAATGCCTCGCCGGTGTCAGGCGACGGGATGATCACCCAGCTCTCGGGGTCGGGTGGGGTGGGTCGGGTGCTGACGCAGGTACTCCTCCGCGATCTCATCGCTGGTCGTCAGCCACGCACCCTCCTGTCCCGCAAGGAACTCGAGTGCCTGGTCGAGGTACTTGTGCCGGAAGGGCTGGCCGATGACGAACGGGTGCAGTGCGAGGGCCATCACCCGGCCGCTGTGTTCGGAATCGGCGTGCAGCTGTTCGTACTGGTCGCGCACCATGCGGACGAACTCCGGACCGCTGCAGCCCTTGCCGAACAGGATCAGGTCGTTGAGCTCCACCGAGTACGGGACGCTGATCATCCCCGGCACGGTCAGCGGATAGGGCTGATCGTCGTTGGTCCAGTCCAGTACGTAGCTCAGGCCGAGTTCGGCGAGCAGTTCCGGGGTGTGGAAGGTCTCCGTCAGGCCCGGTCCCATCCAGCCGCGCGGCCGCTGTCCCGTGGCGGTGGCGATGGTGTCGATCACGTCGGTGAGGAACTGCCGCTCCTCGTCACGCTCCATGCCGGTGTGCAGGATGGAGTTGGTGCGGCCGTGTGCGAGCCAGGCCCAGTTCCGCGCGCGACCGGCCTCGATGATCTGCGGGTAGTGGTGGGCGACCGCGGAGTTCAGCAGCACGCTCGCCCGGATGCCGTGGCGGTCCAGGCTTTCGATCGTGCGCCAGATGCCGACCCTCGCACCGTAGTCCCGCCAGCCGTAGTTCAGCGGATCGGGCACCAGGTTCGCCGAACCCGGCCAGATGCTGGTGGACGGCCGGTCGACGAGGAAGTGTTCGACGTTGAGCCCCACGTAGACCGCGACCCTGGCGCCACCGGGCCAGGTGATCGCGGGCCGCTCGGAGATCGGGCTGTAGGTGAAGAGCTTGTTTTCCGCCATGCCGGCAAGGTAAGAGTTGACATTGGTGTCAGGTTCAAGTGTGCAGGGGGCAGGCATGCGGATCGGGGAGCTCGCGCGGCGGACCGGGGTCAGCGAGCGGTCGCTGCGGTACTACGAGCAGCAGGGGCTCCTCACGCCGGCCCGCACGCCCGGCGGCCAGCGCGACTACCCCGAGCAGGCCGTCGACCGCGTCATCCGGATCCAGGAGCTGTTCGCGGCCGGGCTGCACAGCAGGAAGATCGCCCACCTGCTGCCGTGCATGCGCGACGCGGACGGCGGCCCCGCCGAGATTGCCACCCCGCGACTGGTCGCCGAACTCGCCGCCGAACGCGACCGCATCGACCGGATGATCGCCGAGCTGCGCAACTCCCGCGACGTGCTGGAGGAGGTCATCGACGCGGCGTCGGACCACGCCGCGTCCGCCCGTCGATGACCTCGGGGGCTCACTGCTTGTCGTGCACGGTCACCGCGTAACCGTCGGGGTCCGTGAACGTGAACGTGCGGCCGAACGGGCCGTCGAACGGCGGTGCGACGATCGGGACGCCGGCCTCCGCCAGCTTGTCGTGCAGCGTCTGGGCGTCGTCCGCGTGCAGCCACAGCGCCACACCGAGGCCGGGACGTCCGGCGTCGAGGTCGACGCCGGGAAGCGGTTCCCGCACGGCGAAGGCGACGGGGGTCGTCGCGAACACGACCGCGTGCGGCGGGCTCACCTCGGCGCGGTCCAGCCCGAGCTGCTCCTCGTAGAACGAGGCGGCGCGCTCGAGGTCGCGCACCTGCAGTGCGATGAAGTCGGGTCCGGTGACGGTCATGCGAGACTCCTTCGATGTCAAAGTCCTGACATCGACCACGGTATGTCAGAATCCTGACATGAGTCAAGAGGTGGTCGGTCCCGTCGAGAGCGCCGTCGGGTACGTGCTCAAGCAGGCGGCCGTGTCGCTGCGGGGTGCGATGGACGTGGCGCTGCGCCCGCTGGGGCTGACCGTGCCGCAGTACGCGTGCCTGGAACTGCTGGGCCAGCGCCCCGGCTTGTCCAACGCCGAGCTCGCGCGCGGCGCGTTCGTCACCCGCCAGTCGATGAACGTCGTGCTCCGCGGTCTCGAAGAACGCGGCCTCGTCACCCGGCCTGCCGCCGCCCCGCGCGGCCGGGAGCTGCCGACGGAACTGACGTCGACCGGGCGCGAGCAACTGCACACCGCGAGTGTGGCGGTGCGCCGGGTGGAAAAGCGGATGTGCCGCGGGCTGAATTCCTCGCAGCAGCAGGTGTTGCTGGAAGCGCTCACCTCCTGTGTGCGCAACCTCGCGGAGGACTGAAAACCGCTCGTTCGGGTTGTTGTATTCAGCCGCACTGCGAACGGGTGCGATGCGTTTTAGGTTGGTGGCTCACCAACCCGAAACGACACCGCAAAGGGAGAAATCGTGAACAATTCGCGGAAAATCCGCCGGGGGATCACCGTGCTCGCGCTGGCGGGGGCGGCTACGGCCATTTCCGCCGCACCCGCGCTGGCCGAAACTTCCGCGACGCACCAGGACGTTGCGCAGGCGCGGACGGCCCAGCTGGGCGGGCTTGGTGGTGGCAACCTGCTGAACGGGCTGCTCGGTGGCCTCCTCGGCGGCAAGAGCGGGCCGCTCGGCGGAATTCTCTAATCGACAATTCGTCCGGTTCGGTCGCGGTCCGGTGAGGATTCGCGACCGAACCGGTCAAGTCCACGCGTCGATCACGTGGGAGAGCCGCGCGCCGGGGTCATCCTGGCCCGCTCGTGTCAATTCCGCGGCCGGGAAACCCGACTCCCGCAAAGCCTGCGCGGCTTCCGATTCGTCGGCGAAATGCAGGTGCACGCGACCGCGGACGACGGCCGAGAGCACGCCGGCGCCGATGCGTTCCACAATGGACCGCGGTTGCAGCACGAGATCCGCGAAGTAGGCGCCCTCGGGGAACCGCCGGAGCACTTCGGCGAAACGGCGCCACATGCCCGTCACCGCGTCGCGGTCGAAGTAGTTCAGCAGGCCTTCGGTGATGATCGCGGTACCGACCGACGGGTCGAGCGTGTCCGCCAGCGCGTGGATGCTGTGCGGACCGTCGTCGGCGAGCGCGTCGATCGTCTCGACGCGCGGGAGCGGGCCGTCGAGCCGCTCCAGTAGTTTTCTCTTGCGGGCGGCCATTCCCGGCAGGTCGGCCTCCACATAGGTCACCGGGTACCGCTGCTTGAACCGCCAGCCCCGCGCCGAGAGCCCGGCCGCGATCTCGACCACCTGCCCGACCTCACCGCGGTCGATCGCGCCGGCCAGCAGCACGTCGAGCATCCGGTGCCGCGCGACGAGCAGCCCTTCGAACGTCGGCCGCCCCAGCAGCCTGCTCACCCGCATCGCGGGTTCGAGCGCGTGGAACAGCACCCGCCCCTCGGGGGTCGCCAGCTCCGCCGGCGCCAGCCCGTGCCGCACCCACACGTACCCGGTGTAATGGCCGGTCGGGCTGATGGCCTGGGAACCACGCGGGAGCAGCACACCCGAGATCGTAGAGACCGAGCCCGCTCCGCGCGACGCGGTCAGCCGACGGCGGCGCTCAGCTCGCGCATCCCGGCGGTCAGCAGCTCGGGCAGCTCCGCGTCCGGGCTGCGCAGCCACTGCTCGTACGCGGCCAGCGCGACGCCGAGGGTCGCGTACGCGATCGCCTGGGGGGCGAGGGAGTCCGCGGGCACGCCGAGGCGGTCGGCGACGAACTCCGCGATCACCTGCCGCCAGTCGGCGTACCGCAGCGTCGAGTGCGCCTGCAGCGCGGGCGTGGTGAGGATCAGCTCCATCCGGCGCCGGTGCCACGGCGCCTCCTCCGGATCGATCCGGTTGAACTCGACAAGCGCCTCGCGGATCGCGTCGCCCAGCGGGACCTCGGGCGGGTAGCCGGCCAGCCGCTTGCGCAGCCGCTCCAGCTCGCTGTCGAAGTCGCCCCACGCGATGTCGTTCTTCGACGGGAAGTACCGGAAGAACGTGCGCCTGCCGATACCGGCGGCCTGCGCGATGTCGTCGACCGTCGTGCGCTCGAAACCCTGCCGGGCGAACAGTTCGAACGCCGCGTGCTCGACCTCCGCGCGCGACGTGATCGGGCGCCTGCCCGCCCGCGAACCCGGTTGCTCGGTCATCGCCTCTTCCATTCGGCACTGGGTGCCATTATTGTCTGTGACGCGGGCCGCACCGTGGCGGCCGCTGGCGAAGGGAGCATCCCATGTCCGAGACCCAGCAGGTCCCCCAGACGCGCGACGAGGCTCTGGTGGAGGAGGAGCTGCTCGTCGAGGAGGTCTCCATCGACGGTATGTGCGGGGTGTACTGACCGTCGTGTTCGAGCCCGAACAGCCCTACCGGTGCTCACCGCGCATCGCGCTCCGGCCCGAGCCCTTCGGAGCGCTCGCGTACGACTTCGGCACCCGCAGGCTGTCGTTCCTGAAGACGAAGTTGCTGGTCGAGGTGGTGCGCACGCTGGAGGAGCAGCCGGACGTGCACACCACCCTCGACGCGGCCGGGGTCCCGCCGGACCAGCGGCCGTCCTACCTCAAGGCGCTCGAAGGGCTGGAGCGCACCGGAACCATCGAGCGACGGATTTGAAAGGCGTGCGATGAAGCTCGTCGAGCACTTCAAGGAAGGCCTGAACTCCCCGATCTGCCTGACGTGGGAACTGACCTACGCGTGCAACCTCTCCTGCGTGCACTGCCTGTCCTCCTCGGGCAGGCGCGACCCGCGTGAGCTGAGCACGGCGGAGTGCAAGGCCGTGATCGACGAGCTGCAGCGCATGCAGGTCTTCTACGTCAACATCGGCGGCGGGGAGCCGACCGTCCGCCCCGACTTCTGGGAGCTGGTCTCCTACGCGGTGGCGCACCAGGTGGGGGTCAAGTTCTCCACCAACGGCGTCAAGCTCACCCCGGAGCGCGCGCGGTGGCTCGCCTCGACCGACTACGTGGACGTGCAGATCTCGCTCGACGGGGCGACCGCGGACGTCAACGACGCCGTCCGCGGGCCCGGTTCGTACGACACCGCGATCCGCGCCATGACGAACCTGCGGGACGCCGGGTTCCGCGACTTCAAGCTCAGCGTCGTGATGACGCGGCAGAACGTCGGCCAGCTCGACGCGTTCGCCGAGATCGCCGACACCTACGGGGCGCAGCTGCGCATCACCCGCCTGCGGCCGTCCGGACGCGGCGCGGACGTGTGGGACGAGCTGCACCCGACCGCCGAGCAGCAGCTCCAGCTGTACGACTGGCTCGTCGCGCGCGGCGAGAAGGTGCTGACCGGCGACTCGTTCTTCCACCTCAACGCGCTCGGCTCGGACCCGCTGCCCGGGCTCAACCTGTGTGGCGCCGGCCGGGTCGTGTGCCTGATCGACCCCGTCGGCGACGTCTACGCGTGCCCGTTCGCGATCCACCGCGAGTTCCTGGCGGGCAACGTCCGCGACGAGGGCGGGTTCGGCCGCGTGTGGCGCGAGTCGGAGCTGTTCACCCGCCTGCGCGGGCCGCAGACCGGCGGCGCGTGCACGTCCTGCTCCGCCTACGACTCCTGCCAGGGCGGCTGCATGGCGGCGAAGTTCTTCACCGGCCTGCCGCTCGACGGCCCCGACCCGGAATGCGTGCAGGGCCACGGTGCCCGCGCGCTGGCGACCGTCGGCGCGGCACCACGGTCCGATGTGGACCATTCGCACCGGAAGAGCCGCAAGGTGCCGGTGAGCATCGGCTTCGGTCCGCCCCGGCCGGACCGCGCGTGTGACACCAGCCCGCTCGCCGGGCTGTGATGGCCGCACTGACCGCCCCCGTCGAGATCGCGGGGAGGACCGCGCCCAGCCGCGTGCTTTTCGGGCCGCACGAGACGAACCTCGCGCGCGGCCGGGTGCTGTCCGAACGCCACGTCGCCTACTACGCGGCGCGTGCCGCGGGCGGCGCGGGGATGATCGTCACCGAGACGGCGAGCGTCCACGACTCCGACTGGCCGTACGAACGGGCGCCGCTCGCCGTGTTGTGCGGTCCTGGGTGGGTGTCCGTCGTCGAGGCCTGCCGTCCACACGGGACACTCGTCGTCGCGGGACTCGGGCATGCGGGTTCGCAGGGGTCGTCGGCGTACGGGCAGTCGGCGTTGTGGGCGCCGTCGCGGGTGCCTGATGTGGCGAGTCGTGAACTGCCGATGGAGATGGAAGACACCGAGATCCGGGCGCTCGTCGAGGGTTTCCGTGAGTCGGCGGCACTCGCCGCGGAGTCCGGAGTGGACGGTGTCGAGCTGGACGCGGGGCAGTACTCGGTGCTGCGGCAGTTCTCCTCCGCGCTGACGAACCAGCGCGGCGATGAGTACGGCACGGACAAGTCGCGGCTGTTGCGGGAAGTCCTCGGCGTGGTGCGGGAGGCTGTCGGCGACCGCATCATCGGGCTGCGGCTGTCGTGTGACGAGCTGGCGCCCTGGGCCGGGCTCACACCCGAGCAGGCGGCGGTGCTCGCCGCGGACCTCGCCGCCTCGGTCGACTACCTCGTGCCCGTGCGGGGTTCGGCGATGAGCGCTTCCGCCACCAGGCCTGACTTGCACACCGAGCCGGGCTTCAACGTCGAGCTGTGCCGCCGGATCACCGAAGCCGTCGAGGGGCGCACGCTGACGGTGTTGCAGGGCAGCGTGGTCGATCCCGGGCAGGCCCAGCAGGCGCTCGACGACGGCGTCGCGGCGCTGGTGGAGATGACGCGGGCGCAGGTCGCTGACCCCTCGCTGGTCGAGAAGGTGCGGGCGGGCGCGGCGCCCCGGCCGTGCGTGCTGTCCAACCAGAAGTGCCGCGTGCGGGACAACCGCAACCCCGTCGTTTCGTGCATCGGCGAGCCCCGCAGCGGGCACGAGACCGAGGACCCGCTGCCGACGGGGGCCGATGCGCCGAGGGACGTGCTCGTGATCGGCGGCGGTCCGGCCGGGCTGGAGGCGGCGCGCGTGCTGGCGATGCGCGGGCACCGCGTGGAGCTGCGCGAACGGTCCGACCACCTGGGCGGGATGCTGCGGGTCGCGGCGCGGGTCGGCGGCCGCTCCCGGCTGGCGCGCCTCGCCGACTGGCTGGAGTCCGAGGTGAGCCGCCTCGGCGTGCGGGTGATCACCGGCGTGGAGGTCACCGACGTGCCGGAGGGCGCGATCGTCGCGACGGGATCCGTGCCGGGGCCCCGGAACTACGCGGTGCACGGGCGTGTCGTCGACGTCGTCGACTTCCTCAACGGCGCCGAGTTGCCGCCGGGACCGGTCGTGGTCGCCGATCCCGTGGGGGACTTCGTCGGCGTGGGCATGGCGGAACTGCTGGCCGCGCAGGGCAGGCCGACCACGATCGTGAGCCAGGACCAGGTGATCGGGACGCAGCTCGCGTTGACCGGCGACCTCGCCGACGCCAACACGCGCCTGCAGCAGGCCGGGGTCACGCTCGCCAAGCGGTCGCTGCTGCGTGAGGTGCGGCCCGATCACGTGGTGCTCGAAGACGTGTTCACCGCCGAGCGCCGGGAGCTGCCCGCGGCGGTGGTCGTCCACTGTGGACACCGGCTGCCGGACACGTTGCCCGGCGCGCTCAGGGCGGGGGACTGCGTCGCGCCCCGCACGGTGCACGAGGCGATCCTCGAAGGCCGTCGCGCGGCGTTGTCGGTGAACGAGGTGCTGGTATGAGGTACCTGTTCTCCCCGCTGCGGCTCGGCCCGCTCGTGGTGCGCAACCGGATCGTGTTCTCCGCGCACCTGACGAACTACGCACAGGACGGCCTGCCGACCGAGCAGCACGCCGAGTACTACGCGGCGCGTGCCGCCGGCGGCGCGGGGCTGATCATCACCGAGGAGCACTCCACCCACCGCACCGACTGGCCGTACGAGAAGCTGATCCACGGCTTCTCCCGCGACGTGATCCCGGGCTACCGGCGCATCACCGAGGCCGTGCACGCCCACGGCACGCCGATCCTCGCGCAGCTCAACCACAACGGCGGGCAGGCTTCGTCGATGTACTCGCGGCTGCCGGTGTGGGCTCCCTCGCCGGTGCCGGACCCGATGTTCCGCGAGGTGCCCAAGGCCATCGACACGCGGGAGATCGCCGAGGTCGTCGCGGGATACGGCACCGTCGCGGGGCACTGCGCCGAGGGCGGGTTCGACGGCGTGGAACTCCAGTGCTCGCACTCGTCGATCGTGCGCGGGTTCCTGTCCCCGGCGACGAACAAGCGCACCGACGCCTACGGGGGCTCGCTGGAAAACCGCGCCCGCATCCTGCTGGAGATCATCGATGCCGTGCGGGAGGCGATCGGGCTGGGGCGCGCGCTGGGCGTGCGGTTGTGCGGGGACGAGCTGATCGAGGGCGGTACGACGATCGACGAAGCCGTCGAAGTCGCGAAGCTCGTGGAGGCGACCGGCAAGGTCGACTACATCAACACCTCGATCGGCGTGGCGACCTCGACGTTGTTCATGATCGAGGCGTCGATGGCCATCCCGCCGGGGTACGCGTTGTTCATCTCCAACGCCATCCGCGAGGCGGTGCGGCTGCCGGTCGTCGGCGTCGGCCGGATCAAGGACCCGGTGCAGGCGGAACGGGCACTCGAGGAGGGGCACTGCGACCTCGTCGGCGTGGTGCGCGGGCAGATCGCCGACCCGGACTTCGCGGCGAAGGCCCGCTCGGGGCACGCGCCCGAGATCCGCACTTGCCTGTCGTGCAACCAGGAGTGCGTCGGCAGGATGGGGCTCAACCGCTGGCTGGGCTGCATCGAGAACCCGCGTACTGGCAAGGAAAGCGTGCCGCTGCCGACTCCGGGGCCGCGCCCGAAGCGGGTGCTCGTCGTCGGCGGTGGACCGGGCGGGTTGCAGGCGGCGTCGACGGCGGCGCAGCGCGGGCACCACGTGACGTTGTTCGAGCGCGCCGAGAGCACGGGCGGTCAGGTCGCGCTCGCCGCGAGCATCCCGAGCCGCGCCGAATTCCTCGACGTGGTGCGGAATCTGCTGTCCGAGTGCCAGCGTTACGGCGTGGACGTCAAGACCGGCGCCGAAGCCACCGCCGAGCTGCTGCGGTCAGAGTCCCCGGATGCTGTCGTGCTCGCGACCGGTGCGAAACCCCAGGCGCCTCACTGGGCGGGTGGGCTCGACCGGGTGGTGGACGTGCGGGACGTGCTCGAAGGCCGTGCCGCGCCCGAGGGCGAGGTCGTGGTGCTCGACGACCTCGGCTTCCACCAGGCCACGTCCGTCGCGGAACTGCTCGCCGACCGCGGGTGCTCGGTGCGGCTGTCCACGTCCGGCATGGTCGTCGGCCAGGACCTCGGCGTGACGCTGGACATGGAGACGTTCAACGTGCGTGCCCACGCGAAAGGCATCACACAGCACACCGACGAGGTGGTGCTGGCAGCGTCCGAAAAGGACGGTCGGGTCGTGTTGCAGGTGCTCACCCACACCACCGGCGTCACCGCGGAGCTGGCGTGTGACTGGGTGGTGTGCGCGACGCACCAGGCCCCCGAGGACGACCTGTGGCACCAGCTGAAGGGCGCGCCGTTCCCCGTCCACCGCGTGGGGGACTGCCTCACCCCACGCCGGGCACACGCCGCCGTCGTCGAGGGGCATCGCGTGGGGGTGGCGTTGTGAACCGCGTGCTGGCCGTCCTCGTGGTGCGTGATGGGGTGTTGCCGCTGGGCGCGGACGAGACCATCGCCGAGGCCGGTGGCGCGGCGTTGCTCGTCGGCACCGGGGCCGACAAGGCCGCGACCGAGCTGCCGTCCCTGTCCGCGGGCTGGCTCGCCGACAACGGCACCTTCGCCCCCGGCCGCTGGGCCCGCCAGCTCGCGGCCGTGCTGCGCGACACCGAGCGCGTGCTCCTGCCCGCCTCCGCCGACGGGCGGGACCTCGCGCCCCGCCTCGCCGCCGAACTCCGGCGCCCGCTGCTGGCCGGGGCCATCCGGGTGAACGAGACGGGCGCGGAAGTGGCGCGCTGGGGTGGCCGCGTGTGCGTGGACCTGGTGGCAGACGGCCCGTTCGTCGCCACGTTGCAACCCGGGGTGCGCGGTCCGGCTCCGGCGGAAGCACAGACGCTGACCGGGATCTCACTTCCGGAGGCCGATGCTCGGGACGTGACGGTCGTCGAAGTGCTCGACCCCGAACCGGGCACGGTGGACCTGGCCGAAGCGCCGCGAATCTTCGGTGCCGGGGCGGGCCTCGGCGGCCCGGAGGCCGTGGAGCTGCTGGGCGAGGTGGCCGCCGCGCTCGGCGCCTCACTCGGCGCGACCCGCGTCGTCACCGACGCCGGGTGGACCGGTTACCAGCGTCAGATCGGCACCACCGGTGTCGTGGTGCACCCCGAGCTGTACGTCGCGTTCGGGATCTCCGGCGCGGCACAGCACCTCGGCGGGCTCGGCAGCCCCGGGCACGTCGTGAGCGTCAACACCGATCCGTCCTGCCCCATGACGGCGATGGCGGACCTGGGCATCGTCGCCGACGCGCCCGCCGTGCTCGCCGAACTGGCCCGGCTGCTGGAGGTGCGATGACCTACGCCGGACCGGATTCGCGGTCCACCGTCGTCGGCGAATCGACGAGGACCTTCGACGTCGTCGTGGTCGGTGCCGGGCCCGCGGGCTCGGCCGCCGCGCTGGAGGTGGCGCGGGTCGGGCACTCCGTCGCGCTCGTCGAGCGGGGACCGTTCCCCGGCTCGAAGAACGTCTACGGCGGGGTGGTCTACGGCCGCATCCTCGACGAGCTGGTGCCGCGGTGGTGGGAACGGATGCCCGTGCAGCGCTGGGTGACCCGGCGCTCGACGATGGTGATGACGCCGACGCAGGCGCTCACTCTCGACTTCCGCACCCAGGACTGGGGCAAGCCGCCGTACAACGGGGCGACCGCCCACCGCGCGGACCTCGACTCGTGGCTCGCCGAGCTGGCCGTCGAGGCGGGGGCCGTGCTGATCCCCTCCACCGTGGCCACCGGCCTGCTGCGCGACACCTCCGGTGCCGTCGTCGGGGTGCGCACCGACCGGCCGGACGGCGACCTCACGGCGGGTGTGGTGATCGCGTGCGACGGGGTGAACTCGTTCCTCGCCAAGGAAGCCGGGATGTACCCGGTGGGCGGGGAGTCCGCGCACCTGACGCTCGGCGTCAAACAGACGCTCGCACTGCCGCGGCAGACGATCGAGGAGCGGTTCGGGGTCACCGGACGCGACGGCGTGGACATCGAAATCCTGGGCTGCACAAGGGGAATCCCCGGCGGGGGCTTCCTGTACACGAACCTCGACTCGGTCAGCATCGGCGTCGTGCTGGGGCTCGAAGGCGTGCGGGACGGCGGGACGCGGCCGGAGGAGCTGGTCGCGGACCTCAAGCGGCATCCCGCGATCGCGCCGCTGATCAAGGGCGGGGAGCAGATCGAGTACTCCGCGCACCTGATCCCCGAGGGTGGCTACCACGCGATGCCCGAGCTGGTCGGCGACGGGATGCTGGTCGCCGGGGACGCCGCCGCGATGTGCCTCGCCGCCGGGATCTGGCTGGAGGGCGTGAACTTCGCGCTCGGCGCCGGGATGTACGCCGGGCGCGCGGCCGCCGCCGCGCTGGCCGCCGGCGACGTGTCGCGGCGGGGGCTGTCCGGCTACCGGAAGCTGCTGGAGGACTCGTTCGTGCTCGCCGACCACCGCCGGCTGCGGCAGCTCCCCGGCCTCGTGCTGTCGGACCGGGTGCAGCGCAACTACCCGGGTTTCGTGTGCGACCTGGTGCAGGGCCTGTTCCAGGTCGACAACCCGCTGCCGAAACCGGGGCTGCGCAAGCTCCTGCTGCGCAGTGCGAAGGACAACGGCGTGCGCCTGCGCGAGCTCGCGCGGGACGCGTGGACCGGGATGCGGGGGCTGCGATGACCGACCGGCGGTACGCGGAACCCGCGTTCGCGGACGTGCTGTCCACTGTGGAGTTCCGCGTCGGCGAACGCCCGCACATCGTGGTGGACACCGACGTCTGCCGTTCGTGCACCACCAAGGCGTGCGTGCACGCGTGCCCCGCCGACCTGTTCGTGCCCACGAGCGACGGCGGGATCCTGTTCAACTACGAGCAGTGCTTCGAATGCGGGACCTGCTACCAGATCTGCGACGGCGAGGGCGCGATCAGCTGGAGCTACCCCGACGGGGGCGCCGGCGTCGTGTTCCGGAAGGGGTAGCGATGCTCGTCGTGGCCGCGTTGCGCTGGAGCGACCAGCGCGCGACCGTGGACCCGCTCACCGGCGAGGTCCGCACCGACCCGCGCACCAGCGGGGCGAGTGCCGCCGACCGGGTGGCGCTGGAGCACGCGCTGCGGATCGCGGAGGCGTTCGACGGGCGGTGCCTAGCCGTCACCGTCGGACCGCGCGAGGCGGACGAGGTGCTGCGCGAGGCGCTCGCGGTGGGCGCGCACGAGGTGATCCGCGTCGAGGCCCTGGCCGAGACGATCACCGAGGACGGCAGCGAGACCGCACGGCTGCTGCTCGACGGGCTGCCGGACCGGCCGGACGTCGTCGTGTGCGGGGACCACTCGGCCGACCGCGGCACCGGCAGCACCCCGGCGTTCCTGGCGCAGCGGCTCGGTGCGTGCCAGGCACTCGGCCTGGTCGAGCTGACGGTGGCGGGGGAGGAGCTGCGGGGCGTGCGCCGGCTCGACGGCGGGCGCCGTGAGCGGCTCGTGTTCGGCCCACCCGCGGTGTGCTCGGTCGAACCGGCCGACCTCGGTCTCCGCAGGGCGTCGCTGCCCGCCACGATCGCCGCCCGGCGCGCGGAAATCCCGGTCGCGCGTCCTGGTTCGCTGCGGTACCTGCGGGCGGGCGGGACCAGGGCGTACTCGCCGCGTCCCCGCGCGTTGCCGGTACCGCGGGAGGCCGCGCCGCACCAGCGGCTGCTCGCGCTCACCGGGGCGCTCGTCGAGCGCACCCCGCCCCAGCTGGTCCGGCCCGCGACACCGGAGGAAGCGGCGCGCGAACTGCTGGACTACCTGCGTCGGCACGGGTACGCGGAATGACGAGGGTGGCGGTGGTGACCGGAGCGGCGCGCGGCATCGGCGCCGCGGTCGTCGGCCGCCTCGCGCGGGACGGGTGGCGGGTCGTCGCCGTGGACCTGGGCGCGGACCTGCCGGGGCTCGCCTACTCCCCGGCGGGCCGCGAGGAACTGATCGCGCTCGCCCGCCGCTGGCCGGGGCAGGTCCTCGACGTGTTCGCGGACGTCCGTGACCCGCGGGCGGTCGCCGAAGCGGTCGCACTCGCCGAGCAGGAGTTCGGCGGGGTGGACGCCGCCGTCGCGGCCGCCGCGGTGATGGCGGGCGGGAAACCGTTGTGGGACACCACGAACGCGGAGTGGGACGCGTTGTTCGACGTCGGCGTGCGCGGCGTGTTCAACCTCGCGCGTACGGCCGTGCCCGCGATGCTGCGGCGGCCCGAGCCGCGCTCCGGCCGGTTCGTCGCGCTCGCGTCCGCCGCCGCGCACCGCGGGTTGTGGCACCTCGCGGGGTACAACGCCGCGAAGCACGCCGTGGTGGGGCTGATCCGCGGACTGGCCCATGACCTGCGGGGCAGCGGGATCACCGCCACGGCCGTCTCACCCGGCTCGACCCGCACGGCGATGCTCGACGCCACGGCCGACCTCTACGGGCTGGCCGACGTCGAGGAGTTCGCACAGCACCAGCTCGTGGAGCGGCTGCTGGACCCGGACGAGGTGGCCGCCGCCGTGTGCTGGCTGTGCGGCGAGCAGTCCTCGGCGATCACGGGCACCGTCGTGCACGCGGACGGGGGGTTCACGGCATGAAGCTGGAGCTGCGCCTCGACCCCGGCACGAAACTGCTCGGCCGCGCCATCCTCGGCGGCGCGCCCCTGCGCGTGCTGCGGTTGTCGGAGGCAGGGGCGCGGCTCGTGCGGGAGTGGCGCGACGGGGCGCTCGTCGCCGAGAGCCCGCAGCACCGGAAGCTCGCGGACCGGCTCATCGACGCCGGGATGGCGCACCCGGTGTACGGGGAGGCCCACCTCACGCGCGCCGACGTCACGGTCGTCGTGCCCGCCCGCGACCCGGAAACGCTGCCGGAAGCGGACGTCGTGGTCGACGACGGCTCGCGAGTGCCCATTTCCGGTGCGGCACAACGACATCCGGTCGCCCGTGGTCCCGCTGCGGCGCGCAACACCGGGCTGGCCCACGTCACCACGGAACTCACCGCGTTCCTCGACGCCGACACCACGGCACCACCGGACTGGCTCGACCCGCTGCTGCCGCATTTCGAGGACCCGGCGGTGGTCGCCGTCGCGCCCCGGATCCGCAGCACCCCGGGCAGTTCCGTCCTGGCGCGGTACGAAACCGCCCGTTCGTCACTCGACCTCGGCGACGGGCCTGCGCCGGTCCGCCAGGGTGGCCGCGTGACCTACGTGCCCACGGCGGCGCTGGTCGTCCGGACGGCGGCGTTGCGTGAGCTGGGCGGATTCGACGAGCGGCTGCGGTTCGGTGAGGACGTCGACCTGGTCTGGCGCCTCGTCGCCCGGGGCGGGCGCGTGCGCTACGAACCCGCCGCCGAGGTGCTGCACGTGCCGCGGAAGACGTGGCGCGCGTGGGCGCGGCAGCGGTTCGACTACGGCACGTCGGCGGCCCCGCTCGCCCGGCGGCACGGGCACCAGGCGATCGCGCCGCTGCGGATCTCCGGCTGGACCGCGCTCGCGTGGGGACTCGTGGCCGCCCGGCGTCCCGCGCTCGGCGTGGCGGTCGCACTGGGCACGGCCGCGTTGCTGCCTCGGAAACTCCGCCCGCTCGGGGTGCCCGCGCGGGAATCGCTGACCATCGCCCTGCGCGGTCATCTCAGGGCGGGCAGGTACCTCGCCGACGTGCTGACGCGGACCTGGGGGCCGGTGGCGGTGCCGCTGTTGCTCGCCACGCGGCGAGGACGGGCCTTGCTCGCGCTGGCGCTCGCCCGGCACCTCGCGGAGTGGCGGGAGGCGCGGCCCGATCTCGATCCGGCGCGGTGGCTGCTCGCCCGCACCGCAGACGACCTGTGTTACGGCGCCGGGGTTTGGCGAAGTTGCCTGCGAGAACGAAACTTCCTGCCGCTGGTGCCTGACTTCTCCAACTGGCCGGGCAAGAAATGAAGGACGTCACCTGGCCCGAGCTCCGGCCGAAGTTGCTCGCCGTGCCGATCGGCGCGACCGAGCAGCACGGCCCGCACCTGCCCTTCACGGTTGACACGGAGATCGCCGTCGCGTTGTGCGAAGAACTCGCGCGGCGGCGGGACGACGTCGTGGTCGCACCCGCGCTGCCGTATGGATCCAGCGGTGAGCACGCGGGTTTCCCCGGCACGCTGTCCATCGGGCAGGACGCGACCGAGCGGGTGCTGGTGGAACTCGGGCGCTCCGCCGACGCGTTCTCGGCGGTCGTTCTCGTGTGCGCGCACGGTGGCAACGTGGAACCGTTGCGCCGCGCGGTGAACACGCTGCGGTACGAGGGACGTGCCGTGGGCGCCTGGTGTCCCACCGGTCCGTCCGGCGATTCCCATGCGGGGCGCACGGAAACGTCGGTGATGCTGGCGCTGCGACCGTCGGCCGTCCGGCTGGACCGGCTGGACCGGCTGGAAACCGGTGTCACCGAACCACTTCCGGCTCTGCTGGATCGATTGCGGGAGGGAGGTGTGCGTGCGGTCAGCCCCAGCGGGGTGCTCGGCGATCCGCGGGGTGCGAGTGCGGAAGAGGGCCGGGAAACCTTGCTCCGGTGGGTGGAAAGTCTACTTAAGTCTGTCGAGACGCTTGTCTCGGATGTCATGATGAAGCCGTCCGAGTCCGCGACCGGCATCACAAAGAGGTGAGAGCGTCGTGAAGACGAAAGCCGCTGTCCTGCACGATCCGCACAAGCCCTTCGAAATCGAGGAACTCGACCTCGACGGCCCCCGCGAAGGCGAGGTGCTCATCAAATACACCGCCGCGGGGCTCTGCCACTCCGACCTGCACCTCATCGACAACGACCTCGTGCCCCGGTTCCCGATCATCGGCGGGCACGAGGGCGCCGGGATCATCGAGGACGTCGGCCCCGGCGTCACGAAGGTCAAACCGGGTGACCACGTCGTCTGCAGCTTCATCCCCAACTGCGGCACGTGCCGCTACTGCGCCACCGGCCGGTCGAACCTGTGCGACATGGGGGCGACGATCCTCGAGGGCCACCTGCCCGACGGCAGCTTCCGCTTCCACCGCGGCGGTACCGACTACGGCGCGATGTGCATGCTGGGCACGTTCTCCGAGCGCGCCACGATCTCCCAGCACTCGGTCGTCAAGGTCGACGACTGGCTGCCGCTGGAGACCGCGGTCCTGGTCGGCTGCGGCGTGCCGACGGGCTGGGGCACGGCGAACTACGCCGGTGGCGTGCGTGCGGGCGACACCGTGGTCGTCTACGGCGTCGGCGGTATCGGCATCAACGCGGTGCAGGGCGCCGCGCACGCCGGCGCGCTGAACGTCGTGGTGGTCGACCCGGTGGAGTTCAAGCGCGAGTCGGCGCTCAAACTCGGCGCGACGCACGCCTTCGCCACCGCCGAGGAGGCGATGACGAAGGTCGCCGAGCTGACGTGGGGCCAGATGGCCGACCAGGCGCTGATCACCGTCGGCACCGTGGACGAGGACGTGGTGACCGCCGCGTTCAACACCGTCGGCAAGGGCGGCACGGTGGTCATCACGGGCCTGGCGAACCCGGAGAAGCTCACCGTGCACGTGTCGGGCGGCGTGCTGACGCTGTTCGAGAAGACGATCAAGGGCACGCTGTTCGGCTCGGCCAACCCGCAGTACGACATCGTCCGCCTGCTGCGCCTGTACCAGGCGGGCGCCATCAAGCTCGACGAGCTGGTCACCAGGCGTTACACGCTGGAGCAGGTCAACGAGGGCTACCAGGACCTCCGCGACGGCAAGAACATTCGCGGCGTACTGCTGCACGACGCGAACTGACCGCCGCAGAAGGGCCCGGCGCACGCGCGCGCCGGGCCCTTTCTGCGCCGTCCGGGCGTACGTCGTACGACATTCGGCTGTGTCCGCGTCACAGTTCTGGCGAGTTCCGCTGTCACCTCGTCACAGAAATCCGCACGGACGGCTACGGATCGTTGACCCGCCGGGCAAGCGCTTTCTATCGTGACCGCGGTCACTGTCAGTGCTGAGAGGACTTCGATGGCAGATCAACGCCGATCGCCGCTGCCCGGGCTGGAACGCCGCCGCTTCCTCGGGTACCTGCTGGCCGCCCCGACCCTCGCGGTGGCCGCCCGGCTCGGGGTGGACACCCTCGCCCCGGCGCGGGCCGGCGCCGCCGTCCCGTCCCCGCCCGAACCCGCCGACCTGCTCGACCTCGGCGACGCCCTGACCCTCGCGGCCGCACCCACGTCCGGCCTCATCGCGCTGCAGGTCAACCGCGACGACACGGTGTCCTTCGCGCTGCCGCGGGCCGAGGTGGGGCAGGGCATCACGACCACCATCGCGATGCTCATCGCCGAGGAGCTGGACCTGCCGCTGGACAAGGTGCACGTCACGCTCGCCGACGCCCGCCCGGAGCTGGTGTTCAACCAGCTCACCGGCGGCTCCAACTCGGTACGCTCGATGTACACGCCCGTCCGCACGGTCTCCGCGATCGCCCGCGCCCGGCTGCTCGCCACCGCCGCCGCGCAGTGGGGTGTCGCGCCGTCGAGCCTCACCGTCCACAATGGAGCCATCACCTCCAGTGCGGGGCAGACCGCCACCTACGGTTCGCTCGCCGAAGCCGCCGCGAGCAGCCGCCTGGAGGAGGTCACCGCCCAGCCCAAGGCGACGTCGCAGTTCAAGCTCGTCGGCACCCCACAGAACCGCATCGACGCCAGGGACGCCGTCACCGGCCGCAAGCGCTTCACGATGGACCTCCAGGTGCCGGACGCGCTGCCCGCGATGGTGTGCCGTCCGCCGACGATCGGCGGCACCGTCGCCTCGGTGGCCAACCTCGCCGAGGTCAAGGCCATGCCCGGCATCACCGACGTCGCGGTCATCTCCACCGGCGTGGCGGTGCGCGGGCGCACCATCACGCACTGCATGGACGCCGTGCGGGCGCTGAAGGTGAACTGGAACCCCGGCCCGGTCGCCGCGGAGTCCGACGCGAGCGTGCTGAAGAAGCTGCGGGCGGCGACGCTGCCGATGGTCGTCCCGCCCGTCCTGACCGGTTCGATCGACGCCGAGTTCACGTTCGCCTTCGCCAGCAACAGCGCGCTGGAGACCAACTGCGCCATCGCCGACGTCCGCGCCGACCGGGCCGAGATCTGGGCCGCGCTCAAGTCGCCGATCGTCACGCAGGAGCAGGTCGCGACGTCGCTCGGGTTGCCGGTGACGGCGGTGAAGGTGCACGTGGTGCAGGGCGGCGGATCCTTCGGCCGCAAGCTGTTCGGCGACGCCGCGCTGGAGGCCGCCGAGTTCTCGAAGAAGATCGGCAAGCCGGTCAAGCTCATGTGGCACCGCACCGACGACTTCCGGCACGGCCGCGCGCACCCGATGTCGCTCTCGCGGATCCGCGTGAACTACGCGCTGGGCAACGTCGTCAGCTACGAGCAGCGGCACACGAGCGTCACCACCGACTTCGGGCACGGGCTCGGCGAGCTGCTCACGGCCGTCGCCGCCAAGCTGCCGGTCGGCGACGTCGGGTTCTCGCAGACGGTGTTCGAGCTGTCCCAGTCCATGCCCTACAACTTCGGCGCCACCACGCAGCTGCTCAACGAGGTGCCGCTGAAGTTCCACACCGGCAGCATGCGCAACGTCTACTCGCCGAACGTGGTGTGCGCGCGGGAGCTGATCGTCGACCAGCTCGCCGCGAAGATGGGCAAGGACCCGCTGGAGTTCCGCAGGTCCTTCTTCAAGGACGACCGGTACCGCGCCGCGCTGGACAAGGTCGCCGAAGTCGGGCGGTGGGGCCGGAAGATGCCCGCGGGCATGGCGCAGGGCATCGGCTTCCACGCCGAGTACAAGAGCTGCAGCGCCGTGCTCGTCGAGATCGACTGCCGTCCCGAAACCGTCAACCGCAAGGTGCGCGAGGGCGTGACCGGCCCCCGGATCACCAAGGCGGTCATGGCCGTGGACGCCGGGCTGCCGATCAACCCACGCGGGCTGGAGGCCCAGATGATGGGCTGCATCAACGACGGCATCGCGCTGGCGCTGACCGAAAGCCTGCACATCCAGGACGGCCTGCCGCTGGAAGGCAGCTGGGACAACTTCTTCTACACCCGCCAGTGGAACACCCCGCCGGAGGTGGAGATCATCGTCATGCCGGCGACCGGGGAACCCGGCGGCGCTGGCGAACTCGGCGTCGCCAGCTCGCTGGCCGCGGTCGCGTGCGCCTACGGCAGGGCCGTCGGCAGGATGCCCACCAGCTTCCCCATCAACCACGGCACGCTGAGCTTCGAACCGCTGCCCCGCGTCCCGTCCATCCCGGACTCACCCGTCGACGGCCTGTCCTACGCGCACTGAAGGAAGAAACCTTGTCCCGACACACTTTCGTCCTGAACGGCAAGCAGGTCACCGTCGACACCGAGGACAACGTGCGCCTGCTGTGGGTGCTGCGCGACCTGCTCGGCGTGACCGGCCCGAAGTACGGCTGCGGGCTCAACGTCTGCAAGGCGTGCACGAGCCACATCAACGGCAAGGCCTTCAACCCGTGTTCCGTGCCGGTCTCGGACATCCAGCCCACCGACGAGATCACCACGATCGAAGGGCTGGAGGACGAGCGGACCGGTGCGCTGCACCCGATGCAGGAGGCCTGGCTGGAGCACGACGTCGCCCAGTGCGGGTACTGCCAGCCCGGCCAGATCATGACCGCGATCGCCAAGGTGCGGGAGGCCAAGGCGGCGGGCAGGGAGCTGACCGACGCCGACTTCGACGGCATCCGCAACATCTGCCGCTGCGGCACGTACACCCGCATCCGGGAGGCGATCAAGACCGCGGAGGCGCGGATGTAGCCACTGCCCCGCTTTCGGGTTAGATTCCTTCCGGCGGAGGCACTCGACGGGGAGTGCCGGAAGTGAGGACGACCCATGCGGTACACGGGTGCCGAACCGGCCGTGGCGCGGCTGGCCGCCGCGGCGCGGGCCAGGTTGCCGGAGCTGACGCGGGACACGTTCGCCCGGATCGTCGCCGAGATGCCGGTCTACGGGCAGGCCCGTTTCGTGTCGCACGAGGACCTCCGCGCGTCCTGCGCGGCGAACCTGGAGTTCCTGTTGCGGGCGCTGGGGGAGCCGGGCACGCCCGACCTGAGCCAGGCCGCTGCGACCGGCAGGGAACGCGCCCACCAGGGTGCGCCGCTGCCGGAGCTGCTGCGGGCGTTCCGGATCGGGTTCACCGAGGTGTGGCAACGGTTCGTGGACGTCGCTGTGTCCGAAGAGGACACCGCGGGGCTGGCGGCCGCGACCCGTGCGCTGTGGGCGTTGATCGACGAGTACACCGAAACCCTCACCGAGGCGTACCGCGAAACGCTCGCCGAGATCACCCGCACCCGGCACGAGCGCCGGCTCGCGCTGGTGGAAGCGTTGTTCACCGGCGGCACGGCGACCGACGGCACGCTCTGGGACATCGCCAGGATGCTCGACCTGTCCCTCGACGGCACCTACGTCGTGGTCGCCGCAGAAACGCCGGGGCTGGGCGAGGAACCGTTGCCCGGTATCGAAAACCTCCTCCGGGAGCGGTGCTATGCGTCGGCCTGGCGGCTCACGCCGGACCTGCAGGTCGGGGTGGTGTCACTGCGCGCCGCGGACGGGGTGGAGAAGGTCCTGGTGCTGCTGGAGGAGATGGCGACCGGGCGGGTCGGCGTGAGCCCCGTGTTCACCGGGCTGGGGAACACCGCACGGGCGCTGCACCTGGCCCGCGTGGCGCTGCAGAGCCTCGTGCCGGGGACCACGGGGACCGTGCAGTTCACTGAATCGCCGCTGGCGGGCCTCGTCGCGAGCGACCCGGAGGCCTCCGCCCAGCTCGCGCACCAGGTCCTGCGGCCGGTGCTGCGGTTGCCGGCGGAGGAACGCACCGTCCTGCTGACGACGTTGCGTGCGTGGTTCGACTGCCGGGGCTCGACGAAGTCGACCGCCGAGCGCGTGTACTGCCACCCGAACACCGTGCGGCACCGGCTCAAGCGGATCACGGACGAACTCGGCCGTTCGCTGACCGACCCGGCGGACGTGGCGGAGCTGGGCACGGCGCTGCGGGCGCTGACCATGTTCCCCGACGCCGCCCACCTGCCGCCGGTGCCGTGAGCCGTCAGTCCTTCTCCAGCTTTTCGCCGGTCGCCTTTTCGAACGCCTGGGCGCCGCCGCGGTCCACGGCCGCCTTCACGAGCCCGAAGATCGCGCCCTGGATCGCGGCCGCGAGCAGCACCTCCTGGATCTTGCGGTCGGTGGCGGTGGCCTTCGGCGCCTCGTCGTCGCCCGAGATCGCCTTCCACGCCTGCTTGAACACCGCGCCGGCGAGCACGCCCCCGAGCGCGCTGATCAGGATGTTGAGCGGTTTGTAGAGCAGTTTCATACCGTCGGGCTTACCCGGACGGGCGGTGCTTCACACCGCCGTTGTGCCGGTGGAGGCGGAGGCGGTACCTTGGCGCGACATCCTCTTGGGGCGGTTCTCGGCCCTGGAATTTCCGAGGCGGGGTTTGTGGTGGTCACGGGTAAGGTCGTCCGGTTCGACGAGATTCGCGGGTACGGTTTCGTGGCGCCGGAAGGCGGCGGCGAGGACGTGTTCGTGCACGTCAACGACCTCGACGTGGACAAGCGGCTGATCGCGCCCGGCGCGGTCGTCGAGTTCACTGTGGAGGATGGCGAGCGCGGGCCGAAGGCGTCGAACGTGCGGATCGTGCGCGGCAGTTCCCGCGCCGCTCTCGACGAGGACTACCTGCCGCCGGGGCTGGACTTCCGGGAGGAGCTCACCGAGGCCCTGCTGTCCGGCGTGCCGACGCTCACCGCCGAGCAGGTGCTGCGGGTGCGCAAGACGGTGCTCGACCTCGTCCACGAGCACGGCTGGCTGGACGAGTAGGTTTGCCGCCCCCGCCCTCGGCTAACCGGAGCCAGGAACGGTTCCGGACAGGCGGAAGGGGCGGGGCATGAAGGCGGTCGCGTGGCACGGGAAGCGGGACGTCCGGGTGGACACGGTGCCCGACCCGAAGCTGGAGGAACCGACTGACGCGATCGTCCGCATCACCTCCACGGGCATCTGCGGCTCCGACCTCCACCTGTACGAGGTGCTCGGGCCGTTCCTGGAGGAGGGCGACATCCTCGGGCACGAGCCGATGGGCGTCGTCGAGGAGGTGGGCAGCGAGGTCACCGGCCTCAAGCCGGGCGACCGCGTCGTGGTGCCGTTCAACATCTCCTGCGGGCACTGCTGGATGTGCACCCAGGGCCTGCAGTCGCAGTGCGAGACGACGCAGGTCACCGAGCACGGCAAGGGCGGTGCCCTCTTCGGCTACACCAAGCTCTACGGGCAGGTCCCCGGCGGGCAGGCCGAGTACCTGCGTGTGCCGCAGGCGCAGTACGGCCCGATCAAGGTGCCGGACGGCCCGCCGGACGAGCGGTTCGTCTACCTCTCCGACGTCGTGCCGACCGCGTGGCAGGCGGTGGAGTACGCGGCGGTGCCCGTCGGCGGCAGCGTCGTCGTGTTCGGGCTGGGCCCGATCGGGCAGATGTGCTGCCGCATCGCCGGGCACCGCGGCGCCGGCCGGGTGATCGGCGTCGACCTGGTGCCCGAACGGCTGACGCTGGCCGCCCGCTACGGCGTCACCACCCTCGACCTGCGCGACCACGACGACCTCGCCGGGGCGGTGCGGGAGCTGACCGGGGGCCGCGGGGCCGATTCGGTGATCGACGCGGTCGGCATGGAGGCGCACGGGGCGCCGGTCGGCAGGCTCGCCCACCAGATGGTGAACCTCCTGCCGAAGCCGCTCGCGGCGAAGGTCACCGAGACGGCGGGCCTTGACCGGTTGAGCGTGTTGTACGAGGCCATCCGCACGGTCCGGCGCGGCGGCACCATCTCACTCAGCGGGGTGTACGGCGGGATGGTGGACCCGATCCCGATGATGGAGCTGTTCGACAAGCAGGTCCAGCTGCGGATGGGCCAGGCGAACGTGCGCCGCTGGATCGACGACGTGCTTCCGCTCGTCCAGGACGGCGCGGACCCGCTGGGCGTGACGGACCTCGCGACCCACCGGTTGCCCCTGGACGACGCGCCCGAGGCGTACCGCATGTTCCAGGAGAAGCGCGACGGGGTGATCAAGGTGCTGCTCAGGCCTTCGGCCTGACCGACGCGGCGGTAGCGGTTTTCCGGCGAACGGGGCGCAGCGCCTGAGGATCTCCCGGCTATGATCTGGCTTCCTGGGATTGTCCAGCAGCGTGGCACCCGTGTAACCGAAAGCTCGTGCACAGGAGCCGCACCGCATGTCCACCAAGCCGGATCCGCTGTTCGCGCTGCCCGCGGGCCAGAGCGCCGACCAGGTCGGGATGTACCACTGGGACATCCGCACCGGCCAGTGGTCCTGGTCCTCGGAGATCTACCTCATGTACGGCTACCAGCCCGGTTCGGTGACCCCGGACCTGGCACTGGTCACCAAGCACGGCCACCCGAAGGACCGGCCGGCGCTCGCCGAGGTGTTCGAGCAGGCGCGGCGGACCGGCCAGCCGTTCAGCTGCCAGCAGCGCATCGCCGCCGCGGACGAGAGCACGCGGGCGGTGGTCGTGGTGGGTGACGTCGACACCGAGGACGACGCGCCCTCGGCCGTGCACGGGTACTACGTGGACCTCACCAGCGCCCGGCTGCGGGAGGCCGAGCAGCTGTCGGAGCTGGCCGGCGAGGCGGCCGGGCTGCAGCGGGCGATGGCTTCGCGGGCCACCATCGAGCAGGCCAAGGGCATGATCATGCTCGCCTACCGCTGTGACTCGGGGGCGGCGTTCGACCTGCTGATCGGGACGTCGCAGCGCGCGAACGTGAAGCTGCGGGAGCTGGCCGACCGGCTGGTGGCCGCCGTGCAGTCCCCCGACGAGCCGCCGGAGCGCGCCCGGGAGTACCTGGAGGCCGTGCTGACCAGGCTGACCAGACCCGGCGAGGACGTGTAGCCCTGCCTGTCTGAGGTACCCGGATCGGGACCGCAGAAGGGAGCACACATGAGCACGATCACCGAAACCGTTGACGTCGAGGTTCCGGTCACGACTGCGTACAACCAGTGGACGCAGTTCGAGTCCTTCCCGGAGTTCATGGAAGGCGTCGAGCGGATCAGCCAGCTCGACGACACGCACCTGCACTGGGTGACGAAGGTCGGTGGTCAGACGCGTGAGTTCGACGCCACGATCACCGAGCAGCACCCGGACGAGCGGGTCGCGTGGAAGTCCGACAGCGGGCCCACGCACGCCGGTGTCGTCACGTTCCACCGCCTCAACGACGCGACGACGCGCGTGACCGCGCAGATGGACGTGGACCCCGAGGGTTTCGTCGAGAACGTGGCCGACAAGCTGGGCGTGCTGAACCACCGCGTGAAGGGCGACCTGCGGCGGTTCAAGGAGTTCATCGAGCACCGCGGCGGGGAGACCGGCGCCTGGCGTGGTGACGTCGAGCGGCCGAGCTGACGCCATGGCGGCCACGAAGACGAAGCGGGACGCCTCCGAGTTCGTGCCCGGCAGCCTCGAGTTGCCGCGGTTGCGGGAGGCGTCCCGCGGGTGCCGGGGCTGCGACCTCTACCAGGACGCCACGCAGACCGTCTTCGGCGAGGGGCCGCCGGAGGCCGATGTGCTGATACTGGGGGAGCAGCCGGGAGACCGCGAGGACCGCGAAGGCGAACCGTTCGTCGGACCGGCGGGCAAACTGCTGGACCGCGCACTCGTCGAAGCGGGGATCGATCGTGAGCGCGTGTACGTGACGAACGCGGTGAAACACTTCAAGTTCACCCGTTCCGAGCGCGGCAAGCAGCGGATCCACAAGAAGCCGTCCCGGGGCGAGATCGTCGCGTGCCGCCCCTGGCTGGTGGCAGAACTGAAGGCGGTGCGGCCCCGGCTGGTGATCCTGCTGGGCGCCACGGCCGCGTCTTCGCTGATGGGCCCGTCCTTCAAGGTCACCGAGCACCGGGGCACGTTGATCGAGGCCCCGGAGGAGTTCGAAGGCACGCCGGAGCAGGTACTGCCGGCGGTGCACCCATCGTCGGTGCTGCGAGCGCCGGACAGAGATGCGGCGTATGAAGCGTTGGTGGCGGATCTGAAGGCAGCGCCGCGGGCGTTGTGAAACAACGGCCCAGCACAAGAGTTGGGTGATCATCCCGTCGCCTGAAACCGGTCGATCACTTTGAGGAGCAGCCGCAACCTTCCTGCTCGCTGGCGGTTGCTATGCCAGGCTTGCGGCTGGTCCTCAAAGTGATATGCACAAACCGCAGGCGACGGGATGATCACTCAACTCGACCACCCACCTCAGGTGTGGGGTGCCTCGGAGATTCCGGACAGGGACCCAATCGGGTTATCCTGTAAGGAATCGAAGGGATCAAAACGGTGGCGCGACCGAGGAAGTATTCGCCGGAGTTCCGTGAGGAAGCGGTTCGTCTGGCGTTGGAATCCGAGAGGCCGGTGGCCGAGGTGGCCCGGAGTCTCGATATGCATCCGGAGACGCTACGGGTGTGGGTTCGCCAGCACGAGCGTGAGCATGGCCTCGAAGCGCCAGAGGTGGATTTGCCACTGACGGATCGTGCGCGGCTACGTGAGCTGGAACGCCGGAATCGTGAGCTCGAGAGGGAAGTGTCCTTCTTGAAAAAAGCGGCAGCGTACTTCGCGAAGGGACCCCAGTAGCCCACAAGTACGAGTTCATCGAAACGATGCGGCTCGATACTGCGGAGTACGCGTATTCTGTCGAGTTCCTGTGCGAGAAGCTCGGCGTGTCGAAATCCGGATATTACGAATGGCGGAACCGTCCGGGATCGGCAACAAATCAGCGTCGTGAGGATCTGAAGGCGTTTATCACGAGAGCGTTCGAGGCGTCTGATGGCACCTACGGATATCGGCGCGTGCACGCCCAGCTCGCACGCTGGGGTGTCACGGCGGGCCCGGAGCTGGTCCGTGACCTGATGCGCGAGCTGGGTTTTCGGTCGTGTCAGCCGCCGCCGAGACGATGGTCGCTCACCCACCCTGGCCTGGGTGAGGTCCCAGACCTGGTGGGCCGGGACTTCACTGCCGACAAACCCGGGATGAAACTCGTCGGCGACATCACCTACATCCCGACCGGAGAAGGGTGGCTCTATTTGGCGACCGTGATCGATTGCTGCACCAAAGAAGTGATCGGCTACGCCATGGACGACCACTACAAGACCCCGCTGATCACCCGGGCCATCCGACGGGCAGCGCAGAACCGGTCGCTGGCGCCAGGCGCCATTTTCCATTCCGACAGGGGCGTCAACTACATGTCGGCCGAGTATGCGGCCGTGTTGAAGGGACTCGACATTCGACGATCTTCCGGGCGCACGGGGATATGTTTCGACAACGCTATGGCCGAGTCGTTCTTCGGTGCACTCAAGAACGAGCGTGTCTCCCGGGTGGTGTATCCGACACGCGAATCGGCCCGGCGCGACATCACGCACTACATCGAACTCTGGTACAATCAGCGGCGTCTTCATTCGGCGATAGGCTACCGCCCGCCACGTGAAGCACACTCCGAACATTTGAAATCGGCATGAATTGAACAATCTCCCTGTCCGGGAAACACAGGGCACTTCAGTGAGATCCCTTTGGGCCCCGATCATCCTGGAGCCTGCCCGCCGGCCAATACCGCTAAGTTAGGCGGGGGTTGGGGTCTGACACGCGTGG
>NZ_BAABIB010000048.1:0-48645 GCF_039542405.1 Amycolatopsis dongchuanensis
ACCCACACAAGATCAAAAACTATCAGAACAAGATCACGAAGTGCGGCTGGAGTACTAGCGCCGCCTCCAGTTCGTCAGGCGTCGTCACCGGGCGCTCGCACACGTAACCCCGGCACACGTACGCGGCCGCGGCCCCCTCCACGAGCGGGCGGTCGGCCAGCAACGGCGCGCTGTCCGGCTGACCCGCCAGCACCACGCCGCCGCCGTGCACGAGCTGCGCCGCCGTGGTCCGCAGCTCCGACCACGCCTCGGGGTCGAGCCCGACGACGGCCACCTGAACCGGGCCCGTGACGAGCGCCTCGGCCACCGAAAGCCAGTGCCCCGCGAACCGCGGCACCTTCGCGACGAGCTGGCCCGCCCGGTTCAGCGCCGCCTCGGCCGCCTCCCGGTACCGCGCCGAGCGCTCGGGGCCGACGAGGACCGAGGCCGTGACGAGCGCGCCCGCGAGCGCCGAGGCGCCCGACGGGCTGGCGTTGTCCGTGGGGTCGGAAGGCCGCTGCACCAACGTTTCCGCGTCATCGGCCGTGTCGTGGTAGGCGCCTGGTGCGTCGGACGCGAACCTCGCCAACGCGACGTCCAGCAGCTGCACGGCTTCGTCGAGCCAGCGCGGGTCACCGGTCGCCTGGTGCAGTGCGAGCAGGCCGTCGGCCAGGCACGCGTAGTCCTCCAGCACCCCGGCCGCCTCACCGACCTGTCCGCCGCGGGAGCTGCGGCGCAAACGCCCGTCGAGCACGTGCAGGTCGAGGATCGCGCTCGCCGCCCGGTCCGCCGCCTCGATCCAGCGCGGTTCGTTCAGCGCCGCTCCCGCCTCGCACAACGCCGTGATCGCCAGCCCGTTCCAGGAGGCGATCACCTTGTCGTCGCGGCCCGGCTGCGGCCTGAGGCCGCGGGCGGCGAGCAACGCCGCACGCACGCGCTCGAACCGCTCCGGGTCGTCGGGGTCGCGGCGCAGCTGCAGCACCGACCTGCCGTGCTCGAAGGTCCCGGTCTCGGTCACCTCGAACAGCGAGGCCGCCCACTCCGCGTCGTCCTCGCCCAGCACCTCCCGCAGCTGCTGCGGCGTCCAGACGTACGTCAGCCCTTCCTCGCCGAGCGTGTCCGCGTCGAGCGAGGCGGCGAACCCGCCCTCCTCGGTACCGAGCTGGTCGAGCAGGAACTCGCCCGTCGTCCTGGCCACCGCGAGCGCGCGGGCGGACCCGGTCAGCCGCGCCAGGTGCGCGTACACCCGCAGCAGCAAAGCGTTGTCGTACAACATCTTTTCGAAGTGCGGCACGACCCAGTCCGCGTCCACCGAGTACCGCGCGAAGCCACCGGCGAGCTGGTCGTACATGCCACCGCGCGACATCGCGTCGGCGCATTCCTCCACAAGGGACAGTGCTGTCGCCGAACCGGTGCGTTCGTGGTGGCGCAGCAGGAATTCCAGCGTCATCGACGGCGGGAACTTCGGCGCCCCGCCGAACCCGCCGCGCTCGTGGTCGGCTTCCGCGTCGAGCTTCTCCACGGCCTCGGCGAGCACCCGCTCGTCGACGGCGGCACCCGGCAGCGGCCCGGTCTGCTTCGCCAGCTGCTCGACGATCTGGCCGGCGCCCGCCTTCAGCTCGTCACGGCGCTCCTGCCACGCCTGCGCGACGGCGACCAGCAGGTGCTGGAACGACGGCATGCCCGGCCGGGGCTGGGGAGGGTAGTAGGTGCCGCAGTGGAACGGCTCGCCGTCGGGGGTGAGGAAACACGTCATCGGCCAGCCGCCGTGCCCGGTCATGGCCTGCGTCGCGGTCATGTAGACGGCGTCGATGTCCGGGCGTTCCTCGCGGTCCACCTTGATGTTGACGAAGTTCTCGTTCATCAGGCGCGCGGTTTCGGCGTCCTCGAACGATTCGTGGGCCATGACGTGGCACCAGTGACAGGCCGCGTACCCGACGGAGAGCAGGATCGGCACGTCCCGGCGGCGGGCCTCGGCGAGCGCCTCGGCGCTCCACGGCCACCAGTCCACCGGGTTCTCGGCGTGCTGGAGCAGGTACGGGCTCGTGGCAGCGGCTAGTCGGTTGGCCATGCCCCCAGGGTGTCACGGACCGGCCGGCCGCGCGGGGTCAGGAGCTTTCGCTCTTCTCCGGCTGCTTCGCCTCGGCCTCCGGCTTCTCCTCCTCGGCGGGCTCCTCCTTGTCGAAGCTCGCCGGCACCCGCTTCAGGTGCTTGGTCATCGAGCGCACGAGGAACGCCACCGCGACCAGGAAGATCAGCAGGAGCAGGAAACCCACCGGGGAGGACTTGCCGAAGTCCTCCCCCTGGCCGCCGTTGTCACCGTTGCCCGGCTGCTGCGCCAGGACGAGCGCGGTCGTCTCGACCGGGCCCGCGCCTGGCAAAGCGAAAGTCATGCCGTCGTCACCTTCTCCCTCACCCCGGCGAACAAATCGTCCTCCGGCAGGGTGCTGTCCACAAGAGAGCGGACCAGCTCGTACTCCTCCGTCGGCCACACGCGGCGCTGGATCTCCAGCGGCACGGCGAACCAGCGGCTGTTCGGGTCGATCTGCGTGGCGTGCGCCTTGAGCGCCTCGTCACGGATCTTGAAGTAGTCGGCGCACTCGATGCGCGTGGTGACCCGCTCCATCACGTCGGCGCGGTCCGGGTCCCACTTCTCGAGCCACTCGGCGTACGGCGACTCCAGGCCGGCCTCGGTCAGCGCGTCGTGGAACAGCTGCATCTTCTGCCGCGAGAAGCCGTGCATGTAGTACAGCTTCAGCGGCTGCCACGGCTCACCGGCCTCGGGGAACCGGTCCGGCTCGGCGACCGCGTCGAACGCCGCGACCGACACCTCGTGCGTGCGGATGTGGTCGGGGTGCGGGTAGCCGCCGTTCTCGTCGTAGGTCAGCACGACGTGCGGGCGGAACTCGCGCATCACCATGACCAGCTCGCGCACCGGCTCCTCCAGCGGCACCGTCGCGAAGGAACCCTCCGGCAGCGGCGGCAGCGGGTCACCCTCGGGCAGGCCGGAGTCGATGAAACCGAGCCAGTGGTGCTTGATGCCCAGGATCTCGGCGGCGCGCGCCATCTCCTCGCGGCGCAGCTGCGCCATGTTCTCCCGCACCTCGGGCCGGTCCATCGCGGGGTTGAGGACACTGCCCGCCTCGCCGCCGGTGCAGCTGACGACCATCACCTCGGCGCCCTCGGCCACGTACTTGGCCATCGTGGCGGCGCCCTTGCTCGATTCGTCGTCTGGGTGGGCGTGCACGGCCATCAGCCGCAGGCCGGAACCCGGTTCGGAAATCCGTTCAACAGAGTTCACCATGCCTGCAACGACCCCTTCTGCACCGCTATTCCGGACCTGACGGATACTCGACCCACCCCCATTGTCCCCGGGGGTACGACAGTTCGGATCAGGAGGCCCGGGTTTGACGACGCGCGCGCTGCCCGAGGGCCGTTACGGCAAGGCCCGCGGCACGACGCCACCCCGCTGGCGGCGGTGGTTGTTCGTCGCGGTGGCCCTCGTCGCGGGTGTCGTGGTCGCCTGGGTGGCCTACGTCAACCTCGGGCCGGCGCCCATCGAGGCCGACCGCGTCGCGTTCGACGAGCAGCCGGGCAACGCGATGTCCATCACCATCAACGTCACGCGCGACGACCCGGACCGGGCCGGCGTGTGCATCGTCCGGCTGCGGGACCTCTCCGGTGCCGAAAGCGGGCGGAAAGAGGTCTACATCCCGCCGGGCGAGAACCACAGCAGGCAGACCACCGTCGTCCGGAGCATCGACCGGCCGGTCACCGCGGACGTGTTCGGCTGCTCCTACGACGTACCGTCGTACTTGTCAAGCAGCTAGCGGCCAACGGGGTGAAACCCTCGCCGAACGCCCGCTGACCGCCGAAACGGCCGGTCGCCGGTCCCCCTCACGTGCTATCCTGGTCTACCGGCACGGCCCGAACGGGCCGTGTTTTTCCTTTATTCCAGCCTCGCCGGCGTCCCCGGTGGGGCCGCCGGCTTGTATACCCATGCCCGGCAGGCACGACGAGGAGATGGTGGCCGTGAGCGACACCCAGGTGACCTGGCTGACGCAGGAAGCCTTCGACAGGCTCAAGCACGAGCTCGACGAACTGATCGAGAATCGTCCGGTCATCGCCGCGAGGATCAACGACAGCAGGGAAGAGGGCGACCTCAAGGAGAACGGGGGCTACCACGCCGCCCGCGAGGAGCAGGGCCAGGCCGAGGCCCGCATCCGCCACCTGCAGGAGCTGCTGCGCTCCGCGAAGGTGGGCGAGCCGCCCGCCAACGACGGCATCGCGGAGCCGGGCATGGTGCTGACCGTCCGCTACGAGGGCGATGACGACGAGGAGCAGTTCCTGCTCGCCACCCGGGAGGAGGGCGCCGAGGGCGCGCTCGACGTGTACTCCCCCGAGTCGCCGCTGGGCAAGGCACTGCTGGGCGCGAAGGAGGGCGAGTCGCGTGAGTACGACCTGCCCAACGGCAAGACGCAGAAGGTGACGCTGCTCAAGGCGGTCCCCTACAGCGGCTGACGACCTGCGGACGGCCGGCGTTCCCGCTCCCGGGGACGTCGGCCGTTCGGCGTCCCCGGGGTCAGGAGCCGCCGTAGGCGATGCGCTCCAGCAGCGGCCGCACCCGCAGCGGGATCGGCGTGGTCAGCGCGAGCGACGTGTTGGTGCGGCGCACGCCGGGCAGCCCCACCACCTGGTCGATCACGTGCTGCAGGTCCTCGTGGTCCTTGGCGACCATCCGCACGAACAGGTCACCCTGGCCGGTGGTCGCGTGCGCCTCGCAGACCTGGTCGATGGCGGCGAGCCCCGCCGCGACCTCGGTCCGGCTGCCCTGCGCGATCTCGATGACGGCGAACGCGGTGAGCCCGTAGCCGATCGCCGCCATGTCGACCTCGGGCGGGAAGCCGCCCAGCACACCCTGCTCGGTCAGCCGGTCGAGCCTGGCCTGCACGGTCCCGCGCGCGACGCCGAGCCGGCGCGCGCATTCCAGCACCCCGAGCCGGGGCGCGTCGGTGAGCAGGAGCAGCAGTTTCGCGTCGAGTGCGTCCACGTCGGTGTCCCTACGAGGTCTGTTCGAGCGCGAGCGTGTAGCCCGCGCGTTCGAGTTGGGCCGTGACCTCGGCGCAGTGCTCGGGGCCGCGGGTCTCCAGCTTCAGCGCGACCTCGACCTCGCCGAGCGCGAGCGCGCCGGAGATGCGGGAGTGCTCGACGTCCAGCACGTTCGCGCCCAGTTCGCTGATCCGCGACAGCACCGACGCGAGCACACCAGGCCGGTCCGGTACACGGAGCCGCAGCGCGAGGTACCGGCCGCCCGCGGTCATGCCGTGCTGGATGATCTGCAGCAACAGCAGCGGGTCGACGTTGCCGCCGGACAGCACGCCGACGATCGGCCCGGTGAACTCCCCGGGGTACTGCAGCAACGCCGCGACGGCGGCGGCGCCGGCGGGTTCGACGACGAGCTTGCGCCGTTCCAGGCACAGCAGCAGCGCACGCGACAGCGACTCCTCGGTCACCGTGACGACGTCGTCGACCAGCGCCTGGACGTGCTCGAACGTGAGCGCCCCGGGTTCGCCGACCGCGATCCCGTCCGCCATCGTCGACGATTCGGTCAGCCGGACGGGCTTGCCCGCGAGGAGGGAACCGGGGTACGCCGCCGCGCCCTCGGCCTGCACGCCGACGACCCGCGTTTCCGGGCGCCGCGCCTTGACCGCCGCGGCGATCCCGGACACCAGCCCGCCCCCGCCCGCCGGCACCAGGACCGTGCCCACGTCGGGCACCTGCTCCAGCACCTCCAGCCCGACGGTGCCCTGCCCGGCGATGACGTCCTCGTGGTCGAAGGGGTGGATGAACACCGCCCCGCTGTGCTGGGCGAAGGCGATCGCCTCGGCGAGGGTCTCGTCGAACAGGTCGCCGTGCAGGTGGACGTCCGCGCCGTAGCCGCGCGTGGCCGCGAGCTTGGGCAGCGGCACCCGCGTGGGCATGAAGACCGTCGACTTGATGCCCAGCAACGACGCCGCGAGGGCCACCCCCTGCGCGTGGTTCCCGGCGCTCGCCGCGACGACACCGCGGCCGCGTTCCTCCGCCGTCAGCCCGGAGATCCGCGTGTAGGCGCCCCGGATCTTGAAGGAACCGGTGCGCTGGAGGTTCTCGCACTTGAGGTGCACCGGCGTGCCGTGAACCGTTTCCAGGTCCCGCGCGTGTTCCATCGGGGTCATCCGGACGACCCCTTCGAGGAGGCGGCGCGCCTCCTCGATCCGGTCCACGGGCACCAAACGCATAACCGGGATCATGCCACCCCCGGCCGGGCGCTTTCGGTACCCTGGAGCCGGCCGGGACGGGAATCAGGGAGTAACGATGCGAAGGCGGAGCGAAACGGACGGCGTGCCACGCCGGTCCACTCGTTCGGCCGGGGCGCTGCCTCTGGTCGCGGCGGTCACCTCGGCACTGGCGCTCACGGGCGCCGCGTTCTACACCGTCGACCGCGCCTCCTGCGGTGACCCGGCGCAGTACATCCGCCACGACAACCACATCGAACTGGTGGGTGGCTGCGTGGACGGCTCCGAGCTGGAGCAGATGCGCGTCACGCAGCACACCTCCGGGCAGATCGCCGAGTACAACAACTACCGGCCTTAGACCTGGTTTTCCCCGCCGTCGACGTACAGGTTGGCGCCGAAGACGTAACTGCTCTCCTCGGAGGCGAGGAACGCCACGAACGCGGCGACCTCCTCCGGCCGCCCCATCCGGCCCATCGCGACGCCCGCGCCCAGGCGCGCCTTGACGTCGGGCGCCTTGTCCTCGCCGAAGAGGCTCGTGATCCCGGGGGGGTCGATCGGTCCCGGCGAGATCGCGTTGACCTGCTCCAAGGTCGCGAGCGAGGCCCAGGCGGCGTTCGCGAACACCACGTCCAGACCACGGCCGCGGGCACGAACGGCGTCGTACAGGCGGTCCAGGTCGGCCGGGTTCGCGACGTCGCCCGCGACGGCGGTGGCCCCGGCGGCACCGAGCTCGGTCTTGCGGCGGCCGGTGACGAACACGTGTGCGCCTTCGGCCGCCAGCCGGACCGCGGTGGCCAGTCCGATCCCGGTTCCGCCACCGGTCACGACGGCGGTCTTGCCTGCGAGCTGACCCATGCGCTGCCTCCGGTTCTATTCAGTACCGATCGATACTGAATAGACCGTAGCAGTTAAGAACCGGTCGGTACAGAAGGCCGCGTCAGCCCAGCGCTTCGCGCAGGTCCTCCACCAGGTCGCGGCCGTCCTCGATGCCGACGGACAGGCGCAGCAGGTCCGCGGGCACCTGGAGCATCGAGCCCGCCACGCTCGCGTGCGTCATGCGGCCCGGGTGCTCGATCAGCGACTCGATCCCGCCGAGCGATTCCGCGAGGATGAACAGCTTCGTCCGCGACGCGACGTCCAGGGCGGCCTGCTCCCCGTCGGCGTGCCGGAACGAGACCATCCCGCCGAACCGGCGCATCTGCTTCGCCGCGGTCTCGTGGCCCGGGTGCGTCTCCAGCCCCGGGTAGTAGACCTCCGCGACCTTCGGGTGAGCGGCCAGCATCTCGACGACCCGTTCCGCGTTGTCGCAGTGCCGTTCCATGCGCACGGCCAGCGTCTTCGCCCCGCGCAACGTGAGCCACGCGTCGAACGCCCCCGGCACCGCACCCGCGCCGTTGCGCAGGAAGAACAGCTGGTCCCGCAGCTCGTCCTCGTTCGTCAGCACCGCGCCGCCCACGACGTCGGAGTGGCCGCCGAGGTACTTCGTCGTCGAGTGCACGACGACGTCCGCGCCCAGGGAGAGCGGCGTCTGCAGGTACGGCGTGGCGAAGGTGTTGTCGACGACCAGCCGCGCACCCGCCGCATGTGCGACGCCCGCCAGCGCGGGAATGTCGGCGATGCCGAGCAGCGGGTTGCTGGGCGTCTCGCACCAGATGAGCTTCGTGTCGTCCTCGACCGCGGCACGCACGGCGTCGATGTCGGCCAGGTTCGCGACCGTGTAGCGCAGGCCCCAGTTCGTCAGCACCTTGTCGATCAGCCGGAACGTGCCGCCGTAGGCGTCGTTGCCGAGCACGAGGTGGTCACCCGGCCGCAGCGTTGTGCGCAACACCGCGTCGGTGGCCGCCATCCCGGACGCGAACGCGAGCCCGTGACGAGCCCCTTCGAGCGACGCGAGCTGCTGCTCCAGCGCCGTCCGCGTCGGGTTCGCGGTCCGGGAGTACTCGTAGTCCCCCTCGCGGGTGCCGCCGACGCCGTCCTGCGCGTAGGTCGAGGTCTGGTAGATCGGCACGATTACCGCACCGGTCCGCGGGTCGGGCTCCTGACCAGCGTGAATCGCACGCGTCTCGAAGCCGAACCGGGAGATTTCGTCAGCCATACGGCCCAGGCTACGACCAACCACTCGTGACCCACCGTGCGGTGGGCCGCAGGCTCGCCAGCACGAGCGTCACGACCGCCGGCAGGCACAGCAACGCGAGGTACCCGAGCGGCAGCGTGCGGTCGGCCAGCCCGAGGAAGTAGACCCCGAGCGCGCCCAGTACCAGCACCGATACGTACAACAGCAACGCGAGGACCGCCCCGGCGATGGTGCACACGCGGCCGAACGGTTTGGCGAGAATCAGCCCCACCCCGCCCGTGATCAACACGGCCGCGACGACGACGTGCAGCAGGAACGTGAGCAGGGCCCGGCCCAGGTCGTCGTCCCCCGCGAGCATCACCGCCCCACCGGCGACACCGATCAGGTGAAAGATGCCGCCGAGCAGGGCGAGGATCGCGGCCGGGATGCCGGTGGCGCCGCCGCGGGAAGGTCGATCGTCCATGCGCATGGCCTACCAGCCCGGCCGGGAGGCGCTGCGCTCCGGGTGCCGGAGGTAGCGGAACGTCGCCGGGACCGCGCACAACACCAGCAGGACCGGTCCGCCGACCGCCGCGGCGACCCGCACGAACGCCTGGTCCGGCACGAACTGGAACATCGACGTGAAGAACTGGGAGAACTGCCCGGGGAACAGCAGCAGGGGTTCGCCGACGACGGCTCCGATCGCGGCGAGCGCGCCGAGCAGCAACAACACGCCGCCAGTGAACACGCGGAACAGCGTGACGAGCCCGCCGAGGAGCAGCAGCACCGCGGCGAGGAGGTACAGGCCGAGCACGAGTTGCGTGCGGCTGGGCAGGTCGGCGAGCCCGAAGTCGATGAACCACTCGGCGGGCAGGTAGCCGAGCACCCCGGCGAGCACCAGCCCGACGAGCCCGGCGAGCACCGCCGTCGTCGCTTTCGGCCGCCGCTCGGGAGCCGGGTGACTGCGCGGGTCGGACACGGTGCCCCCACATGGCGAGCGCTGGCTGGTGCGCACACTCTAGCGGCGGGAGGTCCGTTCGGGGCAGCGTTCCGGGGACGGGGACGACGATGCCCCCGGCTGCGGTAGCCGGGGGCATCGGAGTGGTTTCAGCCGGTCACCAGGGCTGCTGCGGCGGCTGGCCGGGCTGCTGGGGCGGCTGGCCGTAGGGGCCGGGCTGCCCGGGCTGCCCGTACGGACCGGGCTGCTGCCCGTAGGGGTTCGGCGGCTGCGGGAACCCGCCGCTGGCGGGCGCCTGCCCACCCGGCTGCTGACCGTACGGCGCCGGCTGGCCGAAGCCGCCGCTCGGCGGACCGTAGGGGTTGGGCTGAGCGGGCTGGCCGTACGGACCGGGCTGCTGCTGACCGGGGAAACCGCCCGCGGGCGGACCGCCGAAGCCGCCGGGGCCACCGCCGGGACCGGACGGACCACCGAGGCCGACGTACTGCGCCGTCGCGGGCAGCACCGCCAGCACCCCGACCGCGGCGAGCACGATGCCGAAGATCAGCTCGAACACCACCCGGGTCCAGCCGCTGCCCAGCGCGATCAGGAAGATGAGCGCACCGATGAACAGCAGCGCACCACCGGCGAGGACCAGGTACGACGAAAGCTTGTTCTTCAGGAACAGCAGCACCGCACCGGCGACGCCGGCGAGGCCGCCGAGCGCCATCAGGATGACGTAGATCCAGGCCTGGGTCACCTGCCCGTCCGAGTCCGAGCTGGCCGAGTCCGCCGCCTGCTGGCACAGGCTCGGGTCGCCGCCCATCTGCCGGATCTGCGCCTCGCACTGCGCCACGGCGTCACTCGACCCGCTGCCACCCAGGTCACCCATCATGGTGAAGGCGAGGATGGCGCCGATCAGGCCGAGCACGCCGACGATGCCCGCGGCGATCCAGCCGAACAGCTGCTGCTGGTTGCCGCCGCCACCGGCGGGCGCGCCGTACGGCGAGCCGTAACCCGGCGGCGGACCGCCGAACCCGCCCGGCTGGCCGAAGCCCTGCGGCGGCTGGCCGTACGGACCCGGCTGCTGCTGGCCGAAGCCCTGCGGCGGCTGCCCGAAGCCACCCGGCTGGCCGAAGCCGCCCGGCTGCTGCCCGAAGGCACCGGGGTTGTCGGCCGCGCTCGGCGGCGGGGCATAGGGGATCGAAGGGGGCGGCTGCACGCCAGGGGGCACCAGCTGGGTCGACTCCGAGGCACCCTGCTCGCCGGTGTTCGCGGCACCCCCGCCGCCTTCGCCCTGCTCGGCGGGCTGGCCGGGCTGCACGACCTGCGTCGGCTCCGGGGTCTCGCCGAACTGGCCGCCCGGCTGCTGACCGGGCTGCACCACCTGGGTCGGCTCCGACGAGCCGAAAGGACTGTCTTGTTGCGGCTGAGGACCGCTCGGCGGTCCCTGAGGCGGCTGTTGCCCGCCACCCCAAGGCTGGTTCGGCGGCTGCGGAGCGCTCATGTGGGCCTGTAACCCCCTTGATAAGGCTGGATGTGCTCTGGCGGCACACGCTATCGGATGGCCGGGTGCGGTGCTCGTAACGCCCCGGACGAAAAGGACGATAAATCTACCCGCGCCGGCCCGCGAGGAATCCCAGCAAATCGTGCCGGGTCACCACACCCGCCGGCTTGCCGTCCAGCAGCACGAGCGCCCCGTCCGCGCCCGAAAGCGCTTTCATCGCGGCCCCGACCTGCTCGCTGGCGCCGATCGTCGGCAGCGGCGGTGACATGTGCTGCTCCAGCCGGTCGGCGAGGTTGGCCTTGCCGGTGAACAGCGCCTCCAGCAGGTCCCGCTCGATGACGGACCCGACGACCTCGGCGGCCATCACCGGCGGTTCCGCGCTCACCACGGGCATCTGGCTCACGCCGAACTCCGACAGGATCGCGACGGCCTCCGCCACGGTCTCGTTCGGGTGCGTGTGCACGAGGTCCGGCAGCGCTCCGGTCTTCGCCCGCAGCACGTCGCCGACCGTGGCGCCCGAGGTGTCGGGCGAGAGGAAGCCGAACGACGACATCCACTGGTCGTTGAACACCTTGCCGAGGTAGCCGCGGCCGCCGTCGGGCAGCAGCACCACCACGACGTCCTCCGGGCCGAGGCGCTTCGCCAGCCGCAGCGCCGCCGCGACCGCCATCCCGCACGAGCCGCCTACGAGCAGCCCCTCTTCCAGCGCGAGCCGGCGCGTGATGTCGAAGGACTCCGCGTCCGAGACCGCGATGATCTCGTCGGCGATGTTCCGGTCGTAGGTCTCGGGCCAGAAGTCCTCGCCGACGCCCTCCACGAGGTACGGCCGGCCGGTCCCGCCCGAGTACACCGAGCCCTCCGGGTCGGCGCCGACGACGGCGACCTTCCCGTCGGAGACCTCCTTGAGGTAGCGGCCGGTGCCGGAGATCGTGCCGCCCGTGCCGACGCCGGCGACGAAGTGCGTGATGCGGCCTTCGGTCTGCCGCCAGATCTCCGGGCCCGTCGAGTGGTAGTGGCTCGCCGGGTTCTCCGGGTTCGCGTACTGGTTGGGCTTCCAGGCGCCCTCGATCTCCTGCACCAGCCGGTCGGAGACCGAGTAGTAGGAGTCGGGGTGCTCCGGCGGCACGGCCGTCGGGCAGACCACGACGCGGGCGCCGTAGGCCTTGAGGACGTTGCGCTTGTCCTCGCTGACCTTGTCCGGGCACACGAACACGCACTGGTAGCCCTTGCGCTGGGCGACCATCGCCAGCCCGACCCCGGTGTTGCCGGAGGTCGGTTCGACGATCGTGCCACCCGGCTTGAGCTGCCCGGACGCCTCGGCGGCCTCGACCATGCGCAGCGCGATGCGGTCCTTCACACTGCCACCGGGGTTGAGGTACTCGACCTTGGCCAGCACGAGCGGCTGCAGCCCTTCGGTGAGCGCGTTCAACTTGACCAGCGGGGTGTTGCCGACGAGATCGACGACGTGCTCGTAGTACTCCACGGGTGTCAGGCTACGTGGTCCCCGTCGCGTTGGGGTTTGCCCGCACAGGGGAAACGGGCAGGATATGGGTAAGCACGCGCTTAGCCCGACCCGAAGGAGTGTCCCGCCATGCCGGAAGCCGTCATCGTGTCGACCGCCCGCTCGCCCATCGGGCGCGCGAACAAGGGCTCACTGGTGAGCATGCGGCCGGACGACCTGGTCGTCCAGATGATCCGCGCCGCCCTCGACAAGGTCCCCCAGCTGGACCCGAAGGACATCGACGACCTGATGCTCGGCTGCGGCCTGCCGGGCGGCGAGCAGGGGTTCAACATGGGCCGCGCGGTGGCCGTCGAGCTGGGTTACGACCACCTGCCCGGCTGCACCGTGACGCGGTACTGCTCGTCGAGCCTGCAGACCACGCGGATGGCGCTGCACGCCATCAAGGCCGGCGAAGGTGACGTGTTCATCTCGGCGGGTGTCGAGACGGTGTCGCGGTTCTCGAAAGGCAGCTCGGACTCGTGGCCCGACACGCACAACCCGCTGTTCGCCGAGGCCGAGGCCCGCACCGCCAAGACGGCCGCCGAGGGCAGCGACACGTGGGTGGACCCGCGTGAGAACGGCCAGGTGCCCGACGTCTACATCGCGATGGGCCAGACGGCGGAGAACCTGGCGCGGCTGAAGAACGTGTCGCGCGAGGAGATGGACGAGTTCGGGGTGCGGTCGCAGAACCTCGCCGAGAAGGCCATCGCGGACGGTTTCTGGGCGAAGGACATCACGCCGGTCACGCTGCCGGACGGCACGGTCGTCAGCAAGGACGACGGTCCCCGCCCGGGGGTGACGCTGGAGGGCGTGTCCGGGCTCAAGCCGGTGTTCCGCCCGGACGGCCGCGTCACGGCGGGCAACTGCTGCCCCCTCAACGACGGTGCGGCGGCGCTGGTGGTCATGTCCGACACGAAGGCGAAGGAACTGGGCCTGACGCCGCTCGCGCGCGTCGTGTCGACCGGGGTGTCGGGCCTGTCGCCGGAGATCATGGGGTACGGCCCGGTCGAGGCGTCGAAGAAGGCGCTGGCGAAGGCCGGCCTGACGATCGACGACATCGACCTGGTGGAGATCAACGAGGCGTTCGCGGCGCAGGTCATCCCGTCGTACAAGGACCTCGGGATCGACATCGAGAAGCTGAACGTCAACGGCGGCGCGATCGCGGTCGGCCACCCGTTCGGCATGACCGGCGCCCGCATCACGTCGACGCTCATCAACTCCCTGCAGCACCACGACAAGCAGTGGGGCCTGGAGACGATGTGCGTCGGAGGCGGCCAGGGCATGGCGATGGTGCTGGAGCGCCTGAGCTGAGGTGCGGTGGGGCACCTCCCGGCGGGGGGTGCCCCGGCACGTCGGCTGGGCGTCCGGCCGGCGGGGCGGTTTCCTCGGGGTACCCCGGCACGTCGGCTGGGCGTCCGGTCGGGGGGCGGTTTCCTCGGGAGGTGCCCCGGTACCTCGGCTGGGCGCCCGGTCGCTGGGGCGGTTTCCGCAGGTGCCGCACCATCTGACCAGGCGTCCCATCGGTCGGCCGCTTCCCCGCAAGCGCCCCGGCACCCCACCTGACGTCTCGTCGATGGACCGCTTCCCCGCAGCTGCCGCATCACCTCAGCTGACGACCACCCGGTGGGGCACCTCCCCGCAGGTGCCCCACCGGCTGAGCTGGCGTCCCGCCAGTGGGGCACCTCCCCGCGGGTGCCCCAGCGACGTCACGCCGGGGTGCTCTCGGCCAGGCAGACGGTCGTCGCGGGCTGGGAGTACGTGATCGCGGCGCGGGCGTCGGTCCCCTGGCAGGCGGAGTCGTCCGCCTTGCCGTCGGCCACCCGCACGATCTTGACCTCGGCCGCCGGGTCTCCGCAGTTCACCCGCTTGTAGCCCTGGGTGAGGCTGGAGAAGTTGGCGAGGCACTCACCTTCGCGGGCGTTGAGCATGAGGCAGAGCTTGTACGAGCCGCGACCGCTGACGGAGTATTCATCGTAGTCGCCGGCCGGGCAGCTGGCGTTGTCGTCGTCCAGCCGCACGCCGACCTTGACGTTCGCGGCCTGGTCGCCGCAGTCCACCTTCGCGGGCTCGACCCTGTCCTTGAACTCCTTGACGTTCAGGCAGTCGCCCACCGCGGCACGGTCCACATCGGACTTGAACACGCCGAACACGCCCAGCGCGGCGACGACCAGCACGACCACCGGGATCGCGAACCGGAGCCAGAACAGCTTGCTCCGCTTCCGCGGCTCGACCGGCACGCCGGGCGGCGGCCCGAACGCCCCGGGCGCGGGCGGGTAGCCCACGGGCTGCCCCGGCGGAGGCCCGTACGGCTGGCCGGGAGGAAGCTGGCCGCCGGGAACCTGTCCGGCGGGGCCGTGGCCTCCGGCCTGCTGGCCGCCGGGGATCTGGCTGCCGGTGACCTGCCCACCGAAGGCCTGGCCGCCAGGGACCTGACCCCCCGGAACCTGACCACCGGGAACCTGACTGCCGGACCCCTGGCCGCCGGGAAGGTGATCACCGGAGGCCTGGCCCCCCGAAACCTGACCGCCAGGGGCCTGTCCACCCGAAATCTGCCCACCTGGGACCTGGCTGCCGGTGACCTGCCCACCAGAGGCTTGTCCGCCCGGGACGTAACCACCGGGCAACGGGGCTCCGGGCTGCTGGGCGGGAGGCACCTGGCCAGGCGGCTGCTGCCCGAAGGGCTGGCCGCCGGACTGCTGCCCCGGCGCCTGCTGGCCGAACGGCTGCCCAGGATCCGGCTGCTGCCCGCCTGGCGCCGCATAGGGGTTGGCGCCGGACTGCGGCGCCGAGGGATTCGGCTGGTTCTCGGACCCCGACTGCGGGGGAACGCTCACACAAACCTCACAAAGGTGAAAAACGAGTTCGTTACCTCCGCATCTAACACTGCGTGATCGCAGCGGCAGGCAGGAACAGCCGAATTCACCGGAAAAACAACAGAGGACGCTCGGTCGGTCACCGAGCGTCCTCTGCCTCTGAGGGGTGGGAACGTCAGTCGTTCTGCAGGTACGACAGCAGCCGCAGGATCTCGAGGTACAGCCACACCAGCGTGGTCATCAGGCCGAAGGCGGCGAACCAGGCCCACTTCGAGGGCATGCCTTCGCGGATCATCCGGTCGGCCATGTCGAAGTCGAGCAGGAAGTTGAACGCCGCGATGCCGATCACCACGAGGCTGAAGATGATCGCCAGCGCACCGCCGTCCCGCAGCCCCATGTTCACGCCGAACAGCGAGAGCAGCAGGTTGGCGAGCATCAGGATGACGACACCCGCGGTGGCGCCGATGATCCACTTGGTGAGCTTCGGCGTCACCTTCACCGCGCCGGTCTTGTAGACCACCAGCATCGCGATGAACACGCCCGCGGTGCCGAGGATGGCCTGCAGCGCGATCCCCGGGTAGATCATCTCGAACAGGCCGGTGATCGCTCCGAGGAACACACCTTCGGCCGCCGAGTACAGCAGCGTCATCGGACCGCTGGGCTTCTGCCGGAAGATCATCACCAGCGACAGCCCGAAGCCGACGAGCATGGCGACCAGCATCACGCCGAGCACCGGGCCCAGCGCCCTGGCGTCGGCCTGCCCCTGGGCCCAGATCGCCGTGAGAATGCCTGTGACGAGCGCGGTAGCGAGGGAGAGCCCGGTCTTGATGACGACGTCGTCCACCGTCATCGGGCGGTCGCCCGCACCGGCGGGCGCCTGCGGGGCACCGTAGCCGGGAATACCGCCCTGCGGCTGGTTGAAGCCTACGTTCGGCCCGTACTGGCCGTAGCCCGCGCCGTTGCCCACGGGCAAGCGACGGAACGCGGGGTTGCTTGTGGAACGCACCTTGATCCTCCTGGATCTCCTGGCACCTGCATCGGGTTCAACGGCGGAGGCCGCCGAGCAGTTCCCGTCGAGTAAAGAAAACTTTACCGAATTCCGCCAACGGCCCACCGGACGCTACTGCCCACCGGCGAGGCCGCCCGCGCCCAGCCCACGTCTCACCACCCGACCAGCCGCCACCTCACCCACAGCCCGGCGGCCCCACACTGCCCACCCACGGCCAACTCCAAGCCCCACCGCTCAGTCAGCGGCCTCACCCCAGGTACCCCGCCAGGCCATCTCGGCCACCCGGTTACTCCCCGCCGGACGCCAGCGACCCAGCAGCGCGGCGTCGTTCACGCCGGTCACCGCGGTAGCCCCTGCCATTCATCCGCGCCCCGCAGCCCTCTCCCACGCACCCCGGCCACCCACCCGGCCCCATGCCAGCCACGCCGGCCACCCCCAGCAGCCCGCACCAATCACCCCAGTCGCCTGGCAAGCCCCCATCACTCGCCCCGATCCCCAGCAACTCCCTCCCAAGCACCCCTTCACCCGCGCAACTCCGCCGCCCCCCGCTTCCACGCGCACCCCACTCAAGCCTCCTCGCGATCACCTCCCCCTTCCACGTCGCCACTGGTCAGCAGTACCTGCAGGTCGCGGATCAGCCGGTCCGCACCTTCCTGCCCGATCGGCGCGAGGAAGCGGCGCTCCACCCGCGCCCGCGCTTCCTCGGCCCGGTGCAGACAATCCCGGCCCGAATCAGTCAGCTCCACGACATTCTTGCGGCGATCCTCAGTGCTGCGCCGACGAACGACGTAACCCTTGTCCTCCAATCCATCGATCAGCGCCACCATCGTGGTGCGGTCCACGTTCAGCCGGCCCGCGGCCTCCAGCTGCGACATCGGGTACTCCGTCGAAAGCACGAGCAGGACGGCCAACCCCCGCCCGTCGATCCCGAACGGCGCAAGCGCTTCCGCGATCGCCGCACTCAACCGCAGTTGGGCGTGTTTCAGCAGGTAACCCACCCGCGAAAGCAACGGTTCAGGAGGCGACTCCAGCATGCCCAGAACTATACCAGACGAACTGATGGTCAGCACCACTGATTATCTGCTACAGTGACGACATGAGATTCGGCATCAAGACAAGCCCCATGCACGTGGGGTACGAAGAGATCCGGCGTGTGTGGCAGGAGGCCGACGGACTGCGGGAGATCGACGACGCGTGGTTATGGGACCACTTCCTGCCGTTGGCCGGGCCACCTGACGGCCAGGTGCTGGAGGGCTGGACGCTGCTGTCCGCACTGGCCGCCCAGACCGAGCGCCTCCGCCTTGGTCTGCTCGTGACCAGTGCCCGAGTCCGCGCGCCCGCGGTACTGGGCAAGATCGCCACCACCGTCGACGTCATCTCCGGGGGCAGGCTCGTCATGGGTCTCGGCGTGGGCGGCACCCATCAACCAGCCGGAGCCGGCGGTATCTCCGGCCAGAACCCGGCGATAGCGGAGTACGCGGCCTACGGCCTTTCGCTCGTGCCGCCCGGGGAAGGCATCGCGCGGCTCGCGGAGACGATCGAAATCATCAGGCGGATGTGGACCGAGGACGTCTTCGACTTCTCCGGTCAGTACTACAAGGTGCAGGGCAACCGCAATCAGCCCAAACCGGTCCAGCAGCCGGCCCCACCGTTGCTGCTCGGTGGCTGGGGTGATCGGATGCTGCGACTGGTCGCCGAGCAGGCCGACATCTGGAACGTCCCCGGCCCGCCGCACAACACCGTGGAGTTCGTCGCGGAGCGCTCGCGAAAGCTCGACCAGTACTGCCACGACCTCGGCCGCGATCCCGCGGAGATCGAACGCTCGGTGCAGTGCATCGTCTCCTACGAGGAGCCTGCGGCCACCCGGAAGACGGTCGAAGCGCTCGCCGAAGTCGGCGTGGGCCACGTCGTGCTGGGGCTGCGCGCCCCGTATGCCGCGGGGGTCGCGCAGTGGGTGGTCGACGAGATCATCCGCCCGTTACAGGGCTGATCAGGTAACAGCGGGGCGTGACGGTGGTTCTCACCCGACAGGGCGAGCACAATGCCCACAGGTTCTGCACGCAAGCGACGAAGGGTGGCCAGATGCCCGGCTATCTCGTGACCGGCGCGACCGGCCTGATCGGTCGTCACTTCACCCGGCTCCTGCTCGACCGGGACGACACCGAGCACGTCCAGCTCCTGGTGCGCGCGTCCTCGCGCGAGCGGCTCGAGAACCTCATCTCCACGTGGCCGCATCCGGAGAAGGTAACGCTGGTGACCGGCGACCTGTCGATGGAACGGCTGGGGGTCGACGACGAGGTGCGGGACAAGCTGCGCGGCCGCGTCGACCACCTGGTGCACCTCGCCGCGCTGTACGACATCACCGCCGACGACGAAGCCAGTATCCGGGCCAATGTGGACGGGACGCGCACAGTGCTCGACCTCGCCGCCGACCTGAGGGTCGGTTGTCTGCACCACGTGTCGTCCGTCGCGGTCGCGGGTGACCACGAGGGCGTCTTCACCGAGGACATGTTCGACGTCGGCCAGCGCCTGCCCAGTGCCTACCACCGGACGAAGTTCGAGGCCGAGCGGCTCGTGCGCCACCAGCACGAGGTGCCGTGGCGGGTCTACCGGCCGGCGATCGTGGTCGGGCACTCCGAGACCGGCGAGATGGACAAAGTGGATGGTCCCTACTACCTGTTCACCGCCATCGACAAGCTCAACCGGCTGCCTAACGTGCCGCTCGTCGGTCCGGATCTCGGGGACACCAACATCGTCCCGGTCGACTACGTCGCGAAGGCACTCGTCGCGCTGGTGACCAAGCCGAACCTCGACGGGTGCACGTTCCACCTCGTCAGCCCCGAACCGCAGCCGGTGGTGTCGGTCTACAACGCCTTCGCCCGCGCGGCCGGCGCACCGACGATCAACGTGCAGCTCGACGAGCGAGTGTCCAAGGGCATCCTCCGACTGGTGAAGCTCAGCGAGCACGTGCCTGGAGTGTCCCTGGTACGCGACGGCTTCCTCGCCCGCCTCGGCATTCCGCCCGTGCTGCTGGAGATGATCGCGTTCCCGTCGGTGTTCGCATCCGCCGCGACTCGAAAGGAACTTGCGGGCAGCGGGGTGGAGGTGCCGCGGCTCGAGGATTACGCGGACGTGTTGTGGCGGTACTGGCGCGAACACCTCGATCCGTTCCGCGCGCGGGTACACGGCAGCCGCGGCGAGCTCGACGGCCGGCGCATCATCATCACCGGCGCGTCCTCGGGCATCGGGCGAGCGACGGCGCTGAAGGTCGCGGCCGAGGGGGCGGTGCCCTTGCTGGTCGCGCGACGGCAGCACGAGCTGGAGGAAGTACGCGACGAGATTATCGCAGCGGGCGGCAGCGCCTCGGTGTACCCGGCGGACCTCACCGACCCGGAGTCGGTGACGAAGCTCGTCAAGCAGATCCTCGACGAGCACGGCCGGATCGACATGGTCGTCAACAACGCGGGGCGCTCGATCCGCCGGTCGATCAAGCTCTCCTACGACCGGTTCCACGACTACGAGCGCGCGATGGCCATCAACTACTTCGGCGCCGTGCGGCTCATCCTGGCGGTACTGCCTCACATGTCGGAGCGCAAGTTCGGGCACATCGTCAACGTCTCGTCCATCGGCGTGCAGGGGATCGCGCCCCGCTTCTCCGCCTACGTGGCGTCGAAGGCGGCGCTGGACTACTTCAGCAAGATCGCGGCGACCGAGACCCACGGTGACGGCATCACGTTCACCACGATCCACATGCCATTGGTGCGCACGCCGATGATCCGGCCCACGAAGATCTACGACGCCTTCCCCACCAAATCCCCCAGCCAGGCGGCGGACATGGTGGTCAGGGCGCTCAAGGAACGACCGAAGCACATCGGTACTCCCGAGGGGTACCTGATCCAGGCGGCGTACACGTTCCTGCCGGGGCTGGTGGATGCCGTGGCCTACGAGGGGTTCCGCATTTTCCCCGACTCGGCCGCGGCCGGAGGCACGGGCGAGATCAAGCTCGGGAAGGGGGAACGCCATTTGTCGAAGGCCGCCACGCGGTTGATCAAGCTGACACGCGGCTTCCACTGGTGAGTCCACACTGGAGGCCACGAACGGGTGAGAGCTCCGGCGCGGACACGCACTGACCTGACGGCGTTAACACGGCGTGCGCGGGTACCTTCTTTGACATGGTTCCCGAGCGCGACAACGCCCTGCTCCCGCTGAAGCGTGACTACAACCAGGTGTGGCACGGTTTCGACCGCGGCCAGGTGTTGCAGTACCTGGACCACGTCGAGTCGCACCTGCGGCGGGTCATGGCCGATCGGGACGCGGCGATGGTCCAGGCGAACACGCTGTCGCGGGAACTGGAGAGCGCGCGGGGCGAGATCCAGCGGTTGCGCAACCGGGTCGAGGAGCTGAAGCGGCCGCCGGAGCGGATCGAGGACCTCGACGAGCGGATGCAGCGCACGGTCGAACTGGCGAACGCGCGCGCCGAGGAGATCGTGAGCCGGGCGCAGGTCGCGGCCGAAGAGCACTGGGCGTCCAGCACGGACATGTCGAGCAGGCTGCGGGAGCGGTACCAGAAGCTGATCAGCGCGTTGGAGTCGCACGCGGAGGCGTTGGAGGCCGAGCACAAGAACGCACTCGACGCGACGAAGCTCGAGGTGCAGAAGCTGACGACGGAAGCGGCTCGACGCCGGACCGCGCTGGACATCGAAGCGGAACGCAAGCGGCGCACGATCGAGCACGAGTTCGAGTCGTCGATGGCGGCGCAGCGGGCGGCGCTGGAGAAGCACATCGCGGACCAGCAGACGGCGAGCAAGAACCAGGCCGAACGCCGCATCGCCGAGGCGACGGCGGAGGCGAAGCGCCTCGTCGACGAAGCAACTGCGCGGGCGAAGCGCCTGGTGTCCGAAGCGACGGCAGCGGCGGAACAGCGCGAGGACGAGGCGAACCGCAAGGTGCAGCGCCTCAACTCGCTCAGCGAGCAGGCCGTGGCCCGACTTCGCAAGGCGAACGAGGTGCTGGCGCGGAGCAACCAGTCGCTGAGCCCGCTGCGGGAGGAATCGGTGGTCGACATGACCAGGCCGGCCCCTGTCGACGCTCCCACCAACCCGACTCCAGACAGCGACCGCGCGCTGTCGTTCGCCCAGCCGACGAAGGTGGTCCAGCCGGTGGCACCCACGGGCACTGGTTCGGCGGCGGCCGGGCAGCAACGTGCGACCGCAAGTGCCGCCGGGACGGCACGCACCGCGGGCGGCGGGCAGCAGGCTCTGGCTGGAAGCGGACAGCAGGCTGCCGCTGGGAGCGGGCAGCAGGCCTCCGGTGGGAGCGGGCAGCAGGCCTCGGCTGAAGGTGCGCAACAGGCAAGCGGGCAACCGGCCTCGGCTGGAAGCACGCAGCAGGTAGGCGGGCAGCAGCCTTCCCCCGGGATCGGGCAGCAGGCTTCGGCTGGGAGTGGGCGGCAGAGTTCGGCGCCTTCGGGACAGCAGGCGAGCGCGGGAGGCGCGGGACAGCAGGCGGCGGCAACCAACCCGCAGCCGACGGGTGCCCAGGGCGGCGGACAGCAGACCGCTACCGGTTCCGGACAGCAGGCGAGTGCGGGAAGCACTGGACCGCAGACCTCGGCAGCTTCCGCGCAGCAGGCCAGCGCGGGCGGCGCGACATCCGCGCAGCAGGCGGCGCCTGCCGGAGGCGCGGGATCCGGTCAGGGCGCCTCGCCGCACGCGCCGCTGCCTCAGCCGAGCAAGCGGAACCCGGGTAACGGGCAGGATTCGGCAGCGCCGACCAAGCCCGCCCTGCCGCCGACCAAGCCCGCGCAGCAGCCGGTCGAGCCCGCCACCTCAAAGCGCAAGTAACCGCAGGCGGGCCCTGCCTTCCGAGCGCGCGACCGGCCTGCAGGCAACTGCCGGGGCGGAAGCCATCAGCCAGTCCGCCTTTCGAGCGCGCACGACCGGCCTACAGGCAACTGCCGGGGCGGAAGCGGTTGAGCCAGTCCGCCTTTCGAGTGCGCGCTATGGCCCTACCGGCCGCCTTCGGGTGCGGGCCCACCAAGGTCGACGTGCCTGCCCAGCCTGCGCGTTACCCGCTTCACCGGCTACTGCCGGGGTGGAAGCCCGCGGGCTGAGCCAGCTCCCGAGCCTGTGGCTACTGGTCTATCGGCCGCAGCCGCGGCGGACGCACGTCTACGCCACGGGGCGAAGCTGAAGTCGCTTCACCAGGCCTGGTGTCGGCCCGTCCGGCCCTATCGCCCCGGCTACAGCTGCTCGGATCGAGCCGGGCCTCAGTCCGGATGCCGACCCCGCTCCTACCTACCCGGCCTCGGCCCGCCGCAGCCCCAGCCCGAGCCCGCCGCAGTCCCTTCCAGGCCCGGGGCCGCCGCAGCCCCCGCCAGCCCCTACCAGGCTCGGCCGCCTCGCACAGAGCCCTACCAGGCACCAGGCCGCCGAACCCAGCCCGCCGAAGCCCCTTCCAGGCCCGAAGCCGCCGCAGCCCCGGCCCCGGCCCCTACCGAGCCGCCGCCCGCCCGTCCGCCGCAGCCCCAGTCCGAGCCCGCCCAGCCCCGCCCGCCGAACCCAGCCCGCCGAAGCCCGGCCCGCCTCCGCCCCCCTACCGGGACCCCGCCTGGGGTAGGCGTGGCCAGGGGTTCAGGGCCTCCACCTGGGCGGCCAGCGCCAGCAGCCGCGGCTCTGCTGTTGGCGGGGCGACCAACTGGACTCCTAGGGGCAGCCCGTTCGGGTGGCGGGCCGCCGGGAGTGACATCGCCGGGTAGCCGGCCAGGTTCCACAGGCCCGCGAACGGCGCCAACCGCACCGAGGGCAGCGCGTTGGCGGCGCACGACCGTTCGTGCCAGCGGGTGGCCTTCGGGGGCAGCGCTGCCAGCGTCGGGGTCAGCAACACGTCGTACCGGCCGAAGAACTGCTCCGCTCGCCTCATCCACCGTTGCACCGTGCCCTCGCGGATCAGGCCCGCCGTCCGCAGCGCCCTGCCCACCCGGACGTGCGTTCGCGTCCGCGGCTGCAAACGCGCCCGCTCCAGGTCATCCGCCTGTACGGACGGGCCCGCGAACCACCGCGCGAGGATGCCCAGCGTTGCTTCCAACCCGTAATCCGGCGTCGCCCGCTCGACGGTGTGGCCTGCTGCCGCGAGGACGTCCGCGGTCCGGTCCACCGCGTCACGCAGCGGCTTCGGCACCGGGGCGTGCGTCAACGGCACCTCCGTCGACACCGCGACCCGCAACCGGCCCGGCTCACCCACCCGCGCCCACTCCGGCTGCCCCGCCAGCACCGACAACAACAACGCCGCATCCGCCACCGTCGTCGCGAGGCTGCCGTGCGCCGACATCCCGTACCACCCCGGCTCCGTCAACGGCCCCCGCCCCGGCTTGATCCCCACGAGCCCGCACATCGCCGCCGGCAGGCGCACCGAACCCAGCCCGTCCGTCCCGTGCGCCACCGGCACCAGGCCCGCCGCCACCGCCGCCGCACTGCCACCCGACGAACCGCCCGCCGTGTACTCCGGCTGCCACGGGTTCCGCGCGATCCCGGCCGGCGAATCGGTCATCGGCCACACGCACAGCTCCGGCACCCGCGTCAGGCCGACCAGCACCGCACCCGCCGCCCGCAGCCGCGCCACCACCTCCGAGTCCGAAGTGGACGGTCGCGCCTCCGTGGCGGCCGAACCCCACGACGCGTACTCGCCGGCGATCTCCGTGACGTCCTTGACCGCCACCGGCACCCCGGCCAACGGCAGCTCCGCGAGATCCGGCCGTCCCACCAGCGCCCGCGCCTCGGCCAGCGCCGCCTCCGCGCGCACCGTCCGGAACGCACCCACGACCCGGTCCGCCGCGTCGATCCCCGCCAGCACCTGTTCCGTCAACCGCACGGGGTCGAGCTCGCCCGTCCGGACCTTCGCCGCCAGCTCCGTCGCCGTCGCATCCATGACCGAACCCTAAGTCGTGCGGCGGCCCCGAACTACCCTTCGCCGCTCGCCGCGGGCGTCGTGGCCGTGCGGTCGGTGCCGAAGGCGATCCCCTTCGCCTCCTTGCCCAGCAACGTCAGCACCGTCACCACCACCAGCACGGGGATGATCGTCGCGACGAGGGCGAACGGGTAACCGTGGTGCTCGGCGAGGCTCTCCTGGATGGGCAGGTTGAACGCGGCGAGGCAGTTGCCCAGCTGGTACGTCACACCGGGGTAGAACCCGCGGATCGCGTCCGGCGACATCTCCGTCAGGTGCGCCGGGATCACGCCCCACGCGCCCTGCACCATGACCTGCATCAGGAACGACCCCAGGCACAGCAGCGCCGCGGTCTTGGACAACGCGAACAGCGGCACGATCGGCAGGCCCAGCACCGCGCAGAACGCGATCGTGTAGCGCCGCCCGAACCGCTCGGACAGCGAGCCGAACACGAGACCACCGATGATCGCACCGATGTTGTAGACGACCGCGATCCACGTCGCCGTCGTCGTGCTGAGCCCCGCACCACCGGAGGTGTGCGCGGACAGGAACGTCGGGTACACGTCCTGCGTGCCGTGGCTCATCCAGTTGAACGCGGTCATCAGCAGCACCAGGTACACGAACCGGCGGATGATCTTCGGGTCCAGCAGGATGTCCCTCACCGACGTGCGGGTCACGCGCATCTTCTGCCGCGCGGTCTCCCACACCTCCGATTCCTTCACGCGCGCCCGGATGATGAGGCTGATCAACGCCGGGATGATGCTGAGCGCGAACAGCCAGCGCCACGACAGGCCCGCCCAGTCGAGCACGACCAGCGACGCGAGCGAAGCCAGCAGATAACCGAAGGAATAGCCCTCCTGGAGCATTCCGGAGAAGAATCCCCGGCGTTTCACCGGAATCTTCTCCATCGCGAGAGCGGCGCCGAGCCCCCATTCCCCGCCCATGCCGATCCCGTACAGCAAACGCAGGACCAGCAGCACCGTGAAATTGGGCGCGAACGCGCACAGGAACCCGACGATCGAGTAGAACACGACGTCCACCATCAGCGGGACACGGCGGCCGACGCGGTCCGCCCACAGCCCGAACAGCAACGCCCCCACCGGGCGCATGATGAGCGTGGCGGTCGTGATGAAGGCGACGTCGGCCTTCTGCATGCCGAAGCTCTTCGCGATGTCGGCGTAGACGAAGACGACGATGAAATAGTCGAACGCGTCCATCGTCCAGCCGAGCACCGCGGCGATGAAGGAGTTCCGCTGGTCGGACGTGAGGCGCTGACGCGTCCCGGATGACGACTCTGCCATGCGCAAACCCTATTTCGGCACGCGCCCGGCAACCACTCGAAGCGGTGACCTTTTCCGTGCAAATCCGACAAACACCGGCAAATTACGCCGGGAATTCGGCGCGAACACCGAGCAACCGCACCGGGCGGCTGTCCTCGAAAAGGCCGAGCACGGCCAGCGCCGCCCGCTCCACCACGTCCGCGTCACTCGTCGGGGCGTCGAGGGTGATGCTGCGGGTCTGCGTCACGAAGGGCGCGAATCGGACCTTCACCGCGACGCGGGCCGCGGGACGTCCTTCGGCGACCACGTCCTCGGCGACGCGACGCGCCAGGGCGGCGACCTCGCGCGAGATCTCCGCCGGATCCGTCAGGTTCTGCTGGAAGGTCGTCTCGCGGCTGCGGGAACGCGGGACGTACGGCGTGGCGGTCACTTCGCGGTCGCCGTAGCCGAGCGCGAGCAACCGGTACCACGGCCCCATCGTCGGCCCGAACCGCTCAGCCAGCTCCTTCGGATCGCGGGCGGCCAGCTCGCCCACGGTCGCCGCGCCCAGCTCGGCGAGCTTCTTCGCCGTCTTGCGCCCGATGCCGGGCAGGGCGTCCGTGGGACGCGCGTCCATGACCTCGGACCAGTTGTCCTGAGTCAGCCGGTAGATCCCGCCGGGCTTGGCGAACCCGGTCGCGGTCTTGGCCCGCAGCCGGTTGTCGCCGATGCCGACCGCACATGACAGTCCGGTGCCCTCGGCCACGGCGCGGCGCAGCTCCGCGGCCAGCGCCTCGGGGTCTTCGGTGGTCGCGCCGATGAACGCCTCGTCCCAGCCCAGCACCTCGACGACCACCGGGAATCCCCGCAGGACCGCCATCACCCGCTCGGACACCTCTTCGTAGGCGGGCTTGTCCACCGGCAGGAACACCGCGTCAGGGCAGCGCTTGGCGGCTGTCCGCAGCGGCATGCCGGACTGGATCCCGAACTCGCGCGCCTCGTAGGACGCGGTCGCGACCACCGCGCGCTGCGTCGGATCACCCGTCCCGCCGACGACGACCGGACGTCCACGCAGCTCAGGGTGCCTGGCCACCTCGACGGCCGCGATGAACTGGTCGAGGTCGACGTGCAGGATCCAGTCCTCGGACACCTCCCGAGTATCGGGCGCGGACGGGCAACTCTCCACCGGGAACTCTTGCCTCCGGGGCCGCCCTGCACGATAGGGTGACGCCGACCGCTAGGCTGTCCTCACCCGGACGAAGGACGAGGAAGGCACGTTCCGTGACGACCGCGACCCACAGTCTCGACACCGCGTCGGGAGCGACCACGGTCGCCGAACTGCTGGCCCGCAACGGCGCCCGCGCTGACCGCGCCTCGCACCGCCGCACCCGCGACACCTCCGCGGACGGCTCCTTCGGCGGCACGCTGCCCGACTTCGAGTCGCTCGACGACACCCCGACGCAGTACCACTACGACAAGCGGACCGTGACCGCGTTGCTGGAGGTCGAACCGGCCGAGGCGTCCGCTCCCGTCGAGGAGAGCCGCCCCGCCAGGACCGGCCTCAAGATCGCGGGGCTCGCGTTCGCCGGTGCGGTGCTGGTCGGCGGCTGGGCGCTGGCGCACGCGCAGACCCAGGACACCCACGGCGGTACCGCCTCCGGCCCGGCGCCGAGCGGCACCACCCCCGAGTCCTCGTCGATCCTGCCGCCTGCCGCTCCCGTCGGCGCCCAGGTCGCGAACCTGGCTTCCTCGTCGCCGACGACCACGGCCGAAATCCCGGCGCAGCCCGTCGCGCAGCAGCCGGACAAGGGCAAGTTCAGCGGCCAGCTGCCCTCGACGACGACGAAGGCGAAGCCGAAAGCGCAGGCCAAGCCCCAGCCGGCCACGCAGGCACCGGCGCCGAAGCAGCCCACGTACACCGCACCGCAGCTGCCGTCCGGCACCTACGTGTGGCCGGTCAACCCGTACGACTACGGCAAGAACTGGGGCTACGGTGGCGGCGGAGGCCGCCACCGGCACCGCTGACGCCGCAGCCGGCTCAGACCGCAGACGAGTGCCCACGCGCTCGCCGCGGCGACGGCTTTGCGCCGCGCGTCGCGGTTCGGCAGCGTCAGCCCGAAGTTGATCGCATCGCCGACGTCGGACGCGATGCGCACACCGGTCGCGATGTCCTGGGCCTCGGGCGAACGCGCGCACGCCATCGCCAGTCCGGAGGCGACGTCCCTGGCACCGATCGCGACGACGAGGGTTTTCGTGGACCGGCTCAGCGAACCGTCCGGCTCGGCGAGACCACACGGATGGGCCAGCAAGCCGGGCCGGACGGCGATGGCCGCGCCGATTCCCACGGTCGCGACGCCGAGCAGGCGCGTGATGACGGACATCCGATCGAGATGCCCGCGGGCAGCCGGAGCCAAACGGCAGCGGGACTGAAGGGGATTCACGATCTTGCGGGCCGGGTAGCCGCCTGACATGAGGGGTGACGACCGGTTCGTGCTCGTCGGCGGCGGGCCCGCCGCCTACGCCGCTGCCCAGGCCTACCGGGAGGCCGGAGGCGGCGGTGAGGTCGTGTTGCTGTCGGCGGACACCGAACCCCCGTACGAACGACCGCCGCTGTCCAAGGAATTCCTGCGCGGCGAGGCGGGCGAGGACGAGTTGCCGCTCGCTCCCCCGCATTTCTACCGGGACCACGGGATCGAGGTCGTGCTCGACGACGCCGTGGTCGGACTGGACACGGCCGGGCACGTGGTCCACACGGCGTCCGGGCGAGAATTCCCTTACCACCACTGCCTTCTGGCGACGGGCGCGCAACCCGCGCGACCACGGATCCCCGGCGCCGTGCACCCGAACGTGCGCACGTTGCGCTCAGCCGCCGACGGGCGGGCGCTGCGGAAGGCCGCGGAAAGCGCTCGCAGCGCGGTGATCGCGGGGGCCGGGTTCATCGGGTGCGAGGCGGCGATCTCGTTGTCCCGCATGGGGGTCCAGGTGACCCTGCTGTGTCCGGACGAGTTGCCGCAGCAACGGCGGCTCGGCCCCACCGTCGGCCGGAAACTGTTGCACTGGCTCAAATGCGAGGGCGTGAGCGTGCTGACCGGCACTCGGCTGCTCGGCGTGGACGACGGCTACCGCGTCCGCACCGAGCCGGTGCCGTTGCTCGACACGGACCTCGTCCTGCTCGCCACCGGCGTCGCGCCCCGCGCGGAACTGGCCCGGCAGGCGGGGATTTCCACGACAGAGGGCCGGATCTGCGCCGACGAGCGCATGCGGACGAGTGCACCCGGGGTACTGGCGGCGGGGGACGTGGCGCTGGCCTACCACGCGGCGGCGCGCCGGCCGTTGCCCGTCGAGCACTGGGACGACGCGCTCACGATGGGACAGATCGCCGGCCGGACCGCGGCCGGGGCGGAGGCCACGTGGACGCAGCCGCCGGGGTTCCGCTCGCTGCTGGGCGAGCGGTCGCTGAAGTACGTGGCGTGGGGCGACGGGTTCGACCACGCCGAGCTGGTCCAGCACGAGGGCGAGGCCTTCACCGTCTGGTACACGCGGAAGGAGGTCGTCGTCGGGGTGCTCACGCACGACGCCGACGACGACCACGAGCGCGGCACCGCGCTCGTCCAGGCCGGGCTGCCCCTCCCCGCACAGCAGTAGGGCGGCTCCGCGCCGTTCGCTGCGGAGCCGCCCTACCCGCGGCCTCGTTCACTCATGCACCTGCGTCAGAGCAGGTGGATGCTGCCGATGTCCAGCAGGCCGCCGTCGTCATCGTCGTCGTTGTTCCAGTTGCTGTGGTGGTAGTTGTAGTGGTGGCAGTTGTAGTGATGGTGGTGGTTGTAGCCCCAGTCATCGTCGTCGCCGTTGGTGGCCCACGAGTGGGTGCTGTCGGTGCTCGCACCGTCGGGGCCGGCCGCGGTGGCGCCGTGGTGGTAGGCGCTCGTGTCGTCGGTGGCCCAGGACGTGGTGCTGTCGGTGCTGGCGCCGCCCTGGCCCGCGGCCGTGCTGCTGCTGGTGTAGTAGCTGGCGTCGTCGTGGGTGTCGGCCGAGGCGATCCCGGCGGCGCCCACCATCAGGGGGAGGGCCAGAGCACTGGCCACCAGCGCGCGGCGAATGATGCGCATGAGACAATTCCTTTCTCTGTCGGCAGACAGGGACAGGGCTCGCTCTCGCCGTTGTTCGCCCTTCTGTGAGAGCGAGTCCTGCTTTTGTCCGGTCGGACTCTTTCGTCCGGCACCAACAGCGTTACCCGTGCGCTTGCCGCCGATGCATCCCCGATCGTGTGAAGAAGCCGGAACCCCAGCAAACACGCACTTTCCGAAGGTTCTTCAGGCTGGAAAACGCAGGGTTTTGCGCATCCGGAGTTCGGCGCCGGACTCCCCGGCCGCCACGAAACCGTGCCGTCGGTACAGCGCGATGGCGCGCTCGTTGCCCGCGAGCACGAACAGCCGCACCGCCACGGCACCCTGCCCGCGAGCCCACTGTTCGACCGCTTCGAGCAGCCGGTCGCCGACGCGGTGACCCCGGGCGTGCGGGCTCACCCAGACCGAGCGGACCTCGACGACGTCATCGGGAAGCCGCAGGCCACTGGCCATCCCGGCCAGCACGCCGTCGAGCCGGGCGAGCAGGTTGAGCGCGCCCGGCAGTTCCAGCCGCTCGCGCCACCGCTGCTCACCGCCCCGGGGCCAGTCGGCCAGCCGGGACTTGAACGCGTGCGGCGCCTCGGTGAGGGCGGCCAGCCGGGCGTCCCGCCAGGCCGGCCAGTCCTCGACGGTGGCGCGGTGCAGGGTGAGCAGGGCTACTTCACGTACGAGGCGAAGGACTTCCGCACCTTGTTGACCTTCGGCAGCGCCACCGCGAGGCAGTAGCCCTGGCCGGGGTTCTTGGCGAAGAAGTCCTGGTGGTACTCCTCGGCGCGGTAGAACTCGCCGAGCGGCTCCAGGGTGGTGACGATCTCGCCCTCCCACCACTGCGCCGCCCGCTTGATGGCCGCCTCGAACTCGGCGCGCTGGGCGTCGTCGGCGTAGAACATCGCCGAGCGGTACTGCGTGCCGACGTCCGCGCCCTGGCGGTTGAGCTGGCGCGGGTCGTGCAGCGTGAAGAAGACGTCGAGGACGACCTCCGCGGGGATCACCTCGGGGTCGAACGTGACGGCGACCGCCTCGGCGTGCCCGGTGCGGCCGGTGCACACCTGCTCGTACGACGGCCCGGCGACGTCACCGCCGGTGTAGCCGGACACCACGTCCTGCACGCCGCGCAGCGTGCGGTAGACCGCGTCCAGACACCAGAAACACCCACCCGCGAGCACGAAAGTCCGCATGTCACCTCTCCTAAGACGGGAGTTCCAGGGTATCGCGCACCCGGTCGCGTGGTCGGCCACCGACGGTGATCCACACCGCACGGCGGCGTCGCGGGAGATGCCCGTCTCATCGGCGATCCTGGCCAGCTCGGCCGCTAGTTCGCCCTGGCCCCGTCCGTCATGATCGCGCTCAGCACGACCTTGAACAGGTGCTCGGCACGTGCCTCGAGACCGGGCTGATCGCTGAGCCAGGCGAGCGACGACGCGAGCGCGAAGAGGTCGGCGCCGTCGAGATCGGTTCGCACCAGGTTCGCGGCCTGCGCGTGGGTGAGGAGCCGGGCGCCGGACGCGCGCATCGCGACGCACGAGGTGTGCAGCGCGGACTCGGGGTCCTCGATGGCTTTCACCATCGCCGTGACGACGCCGCGGTAGTTCGTCGTCGCCGTGATGAAGTCGCGTAGCCACAACACGAGCGCCTCCTGGGGCGGGCTCGTCTTCTCGACCTCGGCCGCCCGTGCCGTCAGCTCGTCGAAGCTCGTGCGCAGCAGGGCTTCGAGCAGCGCCTCCCGCGTCGGGAAGTGACGCAGCAGCGTCGCCAGCCCGACCCCCGCCCGGCGGGCGATGTCCCGCATCGACACGTCGACACCCTGCTCGGCGATGACGGCGCCGGCGACGGTCAGCAGCCGGTCGTGGTTGGCCTGCGCGTCCGCCCGCATGCGCCCTCCCTTGCTAAGCGGATCAGTGAACCGTATATTCGGATCAGTGAACCGGAAAAACGGACCTCTGGTTCACTTAGTCTACCGGCCGAGTGCACAGGAGTGAGTTGTGCCGACACAGACCATGAAAGCGATCCGGCTGCACGAGTACGGCGGCCCCGAAGTGCTGCGCTACGAGGACGTGCCCACCCCGCAGCCGGGGCCCGGTGAGGTGCTCGTCCGCGTGCACGCAGTCGGCCTCAACCCGCCCGACTGGTACGCGCGAGAGGGGATGCCGAACGTCCCGGAGAAGCTGAAGCCGCCGATGCACCTCCCCCTGATCCCGGGCACCGACGTCTCCGGCGTCGTGGAGGCCGTCGCCGACGGCGTCGACGGGCTGGCGGTCGGCGACGAGGTGTTCGGGTTGCTGCGTTTCCCGAACGCGCTGCAGGCCGACGCGTACGCCGAGTACGTGACCGCCCCGGCGTCGGACTTCGCGCGCAAGCCGGCTGCCGTCGACCACGTGCACGCCGCCGGCCTGCCGATGTCGGGGCTGACGGCGTGGCAGTTCCTGATCGAACTCGGGCACGACCACCCCTCGCCGTTCCAGGAGGCCAGGCACACGCCGATCGCGCTCGACGGCGGGAAGACGGTCCTGATCAACGGTGCGGCGGGCGGCGTCGGGCATCTGGCGCTGCAGCTGGCCAAGTGGAAGGGCGCGCGTGTCATCGCCGTCGCCTCGGGCGGGCACGAGCAGTTCCTGCGGGAGCTCGGTGCGGACGATTTCATCGACTACACCAAGGAAAGCCCCGAGGAGGCCGTGCGCGACGTGGACCTCGTCCTGGACACCGTCGGCGGCCCGCACAGCAGGCGTTTCCTGCGCTCGGTGAAGCGCGGGGGCTCGCTGTACCCGGTCTACTTCGGAGATTTCGACGACGAGGAGAACGCACGGCTGGGGGTCACGGTCACGGGGACGCAGGTCCGGGCGAACGGCGCGCAGCTGGCCGAGCTCGGGCGGCTGGTCGAGGACGGCACGGTGCGCGTGGGGATCGACAGCACGTTCCCGTTGGCGGAGGCCGCGACTGCGCACGAGCGGGCTGCCCGGGGGCACATCCGCGGCAAGATCGTGCTGACGGTCGCATGAGCGCGCCGGGTTGGGGTCGCGAGTACCTCGCGCCGATCCGCCCGGGCGAGGTGAACCTCGACCCGGCGGAGCAGCTCGCCGTCCACCAGGCGCTGGCGCGGTACGCGTTCGCACTGGACCAGCGGGGCCTGGAAGCGCTTTCCGACGTCCTGACCGACGACGCGACGTGGACGTTCAAGATCGCCGGCGCGCAGGACCTCGGCCCGGTCACCGGCCGCGAGGCGATCCTCGATTTCGTGCGGCAGGCGATGGCCGCGGAGACCGGCCAGCGGCGGCACAACCTGCTGAACGTCGCGATCCACAGCGCGTCGGCCGATTCGGCGCTGGTGCAGGCCTACCTCATGCTGACATCGAACGCGAGCGTCCTCGCAACGGGCTTCTACACCTTTCGCCTGGTGCGAACGGTGGACGGCTGGCGGATCGCGGAACTGTTCCTGGGCACGGACAACGCCTGGTAGTTCGCCGTCGAAGGTCGTCTTCTCCACGACGCTGCCGGCGGGCCAATGCCGGATCGAGAACGGAGACGTCATCGACGATCCGTTCTCGACCCTCTGTCTCTTGAGCCTGAAGATCGCGCTGCTGCCCGCAGCAGCGCTGTCGTAGCGCTTGTCGTGTTTGCCGTCTGGCGGCGGAGCCGGAGGATGGGGCTTTGGTTCCGCCGCCGCCGCGCCGATCACTTGCCTGGCGAGCGAACTCGGGCTCGCACGTCGAAGGTGCTCGATCACCCGATTTACACGCTGGCGAGATTCACGCAACGCGCCGGTTGGCATCACACCGCTTGAACAGGTAATAGCCGACCGTTTGCCCTTTCACAGCAACGTTTTGGCCCGACGACATCAACTTGTCCCGGCTCTGCTGCCCTTGCTCGACGAAGACAAACGACCCGTTCACCAGGTCCCAACCTTCGCGACAAACGGGATTGAGAATCGCCCCGGGCGTAGGCGGACCGAGCTTGCCCGGCCGGTGAGGCTTCGAACGCCAGCCGCTCTCTCTCGGCTTGATGCCGACGCTCTGGCCGCGATTGATCACTTTGGTCATCTATCGCGTCCCACAGCTGGGAGGTTACTTCTGCAGTTGCAGGGTTTCCCCGAAACCCATGCGGTTCACGAACGCCTTCCGGGTCATATCGGCGAAGGCCATGACGTGGTCGACGCCGGCCTCGGTGAAGTCCACGACGGTGCGGAACGGCTTCTGGCCGCGGGGCAGCGCGAGGACGCGGGAGATCTCGTCGGCCACGCCCTGCGGGTCGGCGTTCACCCCGGGGCGGACGAGGGAGGCAGTGGCCTCCTCGTTCCGCTCGACCAGCGGGTCGAGGTGCGCGTAGGCGGCGGTCACCTCGGCGTCCGAGGCACGGCTCGCGTTCGGGAAGTGCGAGGTGCCTTGGGTGATCGCTCCGGGCATGACGATGCTCGTCTCGATGCCGAACTGCGCCGCCTCGTAGGAGGTGACGACGGCGAGGGCGTCGAACGCCGCCTTGGAGGCCACGTACGGACCGAGGAACGGCGGCGTGGTGACGATGATCGTGCTGCCGACGTAGAGCAGGGTGCCGGAGCGCTGCCGGCGCAGGTACGGCAGCACCGCCCTGTTGACGCGGTGCGCGCCGATCGCGTTGATGTCGATGAGGTGCGCGATGTCCTCGTCGGTGAACGCCTCGACGTAGCCGACGTAGAGGTGCCCGGCGTTCTGCACGACGACGTCGAGCGCGCCGCTGGTTTCCACCACGGTCGCGGCCGCGCGGTTCGCGGATTCCTGCGAGGTGACGTCGAGCGCGACGACGCGCAGGTCGAGCCCGGCGTTGGTGGCGTACTCGGTGAGTTCGGCGGCGTGGGCGGCGTTGCGCCCCTCGGGGTCCCGCATGCTGGCCCAGACGGTGTGACCGTCGTGGGCGAGCCGCTTGGCGGTGAGGTACCCGATGCCGGTGGCGGCACCGGTGATGAGGATGACGGACATGAGCGTGCCTTCTTTCTCGCGGAGTGCTTACGCGGCGCCGCCGTTGACGTAGATCACCTGGCCGTTGACCCAGCGGGCCGGCCCGGCGAGGAACGCGGCCACCTCGGCGACGTCGGCCGGGGTGCCGAGGCGTTCCATCGGGTTGAGCGAGGCGATGTGGTCGATGGCCTGCTGCGACTTGCCCTCGAAGAACAGCGGCGTCGCGGTCGGGCCGGGGGCCACTGTGTTGACGGTGATGTCGCGACCGCGGAGCTCGCGGGCCAGGATCAGCGTCATCGCCTCGACGGCCCCCTTGGAGGCGGCGTAGGCGCCGTAGGTGGGGTTCTGCAGGCGCGTGATGCTGGTGGAGAAGTTGATGATCGCCCCACCCGACCGCACCTGACGCGCTGCGAGCTGGTTGACGACGAAGGTGCCGCGCACGTTGACGCGCTGGATGCGGTCGAAGGTCTCGAGGTCCGTCTCCGCGATCGGGGCGAGCGGCATGATGCCGGCCGTGTTCACGACGACGTCGACGCCGCCGAAGCGCTCGGTCGTGGCGTCGAACAACGCGGCCATGGCGGTCTCGTCGGCGATGTCGCCTCCGACGGCGATCGCCTGGCCGCCGTTCGCGGTGATCGCGGCGACCGCCTCGTCGGCCTTCGCCGCATTGCCGCTGTAGTGCGCGGCAACGGCCATGCCGTCCGCGGCGAGCCGCTCGGCGACGGCGCGGCCGATGCCGCCGGACGCGCCGGTGACAACGGCGGCGCGGGACGGGGAAGTGGAGTGGGTCACGATGCCTCCGAGAGTTATATGAACAAGTTGTACTGCCACCGTAGCGGCAAATGAACGACCTGTCCATTAACCTGGGGACGACAGCCGAGCCGAGGAGTGAGATGAGCGAAACTGGCGCGCGACGAGGGCGGGGACGGCGTCCGGCCGAGGAAGTGCGGACGCGGGTCCTCGCCGCGACCGCGACACTGTTGTTCGACGAAGGCCTGCGGTCGGTCACCTTCGACCGGGTGGCGCACGCCTCCGGGTCGAGCAAGACGACGCTCTACAAGTGGTGGCCGAGCCCGGGCGCGCTGGCCGCCGAGGCGTACTTCGCGTCCAGCGTCCAGACGCTCGAGTTCCACGACACCGGCGACGTCCGGCACGACATCCGGACGCAACTGCGGGCGTTCGTGAGGCTGCTGACCGACAGCCGCGCCGGCACGGTCATCGCGGAACTCATCGGCGCCGCCCAAACCGACCCGGAGCTGGCCCGAGCGCTCTCAACGACGTACACCCTGCCCCGTCGGCGACTGGCGATCGACTGCATCGAACTCGCCCGTGAGCGAGGCCAGCTCCGCCACGACGTCGACGCGGACCTGCTCGTCGACCAGCTCTGGGGCGCCTGCTACAACCGGCTCCTCATCCCCGACAACCCGCTGAACGAGGCCTATGCCGACGCACTCGTCGACAACACGCTCCGCGGTGCGGCGTCGGAGACCTATCGCCAGGAACTCGATGGGCACGGGGCGTGATCAGGTGCGTCGTCGCCGCTAGTCACGGCGGGACTCGGACCCGCATTGCTGTCAACCGGGATCCGCTTGAGTACGGCGCATGGAACTGCATGAGAATGGGACGTGACCGAATTGACCAGCGCAGCATCGGTACGTCGGGCTCGCCCCGATGATGGTCCGGCCGTGTGGGAGCTCGTGACCAAATTTGCGGTCTCTTACATCCCGGACAGGACCCGATTCGATGCCGCCTTCGCAAGGGTCACCCAGCACGACGACATGCTGGCCGCGACTGCGATAGACGGCGAAAGGTTCATCGGCTACCTGCTTGCGAACCGCCACCCGACCTTCTTCGCGAATGGCCCAGTTGTGTGGGTGGAAGAGGTGATGGTTGAAGAAGGTCAACGCGGGCGCGGCGCCGGTCGCGAGCTGATGCGCTTCGCAGAGGCCTGGGCCGAGGAATCGGGGGCCGCTTACATCGCTCTCGCGACGCGGCGAGCTGCCGGCTTCTACACAGCACTCGGCTATGCCGAGTCGGCAGCATTTTTTCGCAAGAAAATGAGCGGTTAGTTACGCGCGCAACTCTGTCGGCCCCGATTCGTCGCGTCGTAGTTGCTTGATGGCCATCCCGTCGCCTGATGACGTCTCGATCACGCCGTGTCGGGCCGCAGCCTCGCCGCCCGTCCGGCGAGGGCACGCCCGCGCCTCGCGCAAGAGCACGAGGGGTTGGACGTTTCTGCCCCGCAGGATGCCGCGCTCGAAAGCCTCTCGCGAGACAGCCGCCAGCCTCTACGCCTGACCAGCACGAGTGTGCCCCCGACGGGACTCGAACCCGCACTGAATCGATTTTAAGTCGACTGCCTCTGCCGGTTGGGCTACGGGGGCACCGCTCAGCATAAGCGGTGCCCCGCGGCGCCTCAGGACCTGGACGCCCTGGCGAACTCTTCCTTCGGGTTGTTGATCTGCCCCAGCGAGACGACCTCGCGGCGGAACAGGCCACCCAGCATCCAGTCGAGCAGGATGTGGATCTTCCGGTTGACCGTGGGCATCGCCTTGAGGTGGTAGCTGCGGTGGAACAGCCACGCCGGGAAGCCCTTGATCTTCAGGTTCAGCGCGTCGGCCACGCCCTTGTGCAGGCCCAGCCCGGCGACCGCACCCAGGTTCTTGTGGTAGTAGTCCTTCGGCTGACCGCCACGCAGCACCCTGATGATGTTGCCCGCCAGGTGCCGCGCCTGCCGGACCGCGTGCTGTGCGTTCGGCGGGCACGTGGCCGTCGGGTCCTGCTCCGTGCGCGACAGGTCCGGCACCGCGGCGTTGTCACCCGCGGTCCAGACGTCCGGGTGACCCACGACCTGCAGCGCCGCCGTCGCCTCGACGCGGCCGCGCTTGTCGATCGGCAGGTCCGAGTGGGCCAGCACCGGGTTGGCCTTCACACCGGCGGTCCAGATGATCGTGTCGCTGTCGAACTCCGTGCCGTCGGAGAGCACGACGTGCCCGTTCTCGAACGACTTCGCCGCCGTGGACAGGAACACCTCGATGCCGCGCTTCTCGAGCTGCTCGACCGTCCACACACCCAGCGTCTCGCGGACCTCGGGCAGGATCCGGCCGGCCGCCTCGACCAGGACCCAGCGGATGTCCGACGGATCGATGTTCTCGTAGTACCGCGTCGCGTGCCGCGTCATGTCCTCGAGCTCGGCCAGCGCCTCGATACCCGCGAACCCACCGCCGACGACGGTGAACGTCAGCAGCCGCTTGCGCAGCTCCGGGTCCAGCGTGCTGGACGCCTCGTCGAGCTTCGTCAGCACGTGGTTGCGCAGGTAGATGGCCTCACCGATGGTCTTGATGCCGATGCCCTGCTCGGCCAGACCCGGGATCGGCAGCAGGCGCGGCACGGCACCGAGCGCGACCACGAGCACGTCGTAGTTCAGCTGCTCGATGTGCCCGTCCGCGGCCTCGACCGTCACGGACTTGCGCTCGTGCTCGATCTTGTTCACGCGCGCCGTCAGCACGTGGCAACGCTTGAGGACCCGCCGCAGCGGCACGACCACGTGCCGCGGCTCGATGGCGCCGGCAGCCGCCTCCGGGAGGAACGGCTGGTACGTCATGTGGGGCTGGGGGTCCACGATCGTGACGGACGCTTCGTTGGCGCGGAGCTTCTTCTGGAGTCCCAGCGCCGTGTAGAGCCCGACGTAACCACCGCCCAGGATCAGGATCCGGGTCGGTTCCGACTTCACTGCGGCCATACCGCTATCTTCCCACTCTCGCGGCCCCGGTGCTCGTGCCCCCCGGCCAGCTGTGACCAGGGTCGCCATAGCAGGGCAAAACGATTCAGATCAACTGACGACAGTACCCCTCACACCAGCCCTGCCCGGGCCGCGGCCCTCGACAGCACGTCCCTCAGCATCTCCGGTGTCAGGCGCCCGGTGAAGGTGTTCTGCTGGGACACGTGGTAGCACCCGAACAGGTGCAGCTCCTCCCCCAGCACGACCTCCACGCCGTGCCCGAACTTCGGCGCGGGCCGTGGCACCGGCCACGTCTGCGCCAGCACCGGCAGCAGCGCCTGCCAGCCGAACGCGCCGAGCACCACGACCGCCTTCAGCCGCGGGCGCAGCAGCTCCAGTTCCCGCACCAGCCACGGGCGGCACGCGTCCCGCTCGGCGGGCAGCGGCTTGTTCGCCGGGGGCGCGCAGTGCACGGGCGCGGTGATGCGCGTGCCGTACAGCTCCAGCCCGTCGCCGCGGTGCGTCGACGTGGGCTGCGACGCCAGCCCGACGTCGTAGAGCGCCTGGAACAGCACGTCGCCGGACCGGTCGCCGGTGAACATCCGGCCGGTCCGGTTTCCCCCGTGGGCGGCGGGGGCGAGGCCGACGATCGCCAGCGAGGCGTCGGCCGGGCCGATTCCGGGGACCGGACGGCCCCAGTACGTTTCGTCCGCGAACGCCGCGCGCTTCTTCCTGGCGACCTCTTCGCGCCACGCCACCAGGCGCGGACAACGCCGGCAGTCGGCGATCGCCTCGTCCAGCTCCGCGATCGTGGCGGGCCTGATCTTCGTCACCCCTCCAAAGTAAGTTGTCCGCATGCCCGACGAGGAATCCACGGAGCCGAAGGCACCGGAACCGGCCGACGACCTGGTCACCACCCAGCACACGCTGACCGTGAAGCGGCGCAAGCTGGCCTACACCACCCGCACCGGCCGCGTGGTGCTGCGCAAGGAGGTGCTCACCGACGGCAAGTTCGAGGGGCACCAGGCCAAGGCCGAGGTGTTCCTCACGTCGTACACGCTCGACGACGCCGACCCCGGCTCCCGGCCCGTCACGTTCGCCTTCAACGGCGGGCCCGGTTCGGCGAGCGTGTGGCTGCACCTGGGCCTGATGGGGCCGCGGCGCGTGGTGTCCGGGGACGTCGACGCGCCCGAGCCGCCGCCGTACCGCCTCGCCGACAACCCCGAGACGCTGCTCACGCACAGCGACCTGGTGTTCATCGACCCCGTCGCCACCGGCTACTCACGCCCCGTGACCGGGGAGAAGCCGAAGGAGTTCCACGGGTTCACGCCGGACATCGAGTCGGTCGGCGAGATCATCCGCCTGTGGACCTCGCGCAACGGCCGGTGGCTGTCGCCGAAGTACCTCGCCGGCGAGTCGTACGGCACGCTGCGGGCCGCCGCGCTCGCCGCGCACCTGCAGGAGCGGCACGGGCTGTACCTCAACGGCCTGATGCTCATCTCGTCGGTGCTCGACATGGGCACGATCCGCTTCACCGAGGGCAACGACAAGCCGTACCCGCTGTTCGTGCCGACGTACGCGGCCATCGCGCACTACCACGGCCTGCACGGCGACCGCCCGCTCGACGACGTGCTCGCCGACGCCGAGGAGTTCGCCGCGCGCGAGCTGCCGTACGCGCTGGAGCGCGGCGCCCGCCTGCCCCGCGAGGAACGCACCGAGGCGGTGCGGACGCTGGCGTCGCTCACCGGGCTCGACGAGTCCTATGTGGACAGAGTGGACCTGCGCATCGAGCACGTCCGGTTCTTCACCGAGCTCCTGCGCGACCGCGGGCTGACGACGGGCCGCATGGACGGGCGGTTCACCACGTGGGAGCCGGACGGCGGCCGCGAGCACATGAGCGACGACGCGTCGGTCTCGCGGATCGTCGGCGCCTACTCGGCCGCGTTCAACCACTATGTGCGCAGTGAGCTGGGGTACGAGAACGACCTGCCGTACGAGGTGCTGTCCTCGGAGGTGTTCCGGAACTGGTCGTACACCGATTTCGAGGGCCGGTCGGTTTCGGCGGTGGACGCGCTGAGTGCGGCGATGCGGGCCAACCCGCACCTGAAGGTGCACGTCGCGCTCGGCTACTACGACGGCGCGACGCCGTACTACGCGGCCGAGCACGTCCTTGCGCGCCTGCAGATCCCGGAGGAACTGCGCGAAAACATCGAGACGGCGTACTACCCGGCGGGTCACATGATGTACGTCCACGAGCCTTCGCGGGTGCAGCAGTCGAAGGACCTGGCGGCCTTCGTGGCGGGCAGTTCGAACAGGTAGGTGGGCTGCGTCAAAGCGGGCATGGGACGAACGTGGGACCGAAGGGGCCCGTGACGATCATGGGCGGACTTTCGCGGGGGTGGTTGCCGGTATCCGCCGTGACGATCATGGCGGTTCGCCGGGCTGTCGGCGCTCCGCGGCGAGTCCCGGACCTGGCGGCCTCCGGGCCCGGGCAGTAGCAACCGCTAACGCGCCCGGAGACCGCGCTCGTCGAGAACGAGGTGGGCCTGGGTGCCGCCGCTGCCGCAGTCGGGATCGCGGGGTGGCACCGCCGACGGGGTCACGGTGATCGTGTTGCCCGCTGTGGTCACCTGCACCGGAGCGGCGGGCAGGCCGGGGATCGCCACGAAGCCCACCTTCCCGCCGGTCTCCCGCATCCTCGCCGCGCACGCGTCGTCGGGGGCGGTGCCTGTGCAGCTCGGCGCCACGGGCGTCGGCGCCGGGGACAGTGGTACCGGGTAGGTGTGGCAAGCGCCGTCCCAGCACACGTCAACATCCAGCCGGTCGTACCGGGACGCGACCGTGGGCGCGACGTCGATCGTCATGCCCGTCAGCACCGCGATCGCCGGGCACGCCTTCAGCTGTGGCCCGCCCAGCCGGGCACCGCACGCCGTCACCAGCAACAAAATCAACAGGACGAGCAGCCGCATGCCCCGAAGACGGAACGACGAGCCACACGGGTTGCAACGAAAACAGCCGGTCTCCCCGCGAGGAGACCGGCTGTCTTCGTCAGCGACCTCAGGTCAGCGGCCCGCCCCGCGTCACCGCCGCGTAGGCGTCCACGGCGCCGTGGCCGTAGAAGCCGTTGAACTGCGGTGAACCCTGGCAGGTCGCGGTGAACGAGGCGTCCCGGCCCTCGTCGAGATAATCGACCGTGCGCGGTACGGGGCACGGGATCGGCGCGGCCGTCCCCTCGATCACCCTCTGCACGACGTCCGGGCTCAGCCCGAACCCGCCGCGGCCCGGCTTGCCGTACTGCGAAACGATCAGCGCGGCGACGCCCGTGGCGTGCGGGGTGGCCATCGACGTGCCCTGCAGGAACTGGTAGTAGCCCACGCGGCCGTCCGGCGCGACCGCCTTCTGGACCCCGAGCGCCGCACCGTCCGGCGTCACGTTGCCCGCCGCGTCGATGTTCCCCTCCGCGACACCGACGTTCTTCGGGTACGCGGAAAGGATCTCGTTCTCGTTGGTGCGGTACCAGTCCGTGCCGAAGCCGTCACGGTAGTAGCCGCCGGGCGCGGACACCGAGATCTGCTCCAGGCCGTAGTTGGAGTAGTCGGCCTTGGCACCCGACGGGCCGAACGAGCTCACACCGATGGTGTGCGGGCCCTCGACCGGCAGCGACAGGCAGGTCGCGTTGTCGATCGTGCGGGGGTACGTGGCGTTCGCCGGGTAGTCCGGGCTCGTGGTGTCCGGCTGCGGCGCGCCGAGGTCGGTGTGCTGGTTGCCCAGCGCGACGACCGACGTCACACCCTTGCGGTAGGCGTAGTTCAGCGCCCGGTTGATCGACTCGACGATCGTGCGCTGTTCGAGCCGCTGCTCCGGCGTGTCGGCCGGGTTGTTCGCGCAGTTGTACAGCCACGGGTCCACGTAGAACGACATGTTGACCACGTCGATCCCCGCGTCCCCGGCGTAGGTCAGCGCGTCCACGGCGGGCTGCAGGAAGAAGAAGCCCGAGTCCTGCCCGGCGCGCAGGTTGACGATGGTGACGTTCGGGGCGACGCCCGAAACGCCGAACCCGTTGGCGGCCGCCGCGATCGTGCCGGCGACGTGCGTGCCGTGACCGTTGTCGTCGTGGTCGGCGGGGTCCACGCAACCGCGGTACTCGCACGGGCCGTCGACGACCGCGCCGGTCTCGTCGGTGGGGATGTCACGGGTGAAGTTGCGGGAGTCGGCGGCGTCGAAGTTCGGCGCGATGTCCGGGTGCGAACCGTCCACACCGGTGTCGATGATGCCGACCTTCACGCGCTTGTCACCCGGCTGCACGGTGCGCGCGAGGTCCGAGCGCACGGACTTCAGGCCCCACAGCTGGTCGTCCAGCGGGTCGGTACCGACGGGCGCGGGCTTCTTGGTGACCGGCTTCTTCGCCGCCCCGCGCGAGTCCTTCTCGGCGAGGTCCGGCTTGCTGGTCGCCTTGTCCCGCGGCGCCTTGCCGATCGACGTCGCCTTCGCCGCGCCGTACACCGCGCGGTTCGCGGAGACGCGCTGGACGAAGCCGTTCGCCGGGGCGCTGGCGGTGATCAGGCCGACGGCGGCGTTGGTGTGCAGCACCGTGCCGCCCGCGTCACGGATCGCCTTCTCGGCCGCGCCGACGCTCTGCCCGGCCGCGGTCAGCACCGTGAACTCCGTGGCAGCACCCGAAAGCTGCGGTTGTGCCGCGGCGGTCGGCCCGGCGACCACGATTCCGCCGATCAGCGGTACCGCGAGCGCGGCGATGAGCAACCTGGTTCGTCTCAAGGAAAACTCCTCCTCACCAAAGGGTGAGCAGGAACCTACCGGGCGTTTCGGTAAACCGGAACAAAAACCCGACTAAAGTCAGGTGCTCGCACAAGCTCGACCGGATAGCCTGGCAGGCTGTCAATCCCCCACGAGCGAGAGCGCGATCCCGTCGAGGATGTCGTGCTCGCTGACGACGAGTTCGGCCGGGCCACCGCGCTCGGCCAGCTGTTCGGCGAGCAGCCGGACGATGAGCGCGCCCCCGCCGATCACGTCCACGCGGCCGGGGTGGATCACCGGGTTCGCGGCACGGGTTTCGTGGTCCTGGGCGAGCAGCTCGTCGGCGAGGCGGTACACCTGCGCCTGCGACAGTCGCGAAAGGTGGGTGCGCTCGGAGTCGTACTCGGGCAGCTCCTGCGCGACGGCGGACAGCGTGGTGACGGTGCCCGCCACGCCGATCCACGTCTTCGCCTTCGCCACGTCCACGACGTCGAAGGCCTCCCGCAGCACCCCTGAGGCGAACTCGCGTGCGGCGGCGATCTCGTCCTGAGTGGGCGGATCGGACTTCAGCGCACGCTCGGTGATGCGGACACAGCCGATGTCGACGGACTTCGCCGCCGTCACCGAGGCTTCGCGGCCGTTCCAGTCGCCGAGGACCAGTTCCGTCGAGCCGCCGCCCACGTCCACGACGAGGAAGGGGCCGTCGTCGGGGTCCTGCTCGCCGACGGCACCGGTGAACGACAGTCGCGCCTCCTCGTCACCGCTGATCACCTCGGCTTCGGTGCCCAGCACCTCGCGCGTCATGGAGAAGAACTCGTCGCGGTTGCTCGCGTCCCGCGTCGCGGAGGTCGCGACCATGCGGACCCGCTCGACCCCCTTGCGCCGCGCGGCGATCGTGTAGTCGGCGAGGGCCGCGCGCGTGCGCTCCAGCGCCTCCGGCGCGAGCCTGCCCGTGGCGTCCACGCCCTGCCCGAGCCGCACGACGCGCATTTCGCGGTGCAGGTCACGCAGGTCGACGGTGCCGTCGTGGCGGGTGGTCAGCTCGGCGACCAGGAGCCGGATGGAGTTCGTTCCACAGTCGATCGCGGCAACACGCATGCCTCGGAGACTAGCTGGTAACGCTGGTCGAGCTGCTGGGGTCCGGTGACGGCGGCGGCACGCAGGTGGTCGGCGGCGAGGTGGGCGGCGTGGAGGTCTGCTGCGGGGTCGTCGACGTGGACGATGGAGGCTCCGACGACGGGGGCTCGCAGGTGGGCAACGTGGTGGTCGTGGTGGTCGTGCTGTCCGGGGTGGACGGAGTCGTCGAGCCCGGTGCCGGCGTGTCGATGCGCGGATCCACCGCAGCAGGAGGAGTCGTGACCGGCGGCGGCGCCGGGGTGGTCGTCACCGGCGGCGGGGCGGGCACGGCGGGCGCGGCGGGGGCACCGACCGGGATGCCGCTGTCCGGCAGCTGCAGCACACCCTTCCGGTACGCCTCCGCCCAGCGGATCACCGTGTCCACGTAGACGTCGGAGTTGTTGTAGCGGTAGATCGCGGCACGCAGCTGGTCCGGGTTCGCCAGGTCCAGGCCGCCGGAGCACAGGTACCGGCCGGTGGTGAGCGTGGCGTCGTAGATGTTGTTCGGGTCCGCCACGCCGTCGCCGTTGCCGTCCACTCCGTACACGAGCCACGTCGAGGGGATGAACTGCGTCGGCCCGACGGCCCTGTCCCACACCGTGTCCCCGTCCCAGCGCCCGCCGTCGGTGTCGGGGATCGCGGCCACGTCACCGACACCGTTCAGCACCGGCCCCAGGATCGGTTCGCGCGTGTGGCCGTTCGCGTCGACGTACCCGCCGCGCGCGTGGTTGGACTCGATGCGCCCGATGCTCGCGATCAGCGCCCAGTCGATGTGGCAGCCCGGCTGGTCACGCGCCATGAGATCGGCGGCGTTGCGGTACGCCTTCAGCGCCGTGCCGGGGATGCCCAGTGGACCGCTCGGCAGCTCCTCCGGCGGCAGCGGCTCGACGACGGACGTCCGCCGGGGCAGGCTGCCGTCCACGCCGATCCGCACCAGAGCAGGGTCGAGGCCCTGCACGAGCGCGGCGTCACGGCTGTGCTCGGCGCTCGGGACGGCGCTCCACTGCGCGGACCGCGCGCTCGCGAGGCCGGCGGGCAGCACGGCGAGCGTGCCGCCGAGCACCGCGACCAGCGTCCGGTAGCGCAGGCCGATCCGGCGCGCCTTGCGCCGCGCGATGCGCAGCCGCGTCAGTCGCACGCCCCAGCTCCTCCCCGTCCCACGCTGGGCCTATCCCCGGGAGGAGCAAGAGCGTTACGCCGCGCAGTCGCCGGAGGGCCAGTCCGGCTTCAGGAGTTCGAGCGTCTCGTCACCGAACGGGTTCACGCCGGGGCCGCAGGCGAGGGTGTGCGCGAGGTGGACGTGCAGGCACTTCACGCGCCCCGGCATCCCGCCCGCGGTGACCTGGTGGCCGAGCGGCTCGATCGCGTCGCGCTGGGCGAGGTAGGACTCGTGGGCCCGCTGGTAGGCCGCGGCCAGCTCCTCGTCGACGGACAGCCGCTCGGTCATCTCCTTCATCAGCCCGGACGCCTCCAGGCGCCCGACGAGCGACGCCAGCCGCGGGCACGTGAGGTAGTACAGCGTGGGGAACGGCGTGCCGTTCTCGAGCCGCGGGTTGGTCTGCACCACGGACGGATGGCCGCTGGGGCAGCGCGCGGCGATCGCACGCAGTGCCCGCGGCGGGCGGCCGAGCTGCTGCGCGATGATCTCGCGGTCGGCTTCCGTCACCGGCTCGAACGAAGACGTCTGTTCCACGCCCCCATTGTCGCAAGCGGTGCGTCAGCCCCCGAGCGTGGACCAGAGCTGCTCGTACCAGGCCGCGTCACCCGGCCCGGGTTGCTGCTGCGGCTGTTGCTGCGGGTTCTGCTGGGTGTCCTGGGGCAGCTGGACGAGGTAGGGCGTCTCGCCCGGCATGACGTACCGCAGCCGGCGGCGCGCCTCAGCCTCCACCTGCGCCGGGTCGTTCAGCGCCGCCTGCCGGGCCTGCAGCTCGGCGACCTCCTTCTGCAGCTCGGACTGCCGCTGCTCCTGCTCCGCGATCTCCGACCGCTGGCTCAGGTAGGTCCGCAACGGCACCGCGAGCGTGAACGCCAGCGCGCACACCACGATCGCCAGCACCGCGGCCCGGCGCGTGGTGGACATGCCCAGCACGCGGGTGGCGCCGGTCTGGGGTTTGACGCCGAGGCCCCGGCGCAACCGCGAACGCACCCGGCGCACGCGCCGCGGTCTGCCCTCGACCCGCGTGGACCCGGAGGCAGGGCGCGCGGGCTGGCCGTCGGCACGGCGGTCCGTGCGACGGCCCCGCGTGCGCTCCCTGCCTCGCTGGGTCACGCGTCAGCTCTCCGGCGTGAACCGCGGGAACGCGAGGTCACCCGCGTAGCGGGCCGCGTCGCCGAGGGTCTCCTCGATGCGGAGCAGCTGGTTGTACTTCGCCACGCGCTCGCTGCGGGCCGGGGCACCGGTCTTGATCTGCCCGACGCCGGTGGCGACGGCCAGGTCGGCGATCGTGGTGTCCTCGGTCTCACCCGAGCGGTGGCTCATCATGCTCTTGTAGCCGTAGGAGGTCGCGAGCGTGATCGCGTCGAGGGTCTCCGACAGCGTGCCGATCTGGTTGACCTTGACCAGCAGCGCGTTCGCCGCGCCCCGCTCGATGCCCGTCTCCAGGCGGTCGGGGTTGGTGACGAACAGGTCGTCACCGACGAGCTGCACGCGCTCGCCGATCTGGTTCGTCAGCGTCACCCAGCCGTCCCAGTCGTCCTCGGACAGCGGGTCCTCGATCGAGACCAGCGGGTACGCGTCGAGCAGCTCGGCGTAGTAGGCGCCCATCTGCTCGGCGCTGCGCTTCTGCCCCTCGAAGCTGTACGCACCCTCGGCGAAGAACTCGGTCGCGGCGACGTCCAGCGCCAGCGCGATGTCGCGGCCCGGCGTGTAACCGGCCTTCTCGATCGCGGTGGTGATCAGGTCCAGCGCCTCGCGGTTGCTGGCCAGGCTCGGCGCGAACCCGCCCTCGTCACCGAGGCCGGTGGCCAGGCCGCGGCCCTTGAGCACGGACTTCAGCGAGTGGTAGACCTCGACGCCCCAGCGCAGGGCCTCGCGGAAGGACTCGGCGCCGATCGGCGCGATCATGAACTCCTGGATGTCCACGTCGGTGTCGGCGTGGGCGCCACCGTTGAGGATGTTCATCATCGGCACGGGCAGCACGTGCGCGTTCGGGCCGCCGAGGTAGCGGAACAGCTCCAGCTCGGCCGACTCGGCCGCGGCCTTGGCGACGGCGAGCGACACGCCCAGCAGCGCGTTCGCGCCGAGGCGGGACTTGTCCGGGGTGCCGTCGAGGTCGACCAGCTTCTGGTCCACGATGCGCTGCTCGACGGCCTCGATCCCGGTCAGCTCCGGGCCGATCTCGTCGAGCACCGCCGCGACGGCGCGCTCCACGCCCTTGCCGTTGTACCGCTTGGGGTCGCCGTCGCGGAGTTCGACGGCCTCGTGCTCACCGGTCGACGCCCCCGACGGGACGGCCGCCCGCGCCAGGGTGCCGTCGTCGAGCGCCACCTCCACCTCGACAGTCGGGTTTCCGCGCGAATCCAGGATTTCGCGGGCGCCTACCTGCTCGATGACCGCCACTCGTCGCTCCTCATGGGTTGTCCCGGCGATGACGGCTTTCAGCCTAACGGCAGGTCGTGGTCACCCGTTGGAGGCTCGGCCCGAATTTCCTGCCAGCCCGGCGGCAGGTCCGCGGTGTCCGAAATCTGCTGCCAGAACGTCCAGCTGTTGCCCCCGATGTCAGCGACCGTGAACACCCGGGCACCGTAGGGCTGGTCCTGGGGCGGGCTGACGTCACAGCCCTCGCCGAGCGCGGCGCAGACGCGGTCGTACTGCGCGTCGGCGTCGTCCACGTAGATCACGTTGAGCTGCCCGACCGGGCGGTCCACCCCCTTGCCCTCCCAGTAGTCGGTGCCGACGCCGGCGAGCACGATCTCGGCGTCCCCGGCCGCGACGGTGGCCTGGAACACCTGGCCGGAGCCGTCGACGTAGCGCACGCGCTCGGTGAAGCCGAAGACGCGGACCAGCCACTCCAGCGCCTCGGTGGCGTCGGTGTAGTACAGGTAGGGCGACAGTCCGAGATAGCGGGGATTGCTCATGGGCGTCCTCGCTTCCCTCGTTCCTCGGTCCACGAGGACGCCCATGAGGCACGAGCGCGCTGTGTCAATGGGAGCGCCTCCTCCCTTCGGTCGTCACCGCTCATAGCCGCCTAGTGCACCATGCGGGCGTTCCACCCCTTGATCGCACCCCTGCCGAAAGCGCCTGCCGAGGGGTAACGTCGATTGTCTATGGATGACGAGAACCAGACTCCGGACCTAGTCCCCGACAACCGGTTCGAGGCGTTCCGTCAGGCCGAGGCGCTGGTCGAGAACCGGCGCCCGCTGGACGCGCTCAAGGCACTGCGGCCCGTGCTGGAGGCCGAGCCGGACAAACCCAGCGTGCAGCTGCTCGCGGGCCGGGCGTACTTCCACTCCGCGCAGCTCAACCACGCCGAGCGGGCGTTCACGCGCGTGCTGGAGCTGGACCCTGCCGACCACTACGCGCGGTTCGTGCTGGGCCGGACGTTGCAGCGGCTCGGCCGCCTCGTCGAGGCGCTCGGTCAGCTCCGCATGGCGTGGGCGATGAACCCCGTTCCCGAGTACCAGGACGCGCTGTCCGAGGTGAAGGCACGGGTGCGGCTGCAAGAAGGCTAGTGCCGCATCAAGCAACGTTGGGTAGGTAATCCGGTCGGCGGATCTTGGAGTTG